>JBEKRY010000028.1:0-30673 GCA_049517555.1 Candidatus Sulfotelmatobacter sp. | reverse complement strand
ATCCACGGCTGCCCGTTTGCCGTGTAGGAAAAAACGTCCACAGAAAATACGTGGCGATGCTGCACCACCCAACGGCCCGTGGCCAGTTGCCAGCCTAAATCGAAGTCCTGCAGAGTGTGCAAACCCGCCAGCAGCCCATAGCAGATGGCGACAGCTGCCAGAAACGCGCGGGAAAGTTGCGCGAGGTTATAGCGAAAAGGCTGATCGGATCGGGCTTTGCTCTCAGGTAAACGGGTGGCCATTCGAAGCGGAAGTCATCCCGGCAAATGATCCCAGGCAAATTGCCCGGGAAAATCAGCACGCTCGCAAGGTGGGCTGATTTGCGTTCGGCCTCCGCGCGATTCCAGAATCATACAACAGATGGAATTCGGCGCCGACAATCCCAATAAGGAATGCCGGCGCCGTGCTTACTTTCGGTGGCCTATTTGATTCCGTTGGCTTGCGAGAGAACGAAAATGTGATCGGCCGGCGGAGACGGAATGATCTGGCTCTCCCCGCCGAAAACAATCAAACTGTTGTAGACCGGGCTGTAGAAGCCCACATCAAACCAAAGCTGGGGCGCGGTGCCGCTCACTACCTCAGGGCTCCAGGCAGAAGCGCCTCCGAGGCCGTTGGGGTTGGTGAGGATCCAGGTGTCGTCCAGGAAATATTTGCCGCCAATGGCATTGATGCCGCCGAACATAATCATCCGGTTGTGAACGGAGTCATACGCAGAAACCTGTCCGGTCCTTCCGGCCGGAGGAGTTCCGCTGGGAGTGAGCGGCGTCCAGACGGGCGTTCCGCCCTGGCCGTTGGCATTGGAGAGAGTCCAGACATCGGTGAGACCTTGTCCGCCGGTGTCGCCAGCGTAGATCGTTAGAACATTGTTCACCGAATCGTAAATCGCGCTGCTATTTTCGCGCACGCTGGGGCCGGTGCCGGAGGGAGACAGCTTCGTCCAGGCGGGCGTGCCGCCTTCGCCGTTGGCATTGCTCAGAACCCATACATCGGAGAGATAGCCGGAAGCGCAGTTGGTTCCACCGAAAATGATCATGCTGTTTTGCGCAGGATCGTAAACTGCAATGTGATTCATGCGCGCTGGAGGGGGCGTTCCCGAAGCCGTCAGACTGATCCAATCCGGCGTTCCGTCGGCGGAATTAGCGTCGTCAAGAATCCATAAATCGTTCCGGCAACTGGTCGCGTTGGTGGCGCCGGCAAAAATTATCATCCGATTCGAGGACGAGTCGTAGACCCCGGTATGTCCAAAGCGCGCGGCCGGAGGCGTTCCCGATGGAAAGACTTGCACCCAATTGTCGGAGGGCTGGTTGAACAACTCGTCAGCCGCAATCGAAACTTCGGACCAAACATCATTGAATGGGCCGACGGTCCCGGATTCCTCCCCGCCAAAGGTGATCAGTTGATCGGTAACCGCATCGTAAACCCCAGCGAGATGGTAGCGTGGAGCGGGACCATCCTGCGACCAAGTCGATCCGGATTTCAATCCATTGGCTTCGGTCAACACAAAAACGTGATCGTCGGTAAAAGTTTGAGGCAGCTGGCTGGCGCCGCCAAAGATTACCATCTCATCGGAGACTGGATCGTAAATGGCCGTATGACTTCCGCGGTAAGGCGCGGTGTCGGTGGGTTCTAATGGCGTCCAGCCCGGGGTTCCGATCCCGTTCGCATCGGTAAGAATCCAGGTGTCGTTCTGCACCACGTTTGCGCTGTTCATTCCTCCGTGGACGACCATGCGGTTATTGGTCGAGTCATAGACGGCAGTGTGACCGCGACGCGCTGTCGGGGCCGTTCCGGTGGGGACAATTTCTTTCCAGGTCGGAGTCTTGCTGGAGCTGTTGAGCGTCCAGACGTCATTGTAGGCAGTCGAGCCGGCAGCGCCTCCGAAAATCGTCACGATACGATTGACCGGGTCGTAAGTCGCGGTGCTTTGCGAGCGGGCTGCCGGCGGAGTGCCGGTGGGCTTCGCTTGCGTCCATTTGGGCGTGCCGGTTGATCCGTCGGCGTTGCTCAGGATCCAGAGGTCGTTGTAGTAGTTTCCGTTGCAGTCCGTTCCACCGAACATCACCATCGTATTTGCTTGGGCGTTGTAGATGGCGACGTGACCCTCCCTGACGGGGGGCAGCGTTCCAGTGGGGGTGAGCTGCGTCCAGGAGGGTGCGCCCACGGAATTCGGGTTTTGAAGGATCCACAGGTCGTTGACGCAGGGGCCTGGAAAGCCGGTGCCTCCGCCGAAAACCACCATGCGATTGGAGGTGGGATTGTAGACGGCGGTGTGGCCGAAGCGATCACTGGGCGGCCCGCCGGTGGGATAGATCGCAACCCAGTTCAGGTTCTCGGAAGTCGCTGCCGAAGAAGCAATCACGTTCTTCACGGTCCAAACGTCGTGAAAGTCGATCAGGTTGGGCGCGTGCTGCCCTGCGAACATAATCATCTGGTCGGTCGAGGGATCGTAGATGGACGTCGCCTGTGTGCGGGTGCCGGGGCCGTAGCGGTTCCACTTTTGCGCGGAAGCGGGAGAAACCAGGAACATGCTGAGAGAAAACAGAAGCAGCGCCGCGCAGGCAAGGGAGCGGGAGAGGGAAGGAGAAAGAGAACGAGAACGAGAATTAGACTGGCTCAAGTGAGAACTCCGAATCGGGCGCAGCACTGGGGCTGGCGCTCCGGGACGTTGAAGGGTAGGGCCCTGTGGGGGATACGGCAGCTCTACACGCGTGCCTACGCAGCATAGGACGATGGCTGTTTAGCGTCAAGATGCAAATTCCTTCATCTTGACAGTGTGCAAAGCCTCGGACAGACTGAGGACGCCCCCGGTTCGCCATGTTGAGAGCCAGCGCGGCGGTGCAGCCAGCTTGCACTCGCGGGTTGCTCTCGGCTGACGACCTTCTTCTGGTTTCGGAGCCGTCCAGTCATGAAGATGTGGAGAAGCCTGGCATTCGTGCGTCTTCCGTCAGTCGTCTTGCCGGCGCTTTCCATCCTTTTTCTTTTCTTTGCTGGCGAACCGTTTGCCAGGGCGCAGACCTGGACGCAATATGGTCCGCTGGCGCGCTTCTCGCATACGGCGGTGTTCGATCCCACAACCAAGAAGATGATCGTCTTCGGCGGGCAAGATCCTGCTACAGAGACGGATCTCAACGACTCATGGCTGATCGATACCGGTACCTCGAAGTTCATTTCATCCACCAGTCTTGTGCCCAGCGGGTCGAACCCGGCGGGCAGATTCGGGCACGTGGCCACCTACGATCCGAACAGTAATCGGATGACAATTTTCGGTGGCGGCACTGGATTTCCCGGGCCTTGCGCGAATGACGTCTGGGTCCTCGATGGGGCCAACGGCCATAGCGGGTCGAGTGCGTGGCTTCAATCTTCTCCGTCGGGCAGCCCGCCGGCCGCGAGATTGCATCACACGGGCGTGTATGACTCGAACACGAATTCATTGATCGTGTTTGGCGGCAATAACTGTTCGACTGGATATTTCAATGACGTCTGGGTTCTCAGCGATGCCAATGGAGAAGCGGGCAGCCCGGCCTGGACGCAGCTTACGCCCTCCGGCACTCCACCGGCGGCGCGGGAGAGCGCCAGCGCGATTTACGATTCCACGAACAACATTATGACGGTGTACGGCGGCGACGCGGGCGGCGCTAACTTCGGAGATGTCTGGGTTCTCTCGCATGCCAATGGCACGGGAGGAACGCCGGTGTGGACGCAGTTGTCGCCCACAGGCACGGCGCCAACCACGCGATCCGGTCACACGGCGGTATATGACAGCGCGAACAATCGCATGACGATATTTGGCGGATTCCATTTGTCCAACGCGCTCTCGGATAGCTTTGTTCTGACCTTTGCCGATGGAATTGGCGGCACTCCCGCATGGTCGGAGATTGCGACCAGGGGCACGGCGCCCGCCGTCGGTTTCCACAGCGCGGTGTATGACTCCACGGTAAACGATATGTACGTTTTTGCCGGCTCGAGCAGTGAGGCCAAACTCGCCGGAGATGACCACGCCTTCACACTGAGCAGCGCCGATGGCTTGGGTTCGAGTTCGTGGACGCGCGGCGGCCCGACCGCTCGCTATTCGCAATCGATGTTTTACGATTCCGTGAGCAACAGCGTATTTGTGATGGACGGCCAGCATGCGCAGACCAATACGAACATCGATGACTACTGGCAGAACACCGGGGTCGATGATTCCTTCAACATCAATTGGGTCCCGATCAATGTCGGGGGAACGCATCCTAAAGCGCGCTGGGGACAAGCTGCGCAGTATGACAGCGCCAGCAATCGCCTGATGGTGTTTGGCGGATCGACTGGCTTTCCTTCGCCTTGCATGAATGATTACTGGGTGATGACCACTGCTAACAATACGGGTGGGAGACCGGAGTGGTTGTCTGTGGTGCCGACCGGCACAGCGCCGGGCGTTCGCGTGCGTCACAGCTCAGCTTATGATCCGACCACGAACACGCTGATTGTTTTCGGTGGTTATAACTGCGCCTCCACGTACTACAACGATACGTGGGTTCTAAGCGGAGCGAATGCGGTGACCTCCACGCCGGCGTGGGCTAAGCTTTCTCCCAAGGGCACTCCACCCGCCGCCCGGGAGAGCAGTTCGGCGATTTATAACTCGACTACCAACACTTTGACCATCTACGGCGGCGATGCCGGCAGCGCGCCCTTTGGAGACGTTTGGATTCTCTCCCACGCCAACGGAACCGGCGGCACGCCGCAGTGGAGGCAGGCGATTCCCTCGAATACAGGTCCATCCGCCCGTTCCGGGCATACTGCCACTTACGACGTTGAAAATGACCTGATGACGATTTACGGCGGGTATGACGGCACGAATCTGTTAAGCGACACTTGGGTGCTCTCCGATCCGAACGGGGAGAAAACAATTCCTCGGTGGACTGAAATTACTCCGCTGACGACGGCGCCTGCGCGGCGCTTCGCCAGTGCGGTGTATGACCCGGCCAACAATCAAATGAATATTTTCGGCGGCGTGTTTACTTTACCCTCGCTGCCGGATGATCACCTTTTCTCTTTGACCGATGCGAACGGACAACCATGAAACGAATCACCTACCTCCTCCTCGTCGTCGTCTTAGTCTTCGCCCTCTTTACCTCTGGCAGTTTTCTGAACGCTCAAGTATGGACGCTGCACGGCCCGCAATCCCGGCATTCGCACACCGCCGTTTTTGATCCGACCACCAAGCAAATGATCATTTTCGGCGGTCAGGAAACGTCCACCGACACTGATCTCAGCGATGTCTGGCTGGGAGTTACCTCGCAAAATCAGGATGATCGGTTCACCCAGTTGTTGCCGACGGGCACGGCCCCCAAAGGCAGATATGGTCACGTGGCGACCTACGACCCGGCCAGCAATCGCATGACAATTTTCGGCGGCGCCGAGGGACTGTCTTCACCCTGTGCTAACGATGTTTGGATTCTTGAAGGTGCGAACGGAAACGGAACTGCATCCTGGACTGCGGCGGCGCCTACAGGAACAGCGCCAGCCCCCCGTGTGTACTCCGCAGCTGTCTATGATCCGACCACAGATTCGATGATCGTGTTTGGTGGCAACAATTGTTCCACCGGATATTTCAATGATGTGTGGGTGCTGACCAGCGCAAACGGAGAAGACGGAACGCCCGCGTGGCGCCAACTCACGACTTCCGGCACGCAGCCCACGGCGCGCGAAAGCGCCAGCGCCGTCTATGATTCCGTCAACAACATCCTGACCATTTACGCAGGGAATGCCGGAAGCACTGATTTTGGCGACGTGTGGGTGCTGTCGAATGCCAACGGTACGGGCGGGACGCCGGTCTGGGCAGAGTTGTCTCCGAAAGGCACGGCTCCCGGTACTCGCACCGGTCAAACCGCCGTCTACGACGGCGCTGAAGATCGCATGACGATTTTTGGCGGAGTCAGCGGCAATAAGACTCTCACTGATAGCTGGGTATTGACTGCGGCGAACGGAATCGGCACTCCCGCTTGGAGCGAGATCGAAACCACGGGCACCGCGCCAAGTCTGGCGTATCACAGCGCCGTCTACGATCCGACGGCAAACGATATGTATGTTTTCGCGGGCAGCAGCACGGCCAACAAGCTCTCGACGAATTCGCACGCCTTTACGCTGCTTGCGGCAAATGGTCTTAGCGCCAAAGCAACGAAATGGATTTTGGGCGGCCCCGCCGTGAGGTATTCGCAGTCCGCTTACTATGACAGCGTAACCAATGATTTGTTCGTGTTCGGAGGCCAGCACTCGAAGACGAATCTGGACTTCAATGACTACTGGCAGGCCGTGGATATCATCGGTTCTTCGAATCTGAAATGGAACATCATTCATACGTCCGGACCGGTTCCGTCGCCACGATTTGGCCACACCGGTTTATATGACAGTGGAAGCAACCGGATGATGGTTTTTGCCGGAGCTACGGGCTACCCGGGGCCCTGCGTGAACGACTATCACGTGCTGGAAAATGCGAACACGCAAGGCGGAACGCCGACCTGGGTTACCTTGAAGCCGTCAGGGACGGTGCCGGGGATTCGGGAGTTGCATGCGTCTGCCTACGATTCCGTCACCAACACGCTGATGATTTTCGGGGGGTTCAATTGTGGGAGCAGCGTCTACGGCGACGTGTGGATTCTCCAAAATGCCAACGACGTAAGCGCACTGCCCAGTTGGAAGCAGCTGTCGCCTACAGGGACCGGTCCGAGCGAGCGCGAAAGCAGCAGCGCAGTCTATGACTCCGCCACCAATACTTTGATTGTTTATGGGGGCGACGCCGGCGGCGTTGAGTTTGGAGACATCTGGCTGCTGTCGAACGCGAATGGCACGGGCGGAACTCCAGCCTGGACGGAGCTGACTCCCTCCAATCAAGGGCCCTCGGCGCGGTCCGGCCACACCGCCATTTACGATTCGGTCAATAATCGGATGACGGTGTATGCCGGATACAACGGCACGGCGATTCTCAGCGACGTGTGGATTTTGTCGGGAGCCAACGGCCACGATGGTCCCGCGACGTGGAGTGAGGGCGTCTCGGGGCAACTGCGGCGCTTCCACAGCTCGGAATATGTTTCAACTTCGAACGAGATGATTACTTTCGGCGGCATGACAAATTTGAATCCGCTGAATCCTAACTCTGATATTTACACTTTGACCGATGCCAACGGCCTGCCGTGACGCGCTGACGAGCCGCTCAGTCAATCCAGCTCACTCCAAAATAATCGGCTGATAGCCGACCGGGGCCGTGCCTCCGGAAACCTGATGTTGCGCGCCGGTCAGGTCGGTCCAGGTCGAAAACGTGGACACAGCCTGGTTCACAGTCGTGCATCCGCTATTGCAATTCTGGCTCATATCCCACACGATGTCGAACGGTGTGCCGCCCTTAGTCGTACCCGAACAGGAGTAGAGCGAGCCTAAGATCGCGCAATTGCTCAAGCTCGATCCGCTCAGCCATCCGGCCACAACATCATAAGCCGTCCCCACGATGGTTCCCTGTAATCCGGTCCCCTGCGGAGCGTCCCAGGCGTACCAACTGGAGAGTTCGATCGAGGGCGGTCCAACCGATGCCCGCAGAATGTAACTGATTGCCACATAGGCTGCTTGAATGTTGGGATTCGCCGCCTGAGCAATTCCAATGTAGCCGTTCTCGTCGTCGAACAGGTCCGTGGGCAGACCGTCGGCTTGCATTTCCTGAGCCACGGCCTGATAGGCGGGCAGGAATTCAGTAGGGTCGGAGTTCGGCGATCCTCGGCCGTGAAAGTTTGTAATGTCGAAGGTCTGCTTGCCCGTTACGGTCGCCGCCGGCCAGGAACAGCCTCCAATCGAGCCGGCAGGGGCGCTGATTTGAGTTGTCGCGTACGTGTGCATCCAGCTCGCGGCCGTGTCTCCGTGAAACGACGGGCTGAGCACCTTCACCGTCGAACTGGCGCAATGGACGATGTTGTAGAGGTCCCACGCCATCCGCACCATGATCGCGACGCTGGCATTGCCGGTCCCACAAGCCGCGGGCGAGCCTCCGCCGGAAGGACACCAGAAGTTCGGGGAATCCGCCTCGTTCCACACTTCGTAGTAATTGATGCTGCTGCCGTAGCGCGTGGCCAGTGTGCTGATGTAGGTCTGGAACTGGGCGTCTGCTCCAGTTCCATCGCTGTTTACGTCGGTAGGCGGAAGACAGGACCAGTCGGTCGCATTGGCGCATTCTGTGCCTCCGCCAAAACCGGACGTCGTCGGTCCGGGCAGGCAGGGGCCGGGATCCGGCTGGCCGTTGCAGGCGGTAGCCCATTCCGGGATCGAGCCCACGGTGTAAATCATACCCATGGTGCAGCTGGGGTCGGTGATCAGGTTGTTAACGGCGTTATCCAGCCTGGTCCAATCGAACGTTCCGGCCGAGGTCTCAATGTCGGACCACTTCATCTGGCTGTCCCAGATTCTCAACGTCGTGATCGAGGCGATGTTACCTGCCGAATC
The DNA here is from genome assembly GCA_049517555.1 of Candidatus Sulfotelmatobacter sp. GTDB lineage: Bacteria > Acidobacteriota > Terriglobia > Terriglobales > Acidobacteriaceae > Sulfotelmatobacter. The sequence continues at coordinate 22,213 of JBEKRY010000028.1, read as the reverse complement.
TGTAGGACACCAAAGCGGAGACGGCAGGGAAGTGGGAAGCGAATTGAAGTCCGAAGCAAACAGCAGAGAAGAAGCCCCCCTGGCCCCCCCCCCGCCACCCGTACCACCACCGCCGATAATGGCCTTGGACGAGGGGCCGCTACTGCCGCAAGCGATCAGGGCGGCCAGCGTGAGCAGCGGGAGGATAGTACGCAGAAACTTCAGGAACGGGTTGCCGCTCGATCCGGGGGAGGGTCTGTGTGGCATCGTTTTTCCTTCGAATTCGGTGGAATTTAGTGTCGATTTAGCTCCAAATAGCTGACCCGAGTCGCTAAAATCTTAACCCGATGGGGGCCAGAAAGTTGCGCAGAAAATTGCACACAGAATTGTGCGGTGGCTCAGTTTGAACCTTTCAAGTGTGGCGTCATCGCGAGCGGAGCCGAAGGGGATCTCCCCGAAAATCGTGTCTTGGGAGATCTCTCCAGCGGCTGAACTGCGCCGCGCTTCGGGATGACGCCCAGCGTTCCTAAACGAAAGGCTCCATGTGCAAGTTCCTTCATCTTGACAGCGTAGTTGAAGGCGACCACACTGAACCCATCGGTTCGCTTTCCGACTTCTCCCCCGCACGCCGAGCAATCTTTTAGGGCTCCGACTTAACCTAAGTTAAACGACTCAAACAGAGGGAGACACCCTGTGAACACCTGCCAATCGCCCGCCTCTAGGACCCTTCGTGAGGGAATCCTCCAGCATCGCCGCATCCATGATTTGACCCGAATCGGCCTGACACGAGTCAGTCTGTCGCGAATCGTAATCGTCATGATGACGTTGGCGTTGGCACTGGCACTGTCCGCTTCGGCGGCGCTGGCCCAGAGCGCGGTTCCATTTCTGAATGCGCCACTGTCGCCTGGAGTCAGGGTGCCCGGTTCGGCCACATTTACTTTGACGGTATACGGGACCGGCTTCGCTTCGGACTCAGTCGTCAAATGGAACGGCACCGCTCTGACCACCACCTTTGTGTCGAGTTCGGAAGTGACGGCGTCGGTGTCGGCGGCCGATCAGGCGACGGCAGAAACCGGTTTGGTGACGGTTTCAAACGGCGGCGTCGTTTCGAATGCTGACTACTTTCAGGTCATCAAGGGCGGATACACGGTGGGGTACGGCAAGCTGGATTATGCCACCGACACGACGCCGAATGACGTGACCACGGCGGACTTTAATGGCGACGGAATACTCGACTTGGCCGTCCCCACCGGCGACAACAGTGTCTCGGTGCTGTTGGGGGTGGGAAACGGAACATTTGCGGCACACGTGGAATACGCGGTTCCGGGGCATCCTAGCGCGATTATCCACGGCGATTTCAACGGTGACGGCAAAATGGATGTCGCCACCGCCGACCCGTACACCAGCGAGATCACAGTGCTGCTGGGCAACGGGGATGGCACGTTCCAGCCCCACCAGGAGTATGCCGCGAGCACCCAACCGGTGGCGCTCGCCACGGCGGATGTGAATGGCGACGGCAAGCTCGACATCATCGTGGTCAACTACAAAGCCAACAACGTGTCGGTTCTGCTGGGCAACGGAGACGGTTCCTTCCAACCGCCCGTGGATTACGCCACTGGGAACGGTCCCTCGGGCGTGGCGATTGGCGATTTTAACGGAGATGGCCTACTGGACCTGGCGGTCGCGAACAACACCGACAATACCGTGGCTATTTTACTGGGGACGGGCAATGGCAAGTTCGGAGCTGCGGTGCCGTATCCGACCATCGCAGGCGCCAACAGCGTGGTGGCGGGCAACTTTACCGGCACAAACGTTCTGGATCTCGCCGTAGGCACTTCGAACTCGCGGATTTCCGTCCTGCTGGGTAATGGAAACGGCACCTTCCAGGCCCACGTGGATTACGCGATTGGAGCTAATGCAGTGGCCATCGCCACCGCGGACGTCAATGCGGACGGCAAGCTGGATCTGATCTCCGCCAACTACAACGACAATACGGTTTCGGTTCTGCTCGGCAGCGGCAACGGCACCTTCAAGACGGAGTCGATTTATCCCACCAGCAGCGGCCCCTCCGGACTCGCCGTTGGCGATTTCAATAACAACGGCAAGCTCGACATCGTGGCGGCGGCTGTCAACTCCAATACGGTCTCGGTATTGACCGACAATCCCATCTCGATTACTCCCAGTGTCTTTGGCTTCGGAACGAACACTTCTGGCCACTCATATGTGTCCAAGCCCTTTACCTTGAAAAATAGCGGCACTACGACCTACACGATGGGAAGCATTGCCTTCATCGGAACCGACGCCTCTGATTTCACACTGACAAACGATGCTTGCGGAGCTACGGTGGCTGCGGGCAAGACTTGCACATTCACTATCACGTTCTCGCCGATAGCGTCGGAAGTCGCTAACACTCAGATGACGATCACTGCCGCCAACGGCAGCATGCTAGGGGTGCAGTTGACGGGAAAGGGCAACATTCCAATTGATCTGGTGCCACGCACGATGACCTTCCCTGGATGGCAGTTGATTGGCACCACGAGCGCTGGAAAGATTGATACGTTTACCAACGAGAGCGGCGTGGACATTTATTTCACGCTGATCGATTTGGAAGGTGAGAACCCGACCGAGTTCAGCTTCACCAGCACCTGCGCCGGTGGAGGCCCGCCGTTTAATTACAGCGTGCCTTTGTTGCCGGGGGCCAGTTGTGCCTCAACGGTTTACTTCACTCCGACCGAGAGCGGCTCGGCACACATCACTCAGGTCTACTACGGGAACCTCACTCTCATGAAGCAGGGCCTGCTGATCAGCGGAGAAGCAACCGCGGTGAAGGTTACACCGTCCAGTTTGACCTTCCCGCAGGCGACGATCGGCCAGACCACGACCTCGGTCGTCACCTTCCAGAACGCTGGCCCGGTCCCGATGCAAATCAGCAGCGCGTATTTCAGCAACGGCACCGCGAATGTATTCAGTATCCAGAGCAACACATGCAATTTCGTGGCTGGCAGCGGCGGCAGCGTTCCGGCCAACTCAACCTGCACATTCACTCTGGCCTTTACCCCGACTGTGGCTGGGACTCAGAGTGCAACCTTCAATATCGGTGATGGTGATCCCGCCCCGGCGTCGACGGTTCTGGTTAGTGGCACGGGAGTGGCTGCGGCAAACTGAGATAGGCGTAACGGCGGGCCCTGGAGAACATTCCAGGGCCCGTTGCTTTTTGTGCGGAAGCGCGTCGGAGCCAGGCAGCTTATCATCCCTCGCAAGCAGGTTGTCATCCCGAGCAACGCGAGGGACCTGGGTGTTTGCCGGACGCGGCGGCACCGGTGGCGCAGGCAACGACCCAGGTCCCTGGCTTCGCTTGGGATGACAACCCAGTGAGCCGACGACAACCCAGTACGCTGATGACGCGCGGAAGGCGATTGTCAGGGGCGGTAGATCCAGGTCTTCGCCGTGCTGATTCCTTTTGAGTCATATCCGCCGAAAATGCGGGTCGAGCCATCCATGAGGCGCAGGATCGCCGGATAGTAGCGGGCGGTATCGAGACTTCCATTGACGGTACGGAACGTGCCCGTATACCGGTCATAGAGTTCGGCGGTTGCGCCTCCACCCACGATCAGGACCCGGCCATCCACCAGGGCGGTGGATTCAGGAAGCTTGAAGCGAGCCTCCGCCAGCTTTCCGGTCGTCGCGAACGAATTCGTTGCCGGCGAATAAATCTCCGCGGAGGCCAGCGGGGCGCCGTCGGCGCCGCCGGTCCCTCCCGCAATCAGAACCGCGCCGGTGGGAAGAAGTGCGGCAGTATGGCTGTAGCGGGCTTCGCGCAAATCTCCAGCAGGAGTGAATTGGTTGGTCTTCGGGTCAAAGATTTCCGCGGTGGCGAGCGCGGCATGGTGGCTGCCCGTTCCTCCCGCGATCAGAACGCGACCGTCGGAGAGCAGGGTAGCGGAGTGGTTAGTACGCGGCGTGGACATTTTCCCGACGAGAGTCCACTTGCCGGTGAGTACGTCGTAGAACTCGGCGGAAGCGAGAGGAAGTTTTCCATCTTCGCCTCCGGTCACAAGAACCCGTCCGTCGCGCAGCACAGTGGCCGCGGCATGAACGCGGCGCGCGTGCATGTTTCCCCGGGCGGTGAAGGCGCCAGTCTCGAAATCGTAATCCTCGGAACTGGAGAGCGGAACTCCGCCCCGGGTCGCGCCGCCGGCGATCACTATTTTGCTATCTTCCAGGGAAGCGGCAATGTGGCCCTCGCGCGGAACCAGCATTTTGCCGGCTGGAGAGAATGTTTCCGTGGTCGGATCGTAGATTTCTGTAGTGGCTAATACCGTGCCATTTTCCCGCTTGCCACCCACAATCAGCACTTTAAAGTCAGGCAGAATCGTTGCCGTATGGCCGCCGCGCGGAGTGGTCATATTGCGCGCGGCGATGAGCTTGCCGGGTGGTAACCCGGGCCTCGCGATCGCAGGCTTTGCGGGGACCGCATTTTGCGAAGCAGCAGCGCACGCCAGTATGAGCCAAAAGGCCAGTGATGTCGGCGACTGACGCAGCAATTGAATCTCCAGGCTGAAGTTAAGAAGTGAATTCGGGAACGAGCGAACGCTGATGATTCTATCCGACTTCGCCAGGGCGCGATGTTGTGAGAATCGGTACTGCTGCGCGATCGGCGTCTAGGGTTCGTATCAGGGCAGGCCTTCAGGTCTGCCACCGGGCGCGCTGCGGGCGTCGTTAGTTGACGGTCAGTTGCGTGGTCACTGTCCGAGTCAGGCTGCCGCTGTTGGCGATCACCGTGATCGAATAAGTTCCCGGTGCCGTGTTGGTTCCGGCAGTCACCGTGAGTACCGAAGTCCCGCTGTTGGTGAGTGAACTCGGGCTCAATGTCGCTGAGAGGCCCTTCACTTCCGAAATACCATCGAGAGTCAGATTGACGGTCCCCGTAAAGTTCAACGGAGTTAGCGTCAGGTCATAGGTCGCTGAGCCACCAGGGTTGACCGTCAGCAAAGCGGTGCTGATGGTGAACCAGAAGTCCGTGCCGACTGGAATCAGATCGCAGGCTGCACCTGGAGCGCCTACGGGGGCCGTAAAGCGGGAACTGGAATCGGCAAGAGTCGCGCTTTGCCATGCGGAAAAATCATCTTTCGTGTTTGTGTTCGGAGTCGGCACCACGAACGGCGTCGTGGAATTCAAGTCGTTCCACCACGTATTTTCCGATGACTTCAGAGTGCTTTGAAATGACGTCCAATCCGAACCGTTCAGATGACTGTCCTGGAATACTTCCTGGCTGCTGGTAGTTCCCTGGATGACATTCGAGGTGTTGCTGAAGTTTTGCGTGACCAGGTTGGTGGTGATGCCGGTTTGCCAGTTGGTAATCTCGATGCCGCCCGCTTGTCCGATCACCATGACCTGGGCGGGAAGGTTATTCATGACGACGCTTTTGCTCAGTGAGACGTTTTCCGAGTTGCGCAGCGCCACTCCACCCACGCCCATTACGCCATTCTGATTGCAGAAGTAGCTGCCGGAAATCGTAATCGGACCTTCATCCTTTTCAATAAACGCCCCGCTCAGAAAATTGCCGGTTCCGTTGAGGCTGCTGGCGGCGATGTTCGCATTGTCGGTATCCCAATGAACGCCGAACGTTTGATTGAAGGTGGCGGTGAGGCCGTCGATGGTGTCGTCGTGCGCCAGTGAGGCGTGAAATCCGGCGGTATTGCAGCCATAGTAGGCTCCCTGAGCGCCGCGCCAGTTATTGTAGGAAGCCGTGTCCGCTTGCCACAGTCCGTACAGGGTTTGCAACTCCTGGAACCCGGCGTCGCCGTTATGCAGGGCCACGCTGTTTTCAACCGTGAAGTAGGTAGCTGGATACGCGATCTTCAATCCCTGTCCGTTATTCCATTGGAAAGTATCGCTGTCGAAAAGAATGTTGGTGGAATTGCTGATGACATTGACGGCCGCCGAAGCCCGGCAACTGTTGGCATACTGAAAGGTCAGTCCGCGGATGACGATGTTGGATTCGTGCGAAATCTGGAAGAGGCTGGGCAGGGAAGCGGCTTCTACGGTTGCCGTGCTCATCTTCGTTCCCTTGGGCGGCCACACATAGATCATGGCCGCTTCCTCATCGACATAAAAAGTGCCCGCCAGCATTTGCGTCAACGAGAGTACCTGGGTCAGGACCGTGCCGTTTACCGCAACCATTTCCTGCCGCATCATAATCTCCTGCTGAAAGGGACACATCGTAATCTGCGCGCAGGTTCCCCAGTCGTTCAGCCAGCTGTTGGTATAAATGCTCGGATTGGATGCATATTTCACCCATCCGGCGTAGACCGTGGCGCCGCTCACGATGACCGTTCCATTCGTCGCAGCTTCAAACGTGATCGGCAGGCTGGTGTCTTTGGGGCCGTGATTGAGCAAAACGCTTTCGCGGTAGGTGCCCGGGCTAATAATCACGCGGGAGCCGATGCTGTTCTGATTGTTGGTCTGCGCCATCGTTGCGGCCGCCCCGATGGTTTGCAGAGGTTTCGATTGCGTGCCTGGATTCGAGTCCGAACCCGTGGTCCCGTTGACGTAAACGTACGCCGTTTCCAGATTCTCGTTGATGTTGGCTTGGCCAAACGACAACCGAGAGAAAAACAGGATTCCACCCAGAGCGCACAAGGCGCACGCGTACCTTCGCATGTAAAAGCCTCCGTCGGACGGTAGGAGATAACCGCTAGGTTTTTGGCCAGAGGGGTGAAGCGGACGATCCGATTCACACAATGACTGCCCTTTCAGGCATTCACCGGGACGTGCGAACAAGACCAAGTACGAACAGACCAGATTGCGACCGATCAGTTACGAACGATCCAATTGCAAATGAGACGATGCAGCAGCAACTGCAGATTAGCTAAAGATTTCTTGAGAAGGAATAAGGCGAACGCCTTAACCACGGGTTACGAACGACCATTGCCCCTGCCGACCCGGCGTAAGTACCAGTGTTTATGCGGCATTTGGCGAGGTTCCAGAACGGAACCACTGTGAACGAAGTTGCACAAGTGTGTCGAAGCGCGAGTCGCTCTCCGCGACAACCCCCGTCATCATAGATCAAAGTTGCAACTTCCTGCATAGTCGAATGCCGCGCCACTCAAGGGATTCGGGGTCTTTTGTCTCCTACCACCCGACCTTCGACTCATGGTAGTGTGATCAGACCGTTCCCCTTCCGTCGTTACTGGTTCCATCAATTTAGTTCGATCAATCGTTAGTTCGATCGTTATTTCCATCAACCGCAAGCCATCGAGAAAAACCTTATGAGCTGCAAGTCCTTTATTCTGGCAATCCTCGCTCTACTCGTGCCATTCACGGTCCCATTCAATGTTCAAGGCCAAACCGCAACTTCTTTTGAAGGCCTTGGCGCCTCGGAGATCGGCCAACCGACCTACGAAATCGATGCCAACGGATCGGTTGGAACCAAGCAGTACATGGAGTGGGTGAATACTTACTATCAGGCTTACGACAAAACGACTTTCGCTCCCGTGTGGTCGAGTCCGCAGGCAGGTGACACGCCCTGGGTCGACAGCGGCATGACGAATTGCGATGGCACCGGTGGCGGAGAAGGCACGATCACGTTTGATCGCATGGCGTCTTTGTGGGTGATTGCTCGACGCGCTGGCCCCGCCAGCAACGTCTACTACTATTGCATCGCGGTTTCCAACACGGATGATCTTACGTCGCCCACGTTGGCCTGGCGGACGTACCAGTTCAATGTCACCGCCAATCTGGGCATCAACTCACACGGGAATGTGTATTATCCAGATTTTCCGCGGTTCGGCACCTGGTCCAACGGTTACTATGCCACTTTCGACCTGGAAGATCCGAACAACGAATATCAGGAAATCGGAGTGGTCGCGTGTGCATTCGATCGTAGCAATATGATCATTGGCGGTACCGCGCGCGCGCAGCAGTGCTTCAGCAATCCCAATCCGATTCCGACCGATGGCGCTCTGTATTTGGCGCACAGCCTGATTCCCGCCGACGTCGAGGGCACAACTGCACCGCCTACCGGCCGCAATGAATATTTTCTGAGCATTGAGAATCCGCCGGCCGATGGCAAGTCGACAACCTCGAACAAGTTGAACCTGTGGACCTTTCGCTTGAACTGGACGATCCCCTCGGAATCCGCCTTCGCCAAAGGTCAGGTCACGGTCGCCACGTACGAGCCCGGTTGTTACGACGTCGCAGCCCCGGTAAACACTTTTTGCGTGCCCGAACCTTCGACCAGCACAACGGCGAACTACGTCGACTCAGTGGGCGATCGCCTGGAGCCCCGCTTCGCATACCGGAATTTCGGAACCTACCAGTCGTTTCTGATCAGCCACACGGTGCAGGTGGGATTAGGCGCGAATCAGCAAACTGGAATTCGCTGGTATGAGTTGCGCGGCAACGGCAATCCGACGCTCTATCAGGATGGCACGATCACCAACGGCAACACGTTGTATCGCTTTCTGCCCAGCATTGCGCAGGACAGCGTGGGCAATGCCGCCGTGGGATACAGCGTGTCGAGCAGCACCGTTCACCCCGGCATTCGGGCGTCCTATTGGAGCCTGCCCGGCAAGACGAAATCGACTGAGATCCTGGTCGAGAACGGAATTGGCGACGAAGAGAACTCGCCGCACTGGGGAAACTCCAACAGCATGACCGTGGATCCCGTCGACGGCTGCACCTTCTGGTATGTAAACGAATACTTCGCGGCAGATCAGATCGGAACCGAAGTCAACTGGGACACAAGGATCGCCAACTTCAAGCTGCCCAGCTGCCAGCAACGGTAGGGAATTACGGTTGGAACTGAGAGAGGCCGCCGGATTCGGCGGCCTTTCGATTTCTTCAGACGCTCACGCTGGCTTTCGGAAACATGATCACCGAAGGGACGACAGGCGCCGATTCGATTCCTGCTTCCCGGTGTCACGGTTCCATGAAAGTGCGACAGGCTTTACCTGCGCACGACTCGGTCGTCAGCTGGCACAAGCTCTGGATGTCGCTGACGATCTGCTACGCAGCGTCCAGGACTGAGCGCGGGGCCTGAGGCGCGTCGCTGACGCAACTCTGGTTCTTGCTGGTACGGGTCAGCTATAGCTAATTGCACATGCTCTTTATGTCGTTTGCGATATCTGTGGCCGAAGTTAAATCGTTCGGTAGAGGCTGCGATGCGTTTGCCTCGCAGGCCTGTACTGGGGTCGTTTGCCCGAGAACCTGGTTCCACTGCCAACCTTGGGGCTCACTCGCGCCGGGGGTATCCAAGGCGCCGAATCGCTGGCTCACCGCCGTATTCGGAAGAAGAAATGCGGCGCCCTTCCCGCTGCGCTGGTAATAAATGCTGTCCGATGTCAGCAACAGAGTATTATTCGCGTTCCCGCCCGAGCACACCGTTGGTTGGGAATAGGCCGCATCGATAGTGGTCTGGCCTCCTGTGTAGCACATAGGCAGTTGGGCACTCGGACTAAGGCCTTGGTCTGCATTACAAGGGGCGCCCTCCGGACCCAAAGCTGGCGGGCTGCAAAAGCAACCCTGATCGAGTGCGGTCAAGTTAGGGCCGCTGGTGAGTTCGATCATCTTGAGGTTTGCGTTCACTCCGTTCGATGCATTCGCACCATTCAGCCCATATTCCGAGACGGCGAAAGCAATTGCTCCCGCTCCCGCGCCGTTGCCCGTGGCGCACAGCGGAGCGGTGCTGGCGGCGTTGCTGTTCAGCATCTGGGGATTGTTGTAGATCCAGTTGGCAACCGTGGCGAATCGACAGGCCAGACGGCGAACACCTCCCGGCCCAGTCAACCATCCATTCGGATTCGCGCCAGTGTCGAAGGGTGGGCCGCCGAAGGAAACCTGCGCGGTCGTGTAACCATCGGTGACCAGGTCTCCAACCGTGGTGCTTCCGTACGTGTACTCCGTGTCATAGAGGTTCGCGCCGCCGCCATCCGTCGCAAAGAGCACCGTGCCCAAGGGAGGAGTCTGCGTAGGGGTATTGACCTTCAGGTATGTTGTCCAGGGTGCGACCTGATCGCAGGAAACAGTCATCTGGTAGCAGGCGGCATTGTTGTTATCTTCCGCCGCAGTCGGGCAGGTGCCGGAGAATGGCTGGAAATTAGTGACGGTGCCCAGCGGGTCAGTCTCCTGCACCGTTACAGTCGCTGTCCCGGACTGTTGCGAGTCGAATTGCGACGTGGCGGAAATGGTAGCGGGCAGCGTGGTCTGCCCTTGGGATAGAGAGGGCGCTATGTAGATTCCTTGATTGCTGGGAATTCCCGAAGTGTCTGCAGCCGGAATGAAAGCACCGCCATTAGCTGAGGACCAATTGACGCCTTGGCTACCCGAGGGAGCACCATTCACCGTGGCCGTGTAGAGCAGATTGGCGCCTTGTCCGATCGTGTCGGTGGCGGGGGTAACCGTGACGGTGACATGTACATTGGCGAGGATTGTGCCGGTCGCAGAGGTCGAATTGTTGACCGCCTGGATCGCAGTTATCGGAACGGTGAACGGCGGAGTACCGGTTACACTCGTCGGAGCTGTGTACAAAGCGGTATTCGAACTCGTAGGTACAATCGTGCCATATATCGAGTTGCCCCCCGTGATTCCATTCACCTGCCAGTTTGTTATTGCCGTACTGCTGCTGTTGCCAGTCACTATCGCCGAGAACGCCTGAGTTCCGCCTACCGCTATAGGGAGGGGCACAGTCGTGGAGGCAGGGACGGGCGAAACCGTGACCGTTATTCCGGTGACATTAACCGTTGCAATCGCCTGTTTTGAGGTGTCCGCCTGTGACTCAGCCATGACGGTGGTCTGCGCGCTCTGAGTCGTAATTGGCGCGGTGTAGAGGCCAGTAGAGCTGATCGTTCCCAACGCAGAATTGCCACCAAAGGCGGTGCCGACGTACCAGCCGACTGTGGTATTGGTCGTTCCTGTTACCGTAGCAGTAAACTGCTGCTGACCACCTGAATTGATGGTTACCGTTGTGGGAGCTATGGTGACCTTAACCAGCGACGGCGTGATCGTGACTGTAGCTGGGGGTGAAACCGCCGTGCTGTCAGGGATCGATACCGCCGTTATGGAGACGGTGTTGGGAGTCGGGGGTGTTGCTGGCGCCGTGTAGACTGCGGTCGTGGTGCCGCCGGAACTGCTTCCGGCTGTCAGCGTGCCTAGAGTCGGACTTCCGTTCTGAACGGTATTCACGTACCAGTTCACGCCTGTATCTGGGGGGCCGGTCACAGTGGCGGTGAAAGTTGTCGTGCTTCCGCCCGTTACGGTGATGGTGGAGGGCGTCACCGTTACAGTTGTCGGACCGGTGCTGCCTCCGCTACTGCTCGGCTTTTGGGCGATGCACCCCGCCAGGGGGAGCAGAACAGCCGCAAGGATTATTCTCGAGACTGCTGAAGGCAAGAAAATTCGCACGGGACCCTCGGACGCACAAAAAGACATACAGAATGTTTTGGGGAGGAACGGGAAGTGTACTTCCGTGATCCTCATATTGTCACGCTCGATCCGGCCTGTCAACCTTGCGCCGGCATTCTTGTCAAAGAGTCGATTGCCGGAGGGTAAGGCTTGTCGCCCAAGCGACTTTTACGCTGCAGGCAAAAGATTTTGAACTTCTTTGACGAGAAAGAAAGCCTCTTTGCTTATTCCGTTGAAAACAATCGTTTACGAGATCGACAACTGGCAGATTACCGATGCGGTTACTTGTGCGGTGCATCCTTGAAGCTTCGCGGCGTTTCAATCGGATGTGCAAATTATTTCATGCTTGGCGAAGTCGCCAGATTTTGGTTAAATAGGGGAACACAGCGCGACGGTAAATGTAGCGTTCCCCCTCAAGACTTTTTGTTGTACTCTTGCCTCTCCCCGCAATACTTGTGAATCGCTACGTTACTGGGAAGGCAACACTGTCTTTCAGAGTTTCGGTTGAGCTAAACGAGTTCTAAACAACGATTTAAGCACGCAACCAATCGGCAGAAATGAACGCACTCCGAACCAACATCGTATTCCGAACAAATATCCTGGGGAGAAGACAGCAGATATGAGCGCATCTGTACCCGATTTTGAGGTAGGAATCATTGGAGGCGGCCCTGCAGGTTCCAGCATGGCGGCTTACCTGGCCAAAGCCGGCATTAACTGCGTGGTGTTTGAGCGCGAGTTGATGCCCCGTCCGCACGTGGGAGAGTCCTTGGTACCGTCCTCGACCCGGGTGTTCAAAGATCTGGATTTCCTGCCCAAGATGGAGGAAGCGAAGTTTCCCCATAAGTTCGGCGCAGCCTGGACCGCGGCCTCGGACGCGAAGGTCTACAACATGGATTTCGGCGGAGTGTCGGCCGACTGCCATGTGGACATTCGCTTCGAAGAGCGTAACCAGCCCGGCGTCAGCCAGAACTATACCTATCACGTGGATCGCAGCAAGTTTGACCTGATGCTGCTGCAGCACGCCAACCAGTTCGGCGCCAAGGTATATGAAGGCGTGGGCGTGAATCGCGTGGACTTCAGCGATCCCAATTGCGCGGCCATCAAGTACAACATGGGCAAGCGAGAGATGAGCACGACTTGCCGCATCGTGGTTGATGCCAGCGGACGCAAGACTTTGGTGGGCAATCAGCTCAAATGGCGCATTCAGGACGACCACTTCGACCAGTACGCCATTCACACCTGGTTCAATGGCTACGACCGCCGCTGCATGGCTTCCAATAAGCAGACGCAGGGCGATTTCATTTTCATTCACTTCCTGCCCATTACGAATACCTGGGTCTGGCAGATTCCGATTTCGGAGACCGTCACCAGCATTGGCGTGGTCACGCAGAAAAAGAATTTTGCCAAGAGCAAGGAATCGCGCGAACAGTTTTTCTGGGAATGCATCAAGAGCCGTCCTGAGCTGTACGAAGGCCTCAAGGCGCAGGGTTCGGAGCAGATGCATCCGTTCAAGGACGAAGGTGATTACAGCTACGCCATGAAGCAACTCGCCGGCGACCGTCTGGTCCTGGTGGGCGATGCGGGACGTTTTGTCGATCCTATCTTCTCCACCGGCGTGAGCATCGCGCTGAACTGTTCACGGTTTGCGCACAAGGATATTATTGGCGCACTCGAGACCGGAAACTTCAGCCGCGAGTCGTTCCAGACCTACGAGTCGACGCTTCGGCGCGGCACTCGCAACTGGTACAACTTCATCACCGTGTATTACCGCCTCAATGTGCTGTTCACGGCGTTCGTGCAGGATCCGCGCTATCGGCTGGATGTGCTCAAGCTTCTGCAGGGAGACGTCTACGAGGATGCCGAGCCGCCCGTTCTGACCCGTATGCGCAACATCGTGCAACAGGTGGAGAAGGATCCGAATCACGCTCTGCACGGTTTCCTCGGAGATCTCACGGCGGATGCGTTTGTCGAAGCTTCGGCGTAACCGGAACAGAAGCATAGCGAAGACCCTTGGGAGAAAGTACCGAATATGAATCATTCAGTCCCCGATTTTGAAGTGGGAATTATCGGCGGCGGTCCCGCCGGCGCGAGCATGGGTTGCTATCTGGCCAAGGCCGGCGTCAAGTGTGTGGTGTTCGAACGCGAGTTGTTCCCCCGTCCGCACGTCGGCGAGTCGTTGGTTCCGTCGTCCACACGCGTATTCAAGGATTTGGATTTCCTCGGTCAAATGGAGGAAGCCAAGTTTCCGCACAAGTTCGGCGCGGTCTGGACCACGAACGATGAGAACCCCGGATACGTTCACGATCTCGAGGGATTGTCGCCGGATTACAACGTCGACATTCGCTTCGAAGAGCGCAAACAGGAAGGTATGGAGGACCGCAACTATACCTACCACGTCGACCGCGGCAAGTTCGACCTGATGCTGTTGAAGCATGCCCAGAAGCTGGGCGCCACGGTGTACGACGGCGTGAAAGTTGGCCGCGTCGACTTTGGCCCTGAACATCCGGAAGTTTATTTCAACATTGGACCGAAAGAGATGAGCGTCAGTTGCAAGATGGTGGTCGACTGCAGCGGCCGCAATACTTTTCTCGGCAACCAGCTCAAGCTGAAGATCCAGGATAAAGTTTTCGATCAGTATGCCATCCACTCCTGGTTTGATGGCTATGATCGCAAGGTGTTCGCAAAGCGGGACACGAATCTGGATTACATCTACATTCACTTTTTGCCGATTTCCAACACCTGGATCTGGCAGATTCCAATCACCGACACGGTAACCAGCCTGGGCGTGGTGACACAGAAAAAGAATTTCGCCAAGTCGAAAGAGGATCGCGAGAAGTTTTTCTGGGATACGGTGGGCAGCCGGCCTTTGATTGCGGAGACACTGCGCAAGTCGGATCGCATTCGTCCCTTCAAAGATGAAGGCGATTACAGCTATGCCATGTCGCAGTTGGCGGGCGACCGCTTCATGCTGGTGGGGGATGCGGGGCGCTTCGTCGATCCGATCTTTTCTACCGGCGTTAGCATCGCGCTGAACAGCGCGCGTTTCGCGCACAAGGACATTCTCAACGCCATCGAGAAGAATGACTTCTCTCGCGCGAGCTTTGCCGACTACGAGACCAAGCTGCGCCGCGGCACCAAGAACTGGTACGAGTTCATCTCGGTTTACTACCGGCTGAACGTGCTGTTCACCTACTTCATCAGCGACAAGAACTACCGGCTCGACGTGTTGAAGCTTCTGCAGGGAGATGTGTACGACGAAGACGCGCCTGAAGTCCTGACCAAGATGAAAGCCATGGTTTCGAAGGTTGAACAGAACGAGAAGCACCCGTGGCATAAGCTGCTGGGGGATCTGACGTCGGACGCTTTCCGGCCACAGGTTTAGCTGTTTTTGGTTTTGAAAAAAGCCTCTGCGGCCCGAAAGGCTGCGGAGGCTTCGTTCTTCGTTCTTCGTTCATGGGAGAAGCGAATGTCGCCCGCGAATCGAAAATTCGTAATCGCGTACATCCTTCTCGTCGGACTTCCGCTGCTCGGCCTGTTCGGAATCCTTCGCATGGGCCGCAAGCTGGTCGCGCCGGTTTCGGTCAACGAGTCGGTAAATCTCGAAGCCAATTCCGCAAAACTCTCAGAGATCCCGCGCCCCGAGGCAAACGATCGGCCTGCAGGGCGCCCAGGGATGCCGAATCTCTTCACCCTGGTATTGCAGATAGCAGTCGTCCTCACCGCGTGCCGTCTGACCGGTGCGCTCTTTCGAAAAATTCAGCAGCCGCGCGTGGTTGGCGAGATGTTTGCCGGCATCATGCTGGGGCCGTCATTGTTGGGCTGGATCGCGCCGCATTGGTCGGCCTATCTGTTTCCGCCATCAAGCCTGGGATTTCTGAACGCGCTGAGCCAACTGGGTGTGATCATCTTCATGTTCCTGGTCGGGTTGGGGACTGACCCAAAGGAACTGAAAGGCAACGGCCAGTCGGCGATATTGACCAGCCACGTCGGCATAACCGCTCCGTTCCTGCTGGCCGGTTTTCTCTCGCTTTATCTGTATCCTCGCCTTTCCAATTCGAGCGTAACTTTCACCAGCTTCACTTTGTTTATGGGCGCGGCCATGAGCATTACGGCGTTCCCAGTGCTGGCGCGCATTCTCCGAGAAC
Organism: Candidatus Sulfotelmatobacter sp.; assembly: GCA_049517555.1. Taxonomy (GTDB): domain Bacteria; phylum Acidobacteriota; class Terriglobia; order Terriglobales; family Acidobacteriaceae; genus Sulfotelmatobacter. Next base: position 6,686 of record JBEKRY010000028.1, on the reverse strand, counting down.
GGCAATTGCTGGGCACGCGCCTGGGTACGGTCGCCATTGCTTGTGCGGCTTTGGGCGATGTTACTGGCTGGTGCATTCTGGCGTATATCGTCGTGCTGATCCGCGCGGCGCATTCTGCGACTTCGATCTGGATTACGGTGGCTGGGATTGTGATTTTTGGCCTGGTCATGTTTTACGGGGTTAGCTACTTCCTGCGCAGCTTCGAAAAGGTTTATCGCGAAACCGGCAAGCTGACCGAGAACCGGATGGCTTTCCTGCTCTTGCTCGTCCTGATTGCGTCCTTGTGCACGGAACGGCTGGGCATTCATCTTTTATTCGGCGCATTCCTCATGGGCGCGATCATGCCGAAGGAACACCAGTTTGTGCGTTATTTGCTGGATCGTTTCGAGACGATTACGATCACTCTCCTCCTGCCGCTGTTCTTCGCTTTCACCGGCCTGCGTACGAATATCGGACTCGTCAAAGGGTCCGAGATGTGGATCTACAGCGGCTTGATTATTCTGGTTGCGACTGTCGGCAAGCTCGGTGGTTCGACGTTGGCTTCGTGGCTGACCGGTATGCCGCCGCGGGAGGCCGCGGGCCTGGGCATTTTGATGAACACTCGCGGCCTGATGGAACTGGTGATTCTCGATATTGGACTCGACATCGGGGTCATATCCCCGGCGCTGTTCTCGATGATGGTGATGATGGCGCTCTTTACGACCTTCATGACCACGCCTGTATTGAACGTAGTTTGCCCAAAGTCGTTACTCGAAGCCGCACCCGGGAAAGCGGCCGATCGATCCTCTCCTGCGCCAGTCAGCGTGCAGAACGGCGAGAGTCAAGTCGCCTGAGGTGTGCAAGAACTTTCACGCTTGACACTCCGAGACGGGCAGCGAAGAATGCCAAAACGCCCTGTTTCCCGGCAGTTGGGGGCAGGATCTCCAGGTTGGGTGTTCCCCCCGATGGCGAATCCCAGGTCGGCGTGAGCCGTGGCGCTTTGCCACCCCAAGTTGCACGAATTCATCAGATCGAACACGAGAGCGAAGTCATCGGAGGATCGAACGATGTCTGCTGCCGCGCGCCGAATCCGTTTTTGTTTTGCCAATTGCGTTCTAGTCAGCGGGCTTCTGCTCGTTGCCGCTTCGGCTCAGGTCACCGTGACCCCTGGCACTTTGGCGTTTTCGGATACCTATATCGGGCTGGACTCCCACACCAAATCGATTACGGTAAAGAATACGGGAAAGACCAGCACGACGATTACGGCCATCACTTCGTCGTGTCCTGAATTTCAGCTGGCTTCGGGCACCACGCCGGCGGTCCTGACGACGAATACGAGCACGACCTTTTCCATCTTTTTCGCTCCCGACGCGGCGAAAACGTTCGATTGCACTTACACCCTGACGCAGCAAACCGGCAATCCGCTTGAGGTTACGGTGGGTGGAACCGGGTTGGCGTCGGCGGCAGTGGTGACCACCAGCCCTACGTTGTTGAGTTTTCCCGACCAGGCTCAGGGAACTCCCAGCGCGACGCAGCTGATCACCATTTCAAACTCCGGCACCGGCGCGGTGACCGTAACTGGGATTACGATTACGCCTCCGACATTTGCGGTCAATCCCGTGACCTTACCGATTCACATTGATGCCGGAGCTTACGCGACGATCGGCATCAGCTATAGTCCGGCCCTGGTGATATCCGAGACGGGGGCAGTCGCGTTCACTTTTGACCAGATCCCCAACCAAGTGGTAGATCTAAGCGGCAATGGAACGGTCTCCAGTTCGCTCGTACTTACTAACATCGCTACGCTGCCTGCGGCAACCCAGAACGCGGCGTATCAGGCGCAACTGGTCGCAGCCGCGGGAACTCCGCCTTACACATTCAGTCTGAAACCGGGATCCACCATGCCTGCGGGACTTACGATTTCGAGTACTGGCTTGATCAGTGGGCCGGTCGCTTCAACCGCGACTGCCGGCAACTACACCTTCACGGCTGGAGTGAAGGATTCCGATAAGCACAACACCACCAAGCTGTTCAATATAACGGTTGCCAAAACCACCGGGGCGGCCTGCAACAACATCTCATTCGATGTGCCGAAGACCACCACTCCGATTGTCCCCATCACCGATCTGGCGACGGGAACCTATCAGGGCGAGGAGGGCGGCTTGTACCCGAACGGCAGCAATGTGCGCCCGGCTTCGCACGATGCCGATGGCGTCACGTTCGCCAAATCCATCGTTCCGCTCGACGGGAACGGCGTGTACAGCCCGACGGGGAAGGAGGTCATGATCGGCTTGGGAGAGTCCACCGCGCTCGATGAATTCACCGAGTTCCTGACACTGGCGCGGACTGACCCGGCAATCAATCCTGCGCTGGTTTTCGTGACTGGCGCCCAGGGCGGCGCCACGCCAAGCCTGTTGACGCTAACCGACTCGCCGTATTGGAATACGATCCTCAATAACTTCCTGCCCGACCAAAGCCTGACCGCGAACCAGGTCGTTGCCATGTGGATAGAAGACAGCAACGGCATCGCAAAGGGATCGTTTCCCGGTGACATGACCCAACTGCAAGCGGCCTACGAAACCGTGATGAACAATGTCCACACGTTCTTCCCGAACCTGAAGCTGGTGTATTTTTCCAGCCGAATTTACGCCGGCTACTCGAACGGTGTAGCGACCATCAATCCCGAGCCTTACGCTTATGAAGCCGGTTTCGCCGTGAAGAATGCCATCGCCGACCAACTAAACGGTAACGCGAACCTGAACTACAACCCAACGTTAGGACCGGTAGAGGCGCCGTGGATGTCGTGGGGCCCGTACTACTGGGCCAATGGTTTGCTGGCCAGCGAGGACGGAATGGTTTGGACGTGCCAGGATCTGCAAGCCGACGGCACGCACCCTTCATTGCCCGCCGGAGATTTGAAGGTAGCAGGCCAAGTCCTGAACTTCTTCAAGACCGACGACACGACCACGCCCTGGTTTCTGAAACCGTAAGGTGCGGTTTTAGTGTGGGTCGGGGTCTCAGAGCCGGACGGGCCGAGCAACGCTCCGCTGTCTGCTGGCAGAGACGGGATCACTCGTAGGGAACCAATCTTCGCAATACGGATACTCGGCCTAACGCGCGTAGCCAGCGTGGTACACTCGTTCCACTAAAACTCAAAAAGCAGCCCCATTTCAGGCCGCTCCAGAGTTCCTGCGCTTGAGGAATTTATGAAATCAGCCATCGAGACCCCGGGAGGGGCCTCCACCGATCCCTATAGCAAAACCGTCTGTTGCCTGCGCTGCGAGCAGAAGCTGCAACGCTACCAACTGATGCGTGCCAGCCTGACTCCGGGCGCCAGCCACGCGATTCTGTCGTGCCCGCGCTGCGGGCATGTCGAGTTCGTCTCGGATTCGAGCCCGCTGTTGCAAGGCCTGGAATTGGTTTCGGTCGACACTGGCGACGGGGATTAACTTCGGTCTGAAACGCGCAGACGCTTCGCCTGTAGGGATCCTTCGACTGCGCGGCGGATTCACTTCGTGATTCCGCCGCTCCGCTCAGGATGACAATCTTGAAGGACTAGAACGGAATATCTTCGTCCGTGATCGGCCCCGCTCCAGCCGGCTCGGGCTCGGGAGTGCGCTGGTCGAAATTGTTGCCGCCTCCCGCGGAAGATGACGATCCGCGCGAGCTTCCCGCATAATCGCCGCCACCGCCGCCTTCACCGCGTCCACCGAGCAAAATCAGGTCGCTGGCTACAACTTCAGTCATGTACTTCTTCTGACCGGAGGTCTTGTCGTCCCAGGAGCGGGTCTGCAGACGGCCCTCGATGTAGACTTTGCCGCCCTTCTTCAGATATTCGCCGGCAATTTCGGCCAAGCGCTGCCAGAGCACCACGTTGTGCCATTCGGTGCGATCCTGCCACTCGCCGGCCTTGTCCTTGAAGCGCTCGTTGGTCGCGATGGTCAACTTGGCCACGGGCGTGCCCTGCGGTGTGTATTTGATTTCGGGATCTTTGCCCAGATTTCCGATCAGTTGAACCCGGTTCAGACTCTTGCCAGCCATATCGATGCTCCTTTGTTTGGGGTTCACTATAGCAGAATTGGCCCGGTGGAAAGGGTGCAGCGCGTACAAACCGCAAGCGGAGTATCATTTTGGGCAGAGTCTAGCTGCAACATGCTAGGCGCTGTGCGCACCAGCTCTTAGCAGGAGGGGTTCATGCCCAGCTGTGGTCACTATCGTCGCGGCCACGCGATCAGAATCGCCGCGGTCATTCTTGCGCTTTCAAGCTTGCTGGCGCTGACCGGTTGCTGGATATTCTCCATTCGTCCTCTCCTCGACGGACCGTCGGACCCCGACCTCATTTTCGATCAAAATCTGGTCGGCGCCTGGAGCCTGAGCCGCGTTGCTGAAAATTGCCAGTGGACGTTGACCATCGAAGCCAGCTCTCGCGCCTACAACTTCACCATGGCGCCAGGGACGGGCTGCAAAAGCGCTGAGAAGACCACCCACTATCTGGGATACCTGATCAAACTCGACAATCATCGTTTTCTCGACGTGGAGCCGAAAACTGAGGACATGTGCGACCTGTGCGTAGCTGCGCACACGTTTGTGATGGTCTCGCTCAAGGACGGCAATCTAGCTCTTACTCCTCTGGATGGCGATTGGGTTTTTAAAGCGATCAATGACAAGCGGGTAGTTTTGGATCACGTGGGCGGCGACGGGGAATACATAGATATGACTCTGACCGCGCGGCCCCCAGAACTCAAAGACTTCTTGCGCAAGTATGCCGACGACAAAGACGCTTTCAAAACGAGCGCCAGTCTGGTCTTCGCACGGAAGTAGCGCGGCGTTTTCGAGTCCGCTCGATCGCCAGGAAAGAGAAGGCGAGAGACGGACTTCTGCGCTATAATTTCGCGCATGCCTCCTGCACCCGGCGCCACCCGAGCTGTCGGCATGGTTCCCGACGACCAGAAGTTTGAACCCAGGTCCAAAGGCCTCGCCACTCCAAGGAAGAAGAAGCCCAAAGAACTGGCCGTCATCACCGAATGCTGCACCGGATGCGCTGGCTCACCGGCCTGCGTGGAATACTGCCCGGTAGAAGACTGCATGTTCTGGGTGCCCGACGAGGATAACCCGCCGTTCGGCCGCATTGCCATCGATCCCATCCTCTGCATCGGATGCAAGAAGTGCCTAAGCAAAGGCCCCGACGGCTGCTTCCTCGACGGCTGCCCCTGGGACGCCATCGCTATGGTCGATACGGTTGAGGTGGAAAAAGAAGTCGGCCCGATGGCCATCTAGCTGTCAGCTCTCAGCCGTCAGCTCTTAGCTTGAACCATCACTTCTACTTTTTACTAAAGACCTGTCATCCTGAGCGGAGTTGCAGAGTTCACGAAGTGAATTCTGCAATGCAGTCGAAGGATCCCTTTACCTATTACATCGCCCCGGCCGCAATAGGGAGTTCTCAGTGAGCTGCCTTACTTCGCTCGTGCCCGCTGCAGGATAGCCTTCTCCGTCTCCACCGCCTGCTGGCGCACATCGTTCGAAATATCCGGCAAGTCGCGTTCGTAGGGACGAACCGCCGGCAGATCGTCTATCTGCCCGACCACATAGAGCGCCCGCAGCGCTTCCCAGACCTGCTCGGTGCCGGGATCGACGATCGCTATCTCCGAGTTCGCCGCAACGTTCGCGCCGGGCTGCACAAGAGATCGAATTCGTCCGGGAATGGGCGACCGGACCTCAACTGGCGCGGACGAGCCCGAGGCCGCGAGCTTCGCCAGCAACCCTCCCTGATGAACCGGTGTGCCAGGGCGATCGGAATCAACGACGTGACCGTCGACGGGAGCCGTAATGTGCGCCGGCTGCAGCAGCGCCACGATCTGCGGACGCCCGGTCGCATCGCCGAAGCGCACCAGCGACAGCGCCGCGTTTCCCCGCACCATCGGCGAAGAATCGCCTAGCATTTTCAGCAGCGCCTCGTGAAAGCCTGCGCCTGAAGTGTCCTGCCCCATAACCCACGCGTCGGTGTTGCGGACTTCTTCCACCGGATCGGTCGCCAAGGCCACAACCTCGGGAAACCATTGCGAGACGACGGCATCATGCCGCGAGATGCGCTCGCTAATCTGTACCAGCGCCTGCTGGATGTGCCGCGGCTTTTTCGTGTCGTGGAGATATTCGGTCAACTGCTGGTCGGAAAGATTCCGCCCAAACCACGTGTTCCACCAGAACAGAAATGGCATGAGAACGATCAGCCAGCCGGTGGCAAAGAACAGAAGTTTCTGCGTGCGCGACATCGAGCGCTTAGGCTTGGTTGGGGCTGAGCCCTCGAAACCGACTTGTGGATCGGCAGTTGAAGCGGAAGTTTCGGGTTGAACAGGCATCGAATTTCGCAAAGGAACTATCGCAGAATGAGTTTACTCCACGTCCGCGTCGAGCACGCGTTCTTGCTCCAGGTAGTGCGACATGGCGTACTGGGCCAAAAGCGGCGTCTGGAGCCGAATTTCAGCTCCAATCCATTCGCCTTTGGCATGAGGAGCGTCGGGGGGATGGTTACAGCGTCCGCCGCTGCCGAACTGCGGGCCGAAGTCCGCGCTCTGGATTTGATCAAACTGATTGATCTCGCGCCAGGCAGCGTCGCCGACCGTGCCGGATACGTCGATCTTTAGTTTCAGTACGGACATCTCAAGGCCAGCTCCGGCTTTTCTGCGACCGCGGAACCATGCGACCGCCGT
>JBEKRY010000027.1:0-31948 GCA_049517555.1 Candidatus Sulfotelmatobacter sp. | reverse complement strand
GGCGAGCGCTCGGCGCGCTTCCAGAGTTTCGGAAAACATCTTTTGTCCGACTTCTAATTGCTGGCGCAGCGTTTCTGGAGTGGCGCCCGATCGAGGATCCATAACAACGGTGAGAGGTTGAGTCTGCGGTTTTCCGTCGACCGTGAGTTTCAGGGTGTAGGTCCCGGGCACAACTTTCGGGCCACTGGGATTACGGAATTCGGATTCCTCATCCAAGCCCGGTCCTCCTGAACTGCTCCAGGTAAGATTCCAGACAAAGCGGTGCATCCCAGGGCTGGTTTCGAGGGCTTCAGGTTTAGGGAACCAGCGCTCGGCGATGGGAAGTGGTGGGTGCTTCTCCGGATTCTTATCTTCGGAGGAGAATTTATGGATGAGTTTCTGCTGCGCGTCGAAAACCTCTAGCAACACACTACTGGCTGGAGCCTTGAGAAAGTAGTCGATCATCGCGCCGGCCGGAGGATTCTTGGCGGTTGGTTCCTCCGGCGGAAGCGGCGTGCCGGCAAAGCCGTCGTTATCAATGCGAAATGTCGGCGCGGGATGGTAAAGCCAGAATGCATTCGCCTTCGCGGCGCCAGAGGTCTGGCGCAGCGGCGTGATGTTGTCCAGAATCCAGAAGGAACGGCCATGGGTTCCAATGACCAGGTCGTCGCCGTGAATGGTCAGATCGCGAACGGAAGTGACGGGCAGATTGAGTTGGAAGGATTGCCAGTGGTCGCCATCGTCGAACGATACGTAGACGCCGAGTTCAGTTCCGGCGAAGAGCAACGCTGGCCCCTCCGCACCCTGTCGAACCGTATCCTGACGAACCAAATCTTGACGAACCGTATCTTGACGAATACCGCGCAAAAAAGAGTCGGCCGCAATGCCGTTCGTAATCAACTGCCAGGTGGCTCCGTAGTCGCGAGTTCGGTAGAGATAAGGCGTGCGATCATCGAGGCGACTCCGGTCCACTGCTGCATAAGCGACTGCTGGATCGAAATGTGAGGCTTCGATGAACGAGATCTTGCTCCAGGCGCTGAGGCCAGGAGGGGTTACATCCTTCCAAATTGTCCCGCCGTCGCGTGTAAGGTGAATGAGCCCTGTGTCGCTTCCTGCCCAGATCACATCCCGGTTCAGCGCCGATGGCGCAATGGTGAACACCACGCCATATCCCCGCTGCTTCGCATTCTCAGTCGTGGGAGGGCCTTGTGATTCAATATGGGTTTCAGTATGTGACTCGGTCTGCGATTTCGTGTCGCCCACTTGCTGAGTTGACCCGGTAAGATCGGGGCTGATGATCTGCCAGTGCAAACCTCCATCCACGGTTTTCATCACGTACTGCGAACCGAAGTAAAGGGTGCTCGAGTCAGCGGGAGAAAAAAGCAAAACCGGTGTCCACGGATCTCTGTACTTACGTTTGCTAATCTCCGATCCAAATGTGAGCGCCGGCCAGGGAGTAATATCCTGGCTGAGCCCGGTGCGTTTGTTGAAGCGGGTAACGGTGCCGTAGGTGCCACTGAGGTAGATGATGTTCGAATCCTTGGGATCGGGCGCCAGGTACCCGCTCTCGCTGTCGCCCGCAGTAAACCAATCGCGGGGCGTGATCTGGCCATGGTCGGTGCGGCTTGGAACAGCGAGGCTTCCGCTGTCTTGTTGCGCGCCATAGACAACGTAAGGGAATTCGTTGTCGGTGATGACGTGATAAAGCTGCGCCGTGGGCTGGTTGTACCACGAGGTCCAAGTCTGGCCGCGGTCGAGGCTGATCGTGGTTCCCTGATCCGTTCCAAGAACCATGCTGCCGGAGTTTTTGGGATCGACCCAGATCTGGTGGTAGTCATCACCGCCGGGTGCGCCGCGCACGATCGAAATCGTCTTGCCCCCATCTTCGGACCGGTACAGAGCCACGTTCGGCACATAGAAGACATCCGGATTCTGTGGATCGATGGTGATGCCGTTGAAGTACCAGGCGCGACTGGTGAGACGCGGGTCCGCATTCGCCAGAGTCCACGTGTTGCCACTGTCATCCGAACGATACAGGCCAGCCTTCTTGGCTTGAATGAGCGCGTACACGCGCTTGCCGTCTGGAGCCACGTCAACGCCGACGCGGCCCCAATCGCCGTCGGGCAATCCGTTCTTGCCTGAGTTGCTGCTTACGCCAGACTTACTTAGATCCGACCAGGTCTTTCCTCCGTCTTGCGAGCGGTAAAGGCTGCCGCCCGGTCCATCGATGGGAGCATAGGTGCTCCAGGGAGGACGATGCGTCCTCCATGTGCCAGCGAACAAAATTTGCGGATTGCCGGAACAGATCGCCAGATCTGAAACCCCAATTTCTGGTCCCTTATCCAGAACCTTGACCCAATTCGCTCCTCCGTCGACGGATTTATAAACTCCGCGTTGTTCGTTCGGCCCATACGCATGACCGAGCGCACCGACGTAAACGACCTTCGCGTCTCGCGGATCAACCACGATCCGGCTGATGTGGCGCGTGTCCTCGAGACCAATGTGGATCCAGGTCGCGCCACCGTCGGTAGATCTGTAGACACCATTCCCCGATGACAGGCTGGAGCGAATATCCGACTCGCCGGTTCCTGCATAGATAGTCTTGGGGTCGGATGGCGCCACGGCGATAGCGCCGATGGACCCGACGGGCTGGCTGTCAAAAATCGGGGTCCAGACCGTGCCGCTATCGGTAGTTTTCCAGATGCCGCCGTTGACTGCGCCAAAATAAAAAGTGGTGGAGTCGCCGGGCACGCCGGCCACGGCGACCGCGCGTCCTCCACGAAATGGCCCAATCAGGCGCCACTTTAGTCCGTTCACCAGTTCTGGAGGAACGGATTGAGCTGTTGCCGAGGATGCGAACGTCGAGACGGCGAGCCACGTGAGAAAAAGGGTTACGCTGAAATAGCGGAAGCAAGGCCTTAGTTTGAACAATTTGCCATCCTTAGTCGGATAGCCAGTCTACTCGAAGAAGGGAGCTTTCTTGAAGCGGTGCGCGATCGGTATATGGGGCACTGGAGGGAAGGCCGGCGAGGTTGCGCTGGCCGTTTCGGGCGGAACGTGTCCATTCCACCGTGGTTCAGGCGTGGGCAGTGCAGTTGACGATTTGCTGCCGTTCCTCCGGAGTGAGTCCGACAAACTCGAATCCGGAGCGCTCGCCGCTCGTGTAACGCACAATGGCCACTGCGGTAAGTGCGCACCCCGCGATGCAGACGTCGATCTCGACCAGTTCGCCCGCCCGCAAGCCGCCACGCACCATGGCGCCGAGGCCACCCTCGCTGATGTCGAGGCTGATTCCGCTCGACGAACGAATTCCTCCCACCTCCAGGTGGCGCAGTCTTACCGGGACGCTGAACAAGGCCCGTGGGTAGCGCTGTTGCGGTCGGTGCCCAGTCTCCACGGTGCGTGGGGATTGCAGATTGAGTGACATGGGGGTGTCCTCCGGCGCCTGGCTTTATCGTCCGGCGCCTAACGATTATCTTCTACCTTCCTAATCTTCCTATCTGCGCTGGCCGTTGGGAGTCCTCAGGACGGCATCGGCGTCACTGTTGTCGCCCGTGGCAGCGTCGCGCGAATCACTTCCAGCAATTCGGCATTGTCAGCCGGCTTCTGAAAGAACGCGGCCGCACCCGCCTGCAGGGCGCGCTGCTCGCTGCTCTGCGGGTCGCGCGCCGTCAACACGATGACCGGGATGCTGGAGAGCTTGTCATCGTGCTGCAACCGGTCGAGGACGACGTAGCCGTCGCCCGCCGGCAGGCCGAGATCAAGAATGATCAGATTCGGCTGTTCCTTGTGGGCTTGGGCAATTGCCGAGTATCCATCGCCCGCATGCACGGTGTCATAGTGATTGGCTCGCAGGCGCAGTTTCAAAGCCTGCCTTAAGTCGGGGTCGTCGTCCACGATCAGGATTTTCGAGCTAGCCATTGTATTTCTCCATTTTCCGAAGTCCACGCTCAGCTGCCGCGCGGATCTCCTAGTACGATTTAGATTGGTAACGATTTAGATTTAGTAACGATTTAATTAGTGCGATTTAGAACTCCGTCTCGCTGCCGGAGCAGGACGCGCCATCTCGATTACCCGATTGGCGACCTCCTGCACCTGGCCTTTCAAGCTGTCTTCGTTCCCGGCATGGTTCCCGGCATGCTTGCTCCCATTCTCGCTGCCGAGATCCCTGCCGCCAGGGTCGGGCAGAGTCACGGCTGCGGCCGTGAGGTCCAGTCGAACGTGGGTATTCACATCCGCGACTTTTTCGAGTTGCTCGCGAATGCGGGTCATCATGGTCTGCACTCGTTCCATATCCGTCGAAGCCACTACCAGAAAGGTTTCCTCCAAACCCGCGGCTGCCATCGGAGGCAGGACCAGGTCCTTGTCGAGATAAACGCAGCGGTGCAAGGTTTCAAGACAGCGCTGCGAAATATCCTTCCATCGTCCGCGGGAAGCCTCGGACCGTGGTCTCAGAACCACCTTGAGCAGAACCACGGCATCGCGCAAGCGACCCTGATGAGTGATTATGGGGAAAAGCAACTTAGCCAGGGAATACAACGGCAAAGTGAATGAAAAAACGGTGCCTTCTCCCGGTTCGCTGACGAACCAGATGCGCCCTCCGTGCAATCCCACCAGCTCCTTCGCCATGAACAATCCCAGCCCCAGGCCCTTGCGGCTGCTGTCCACCACCGCGTTCACATCCTGGTAAAGCCGCTCAAAGATGAGCGGTTTTGCATCCGCGGCGATGCCACAGCCCGTGTCCGTCACCGAGATGTAGGCAAACTCAGGATCGGCGGCCACGGCGCAAGCCTTTACGGTCACCGCTCCGCCCGATGGAGTAAACTTCACCGCATTGTCAATAAGATTGATCAGTATCCCGAGTATCCGGTCGGGGTCGGCATGAACCAGGGGAAGGGTCGTGTCCAGTCCCACCTCCAGTCCGACGCCCTTCTGTCCGGCCGTGGCCTGCATCATGGCCACCGCCGACTGAATCAGATCGCCGATCGCGATACAGCGGGGCGCCAGCCGGATTTTCCCGGACTCCGCCCGGGTAGCTTCCAGCAGGTCGCGAACCATCGCACCCAGCTGATTGACGCTGCGCAGAATCGTCTTGAGGTGATCGCGCTGCTCCGGCTGAATTTCGCCGGCCAAGCCGTCGAGCAAAATGGTCACATATTGGTGAATGCAGGTCAGGGGCGTACGCAGCTCGTGCGAGACGTGAGAGAGGAACTGGTTCTTGAACTCCAGTTGCTGCTTCCGGCCCATCTCCAGCGAACGCAGTAAAGCCTGGCGCTCGACCGCATAGCGCATGGCCCGGTCCAGACTGCTGCTAGAAATGGACCCTTTCACCAGATAGTCCTGCACGCCCTGGTGCAGAGCTTTGATCGCCAGCACTTCATCGTCTTGTCCGGAAAGGATCACGACCGGCACACCCGGCGCACTCTCCAGCACCTTGCGGTAGGTTTCCGCGCCGTGGCTGTCCGGGAGGTTGAGATCAAGCAAGATGACCGCGGGCGATCTTTCCTTAAGCGCGGCCAGTCCATCGGATAAACGGTTGACGCAGTTCACGTCGACCAGGGACTTGCCCTCCACCAGCCGCAAGCGCACCAGATCCGCATCCCCGGGGTTGTCCTCGATCAGCAAGACTTGGGTGGATTGGTCGTTCATTTTTGCTCCGTCTGCGGCAGGCTGGCATAGCCCAGCCAAAACTCCGCCATCGATTGGACCGCTGCCACGAATTCCGCAAGGTTTCCCGGCTTTCGCAAATAGCAGTTTGCTCCTCCGTCGTAACTGCGGCTGATGTCGCTATTGGCCTGGGAAGTCGTGAAAATTACCACGGGAATCCGCGCCAGAGCGGGGTCGGCCCTGATGTTCGACAACACCTCGCAGCCATCCTTGCGCGGCAGGTTCAAGTCGAGAACCACCAGATCCGGGACCGGCGCCTTGGCATATTTCCCCTGGTGCCGCAGAAAGGAAATCGCCTCCTCGCCGTCATTCACCGAGTTCATGTGATAACGTCCTTCGATCTGAGCCAGGACTTCGGTGGTCAGGTCGATGTCCGCCGGGTTGTCGTCCACCATCAGGATTTCAGATGCGCTTTTCATGTCCTCTATTTTTCCTCGCTTTCGCTTCACGACTTGGCGTTCACCTTGTTTGGAAGAGTGAATCGGAAAGTGGAACCGTGGCCGGGTTCGGATTCGAACCAGATCCGGCCGCCGTGTTGTTCGATAATCTTCTTGCAGATCGAGAGCCCGATGCCGTTCCCCACATATTCGGCGCGGGTATGCAGACGCCGGAAAATGACGAACACGTCCTCCGCGTACTCGGCTGCGATGCCAATTCCGTTGTCGGCCACCGAGAAAATCCATTCCTTGGTCTGTGCTTCTATGCTGACTCGAACCAAAGGTGCTTCGGAGCCGCGAAACTTAATGGCGTTCCCGATCAGGTTCTGCAATACCTGCACCAGCTGCGATCCATCGGCCGTCACTACCGGAAGTTCGGCGTGCTCAACCACCGCGCGGCTGTCCTGAATCGCTGCCTCCAGATTTGTCAAAGCCGTCTGCAGCACGAGGTTGCAGTCGGTGCTTTGCAGCGAAAGCTGTTGCCGACCTACCCGTGAAAAAGTCAGCAGGTCCTGCACCAGCTTCTGCATGCGCAGAGCGCCGTCGACGGCGTAGTGAATGTACTTGTCCGCGTCCCCATCGAGTTTGCCTCGATAACGCTCCGCCAGCAGTTGCGTATAAATGGCAACCATGCGCAGGGGTTCCTGCAAATCGTGAGAAGCGACATAGGCAAACTGCTCGAGGTCCTGATTGGAACGGGCCAGATCCTCGTGCCCTTGTTTGTTCTCCTGCCGCAAGTCTTTCTCGCGCATGGCCCGCCGCACCGAGCCGGGAAGCCGCGCCAGGTGGTCCTTCAAGACGTAATCGGCGGCGCCCTGTTTTATGCATTCGACCGCGGTTAACTCCCCCAGTGCCCCCGATACCAGGATGACCGGAATGTCCAGCTGCTCCCGGCGTAGCAATTCGACCGATTCCATTCCATTCCAGTTGGGCAGTTTGTAGTCCGCCAGAATTACGTCGTAGGAGTTTTTGCGCACCAATTCGGTGAAGGCCTTCGCCGTCTGCGCGACGTCTTCGATGACGGCAAAACCTGCCTGACGCAAGGCGCGTAAAGTCAATTCCGCATCGGCCAGCTCATCCTCGACCAGCAAAACGCGCAACTTGATGTGGCTCTGGTCGGGGATTTGCGTTGCAAGATTTTCGTCGGCAACGAGAGTCGTCGTAACGGCACCTCCCATTTGATTAGGCCATTCCAATTCGCGCAGTTCTCCATTTGCCGACCCGACCATGATGGCGCGACTTGTGTATGGGCTTAAAGTCGTCATCGGCTTCCCTGATTGCGACTTGAGTGGAGATATACTCCCTCTCCATTCGGACGACCAACACACCGGCTGGCGCTCGCCGGGCGAATGGCGCTTTTGGGCCGTGTCCCTCCGTGTGCACGCCGCGGAACTAACGAAGGCGCAATCAGTTAGATCACCCCGAACGAAGGTGGCGACGACTTCTTCTTCAGCCGGCGATTGGGTGATTAACGAAATTTAAGCTGGAGTGATCGGTCTGGGACGATTCAGTTTTAATATGATGCAGAGGCGGCTTCGATAACCGTCCGTGAGTTTGTGCCGTGGAGATATGAAAGGGAGCAAAGAATGACCCAGCAACTGACCGAAACCGTGTCATGGCGTGCGCTACAGACTCATTATGAAACGATCAAGGACATTTCACTGCGGCGACTGTTTGCCGAGGATTCCGGCCGTGGCGAGCGCCTGGTCGCCGAAAGCGCCGGTCTCTACCTGGACTACTCGAAGAACCGAATTACCGATGAAACCCTCCGGTTGCTGGTTCAACTAGCCAAGGAGCGAGGCGTTGCCGAACGTCGCGATGCCATGTTCCGCGGCGAGAAGATCAACATCACCGAAAATCGAGCCGTGCTGCACGTCGCTCTGCGCGCCCCGCGAGGCACACAGATCAAGGTCGATGGCGAGGATGTTGTCCCGGAAGTGCACGCGGTGCTCGACAAGATGGCAGCATTCTCCAACCGTGTTCGCAGCGGTGAATGGAAAGGCCACACCGGTAAGGCCATAAAGAACGTGATCAACGTCGGCATCGGCGGATCTTACCTGGGCCCTGAGATGGCCTACGACGCCCTGCGCACGTTTACCGACCGCGGCATGAAGTTTCGCTTTGTGGCGAACGTAGATGGCGCTGCCTTCGCCGAAGCCACGCATGACCTCGATCCTGCCGAAACACTATTCATTCTGTCTTCAAAGACCTTCACCACGCTGGAGACCATGACCAACGCCGCCACGGCTCGCCGCTGGATCGTGAATGCACTCAAAAGCGATGCGGCTGTGGCCAGGCACTTCGTCGCGGTCTCAACCAACGCGGAAGGAGTGGCCAAGTTCGGGATCGACACCGCCAACATGTTCGGATTTTGGGATTGGGTCGGCGGCCGTTATTCCATGGACTCCGCGATCGGACTCTCTACCATGATCGCGATCGGTCCCGATGGTTTCGCAGAACTGCTCGGCGGATTCCACGACATGGACGAGCACTTCCGAACCACACCGCTGGAAAAGAATCTCCCCGTGCTGCTGGGCCTGCTGACCGTCTGGTACAACAATTTCTTCGGCGCGCAAACCATCGGCATCATGCCCTACGCCGATAATTTCAAGCGCTTTCCCGCCTACCTGCAACAATTGCAGATGGAGAGCAACGGCAAGCACGTAGATCTTGACCGCCAGGTCGTAACCTACCAGACCGGGCCCATTCTCTGGGGCGAACCGGGGACTGACGGACAGCACTCGTTCTACCAGCTCATTCACCAGGGCACCAAACTCATCCCGTGCGACCTGATCGGATTCTGCCGGCCGCTCAGCGAGTTCACCGATCATCACGATCTGCTGATGGCGAATCTGTTCGCCCAAGCCGAAGCCCTGGCTTTCGGCAAGACGGCCGAGGAGTTGAAGGCCGAAGGCTCGCCCGATTTTCAAACGCCGTTCCGCGTTTGCGAAGGCAACCGGCCAACCAACCTGATCCTGGCGCAAAAGCTGACACCGCGAGTTGTCGGCGCGCTGGTTGCCCTCTATGAACATAGCGTTTTCACGCAGGGCGCAATCTGGAACATCGACTCCTTCGACCAGTGGGGCGTGGAACTCGGCAAAGTGCTGGCCCAGCGCATCATTCCCGAGTTACACAGTTCCGCCGAGCCGCAGCTCAAACACGACAGCTCGACCAACGCACTGATCGGCCGGTATCGCAGGCTGCGTGGCAAAGCGTAGAGATTAACATCGCCCCGTCGCCTGAACTTGGTTGCTGACACACAGAGCCGTTTACAGTTCCGGTTGTGCGGTGCCCTTCGCGATCGCTTCGTCAAGCAGTTGCTTCATCTGCCGTGAAGCTTCTTTTGCCAGTCGGCCCTGCTGTTCGCCCAGTTTCGCTTGCTCGTCGCCAAGCTTCCCTTGTTTTTCTCCGAGCACACTCATCTGCTCGCCCAGTTTGCTCTGCTGATCGCCAGCCTGCGACTGAATGTCGCCAATCTTGCTCTGCAAATCTCCAATTTCTGATTGCACGTCGCCAACCTGTTCCGCAGTGGCTCCGGCGCTGAGTTTCTTCAATTCCGCCTTCAGCTTGTCCAACTCGGCCGTCAGGTCCGGAACATTCACGTGAATCTGTTCCATTTTCGCGCCTAGTTCTTCCTGTTGTTTCCCCAGAGCTTCTTCCTGCTTGCCGAGTTCTTCCTGCTTCTTTCCAATCTCTTCCTGCGGAGCCCAGAGTTTGCGGGCGCGATCGATGGTGGCCTGATCGCGAATGACGTACGACTTCTCGTCGCGCTCGAACCAGATGAAGTCGCCCGCGATCGACTTCCTCAATTTCTCGACGTGCCGGGCATCCTCGGTCGAGCCCGACATGGTCAGCGCGTCAGTCTTGCCACTGACGATGACGAAGCGTTGTTCATCGTCATAGCCGTACGAATGCGAATAGCCGCGCGCTTGGGACAGGGCATACGATGCGGCGTACGATTGGCCGTACGACGGGCCATACGAGGATGACGGTCCCGACGCAGTGGATTGTGTTCGCCACGCAGGCGGCGGAACAGCTGCGACAGGCGCCGCAGGACCGACTCCGCCAATCCGTGCCGCGGGCGCTACGCCGCGAATAGGCGCGACGGGGACGCCCCCGATCATCCCACCCGCCGGTGGTGCTGGAACAGCTTCAGCAGAACCCGGTGCCGACGGAGGAATTGGTTCGGAAGCCGAAGCGGGCGCAGGCTCCGGCGCAGCATCTGGCTGTGCTGCTGGCGCGGGACGTGGCGTAGGCGGCGAAGTCTGGTCTTGCGCTATCGCGACGCCCCGAGCGTCGGTCGTTTTGCCGGTTGCGTGCACAGATGCCGAGAGATAGACCACCGGAACTGCGAATGCAACCACCGCAATAGCAATCGATTTCTTCAGACGCATGGCAACAGATCCTTTCCAGGAGAGAATTCTTTCTAATCTTTTTTCCGCTTGACCAGTCTTTGCCATCGCAACGCCTTGCCACCACACGCGCCCCGGCGCGGACTGCAAGGCTTCAAAGAATCCCAGCAACGTCCTGGCGTAGCTTTCGCGATCCGCACAGCAAGTGAGTGCAGCCTCGTCGCTAGCTAGCTCCGCGAGGTCAGCGAGATGCCGGTCAAGCCACCAGGCCAGCGGATTGAACCAGAAAATCGCACGATGTAGAAGCGAGATCCGCTGCGTGAGCGCATCGCGCCGCGCCCCATGCGACACCTCATGCGCTACTACGGCATCGAGCTTGGCGTCATCCCACTCGCGCCAGTCTGCAGGCAGCAGAATCGTGGCACGCCACACTCCCAGGGTCAGGGGGACGAAAATCAGGTCTGATTCGGCAGCCTGTGGAATTGATGTCAATCCATAAGCGCGCGCTCGCGAGGTGATTCTCGCACTTACGCGCGGATCATCAATGGATTGCGCTGCCCGCCGCAGACGCCGCCCGAATGCCAGCCCCACGCAGAAGCGCACCAGCAACAGCATCGCGACGACGAAATAAATGCCAGCGGCGAGTGTGCGCCACGGAACCAAATTCAGAAGGGAAGTTCCCGGCGAAGTCTTGAATGGCGGAGAATTCGCCGGACGGGCTGCAATTCGAGCGGTTTCGCCCCTCGCTGGTTGACCGCGGTCCACACGAGACGAGGATGCAGAACGGGCGATCGCATCGGACGATGGCTGCTCCGCCGGCTCCGCGTGCGCTCGAACCTCGCCGGTAACAGCAGCGCGTAGCGTAGAGCCAAAGGGCTGCGACGCCCCAGACTGAAGAAACGCAGGCGAAGGAACCGGCACTGGCGGAAGCGCCCGCTCTAGTAAAGGCATGGCGAGCGCAGCATAGAGAACTGTAGTCCAGGCGAACAGCCGCACCGAGGTGGACTTCGCACGGAACGCTGCCAGCCCGAGACCCACCGCCCCACTCAGCGCCAGAGTGCGCACCGCGGCATTCGCCAGCAGCGCGAAAACGCTTGTGGAGGCTGACGACACGGCGATGAGGGTCATAGTGGACCATCCTTCTTGCCGGCGGCCGTTCCCCCGGCAGTCGTTCCTCTGGCAACCGTTCGTTCAGAAATCTTTCGCGCCAGGCGTTCCAATTGTTTTCTGTTGAGCACGGCGTTATCCACCATTCCGAGCACCAGTTGTTCGGCCGACCCACCGCAGAAGCGGTCGATGATGGCCTTCACCGCGCGGACGGCAACGTTCTGGCGCGCGTCCGACGCCTTGTAAATGAATGTGCGGCCCTGCGTCTCGTGCGTGAGAAACCCTTTTTCTTCCAGCCGGCGCAGCACGGTGCGAATGGTCGAGTCCTTCATCGGACGCGATGCAGCCAGCCCTTCGCGGCAGGCTTCGGACGACGACGGACCATGCGTCCAGAGGTAATCCATCACCAGTTGCTCGACTTCGCCCATGTTCTTTAGACGTGCTTTCCTTCCGTTCGTCATTCTGTTAGTCATTGTAGCGTTACAACATGTAACAGATAGGTTGATCGCTGTCAAGAAAGGAATTCTTTTCGCTTTTGGTCTTACAAGTTCAAGGTTTTTTCCGCGGCTCTGCGACTCTGTGGTGAAGAACCCCAAATTAGGACCCCGCCGTACACCGCCGTCACTTGCTAATCATGCCAGCCGCGGATACTCTCAAAGCAGGCCTTTAATTCTCGGCTGAGAAAAGGGAGTACATCTGACAAACGACGAAATTAAAGCTTCTTACGTTGTCATACGCCACAACGTCCGAACGTACGAGTCGGCGGGGGTAGTCGAAGTCGTCAAAGGCCGAACCAACGCGGAGTCCACGCTGAAAGGGTTCGAAGATAACCAAAGTCCGGCCGACCGCCATGAGGGCTGGCGCTACTTCCTCGAAAAGACCACGTTGAAAGCGGGAACCGATCCCGCGGAAGCCACCGTGCTCCGCCAGGCCGAACTGGAAACGCGAGAGTCCAAAGCCGCGCAGGACGCCAGTGGGTCCACCGGCAACATAACCTCGCGGTGAAGCTGCAACTGCATCCAGGCGCCTACCCGCAGCAATTTGCTTGCTAAGCGGGACCCCGGCGGCGTAGCATCGCTGCTGTGCGTTAGACCGAGTCGGTTGTGAGCAGTTCTCGCTGAATCAGCCAGTACCTGCCGAGCAGTACCTCCGAATCTCTCCAGCGTAAAAACTAGATTGCAAACTGATTGAAAGGAACACCAGATCTATATGGCAGAACAAGGAACAGTAAAGTGGTTCAATGACGCGAAGGGCTATGGCTTTATCAGCCGCCAGAATGGCGAAGATGTTTTCGTGCACTTCTCAGCCATCCAGGCAGGCGGCTTCAAGAGCTTGCAGGAGGGCCAGTCCGTGCAGTTCGACGTGACCAAGGGCCCCAAGGGCTGGCAGGCTGAGAACGTCCAGCCGCTCTAACCCTCATCCCTGATGTGAAAAGCATGGTTTGAAAAGCATGGTTTGAAAAGCATGATTCGAAAGGCGATCTCCCCCGAGAGATCGCCTTTTCGTTGTGTAAACTTTGAGAATACCGTTGTCTCTTTTCACTGGACGCGTTGCGCCAGGTTGAAGTCCGCAGTGCCAATTCTTACGATCGTTCCCCGACGCTGCGGCTTCGCATCTTTAGAATCTTTGTCCGCCGGAGGTTTATCTTTCGCTTCGGGCGCGGGCACGGGTTTCTCCGTCCACATCCCGTAGACGCGCCCGCCATAAGCTGCAATTCCGCTGTAGTCGCCGAAGAAGACGCCGCCGGCTTCGAACGGTTCATCCGTCCAGGCGTAGTTGTTGAAGCTGTGTCCGCCGTCGGTCGAGCGGGCCAGAACCACGATCTGCTTGCGCCCTTCCGGATCGCGCCTCCGGTCATAAAAGATCACGTTGATGGAGCCGTCGGTCGGGTCTACGGCGAGCCACTGAAAGAATTGCTCGGCTCCGTTGTGCACCGGGTCGTTATTCACACGCACCGGCTCCGACCAATGTTTACCGCCGTCGTCGGAACTGGCCAGGAACACATCCAGGTCGCCGTTGCGGTAATCGCTCCAGGTCACGTACAGACGCTTGCTTTTCGGGTCGATGGCAATCTGCGGAAATCCATTCGCCCTTTCCAATGTGTCGATGGCGAACATGATGGGTGCCGTATGAATAACCGCGCGCGCCCGCGAAAATTTCTCTCCACCATCACGGGAGGTTATGAACAGGATCTCGTCATCCTGGCTCCAGATGGCGTAGAGCGTGCCGTCCGGACCGACCACGCCGTCGAATCCCTCCACCGCACCGTTATCGTCGCGCGGCAGGCCGGGGTGAGCATCGATTTCAACCGGCTGCGACCACGTCTTTCCATCATCGGTGGAACGGGACAGCACTATCTGCGAATCGGCCAGCCGCCAACGCGTCCATCCCACGTAAAGATTGCCCGCATAACGCCCCTTGGTGTTGTCCGCGACAATCACCGGCTTGTCTTCAAACGGAATTCCCGGCGTACTCGTTTGTTCGGCGACAGGGAAGTGCTCGGCTTCCCAGGTTTTTCCACCATCGAGCGAGCGCCGTACAAAAATGCCGTTGCGCGTCGCCCCGCGCGCCCAATAGTTGAAACTTCCCAGCTTGTCGAACGCGATATAGCAAACAAACGCGTGACCCTGGTTATCGAACGCGACCGACACGTCGCCAGAGACGCGATAATTCTTGGGATCGACATTCTCCGCCAGTTGCCAGGTATGCCCAGCGTCCTGCGAATAAGCAGCGTGCACGTTGTCCTGAAACACGCCCACCACCTGCTGCGGATTTGCCGGATTCACCGCGATCGCCGGCTCGGTGAACGGTCCAGACGTTGGAGTAACCGTGAAGACCTGGGCCTGAGGAGCCTTGGGCAGATCCTGGCCCTGTGCCAGCAATGGTCCAGTGCAGAACAGCGTGGCGACTGCCGTAGCTGCGAAGCGGCGATGTTTCGATGCGGACATTGTCTTTGACTTCTCCTGAGTTCGAGATCAAGTTTACGGCGTTATCGAAGCTCCACGGAACATAAAGCTGCGCCCCCGGCGATTCCGGCGTCGGCCCCATAGTGGGCCATCAACAACGGAATTTCAGAGGCGCGGGGATTTACGCACCAACCCGGCAGCCGCTTCTTAATCTCATCGAAAAATGGCCGCAGCATCGCCGCCACACCGCCGCCCATCACCAGCACGTCGGGGTCGAGCAGATCGACAATGTTGCCCAGCCAGGGTGTTAGGACCTCGACTGTCTCCAGCAGAATTTCCCGCGCCAGCGGATCGCCGGCCACATAAGCCTCTCCTACTATTTCGCTGGTGACGTCCGCCACGTTTCCCTTGGCGAGTTGGAGGATCGCGGAATGGCGAGACGGTTCAGCCGCGAGTTTGGCTCGAGCCCGTGCCCCAATGGCCCGTCCCGAGGCCAGTATTTCGATGCATCCGCGCTTGCCGCAGCTGCAAACCGGCCCGCGATAGTCGATGCTGACATGCCCGCCTTCTCCCGCGGACCCCGTGTTGCCGTGGTAGATACGGCCATCGAACACGATTCCGGTTCCAATCCCGGTTCCGATCGTGGCGTAGAAAACATAGCGGAATCCGCGCGCCGCGCCCCAGCGCGCTTCCGCGAGCGCCGCGGCATTGGCGTCGTTGTCTACCGTAACGGGCACGTCGTAAATCGCCCTGATTCTCTCGGCCAGCGGAAAGTCCCGCCAGCACGGCAGATTTGGAGGATTGAGAACCACGCCCGTCTTCGGGTCAAGCGGCCCCGGCGCGCAGATTCCGATGCTTTGAAATGCTCCGCCGGGCGCAGTCGAGCTTAACTCGCCTGAGGAAGACATCGAATCAATTGCTCCGGTCACCGCCTGCAAAGCCGCTTCGGCTGTGCCGTTTGCCACCATCGGCTTGCGGCCTTGCGTAAGTATTTTGCCATCGCGGTCCACGAGCCCCACGGCAACTTTTGTGCCGCCAATATCGACGCCAAGAATCGGGCCGCCGGGCTTCCAGTTCTTAGTCATGATTTGCCGGCGCTGATTTGTCAGGATTCGCGGCCGTCGCGGCCATCTGCGGCATGCCCGAAAACCGCACTTTGATGGTCTTGATCTCATACGGCTTCGTATGCACGCTAACTCCGCCGCCGTGCACAGCCAAACTGCCGATCGGCTTTTCCATCAGATCGGTTTCCGCAGCCGATTCCGCTCCTGGAGGAAGTTGAATCGTAACCTCACCCTCCTTGCCAGCCCATTCGTAGAAGCGCAGCACCAGCGAATTCTCGTCCTCGGCTTTCTTCAACGCAGTTACAATGACGTTGTCAGGTTGCGCCTGCAGGAAAGAATGCTCGGCCGCGAGCGCCCCCTCATGCTTTTCGACCGGCAGCGAAATCAATTTGTAATTCAGCTCGTAGCCGCGCCGGATGGTGAGAGCATCCTTCCAGCCTCCGCCATGCGGATACAAGGCATAAGTAAATTCATGATGGCCCTCATCCGCATGCGGATCGGGGTACTCCGGCGACCGCAGCAGCGACAGGCGCAACACGTTGCCCTTGGCGTCATATCCATACTTGCAGTCATTCAGCAGACTGAACCCGTGTGTCGAGTCGGAAATGTCGGCCCAGCGCTGCGCCGGTACCTCAAACTGTGCCTGCTCTGCGGGCGTATTCCGCGTCGTCGGACGCTCCACCGAACCAAAGGGAATTTCAAACGCCGC
Source organism: Candidatus Sulfotelmatobacter sp. (assembly GCA_049517555.1). Lineage (GTDB taxonomy): Bacteria > Acidobacteriota > Terriglobia > Terriglobales > Acidobacteriaceae > Sulfotelmatobacter. The sequence continues at coordinate 15,727 of JBEKRY010000027.1, read as the reverse complement.
CTTATCGCTGTGCGCGTTAAGAGGGAAGGCAACCTTCAGCAGAATATGTTTCTCATGCCATTCCGTCGCCATCTTCACATCGACCCGCGGCACACCCGCATACACGGTAACGTCGCGCACAAACGTCGAGTTCTGGAAATGATTCTTGATCTGAATCACGGCCCGTAGTGGCCCGCTTTCCGTGAGCTTCACTTCATCAGCCTTGTCCAGATCCCAATGCTGCTTCTCGAAGTCCGCGTCAATATTCCACGCGTCCCACTGCTTGGGCTTGTCGACGAAGGTCTGCAGCAGGTTGCCGCAAACCGAAGTCTTCGACCCGCCCGTGTCGGTTTCCGCCGGCGCGAGCGCTTCAGTACCGCTGCGCTTATCGAACAGGCTGGTCATGCATCCGGTGTGCGGATCGATCCTCACTCGAATAAATTCGTTCTCTAGCGTGTCGGCGGAAGCCTTCAGCGTCGCATGAACCGCAGGCGCCGCTGACGCAGCCCGCACGAAGTAAGTCGCATATCCGAAAGCTGGTGTATGCGAAAGCAGCAGGAAGCGAGCGCGATGAGTTTCGGGGTCGATCGAAAGCATCTGCGATTCCGCTGGCTTTCCGGCGGAATCCACAACCTCAATCTGCTTCGCCGGCATTGGCAGTTGCGCCTCAACTTCCGTCACTTCAGCGCGCGCCCACGAGAGCGTATTGAAAATCATTACCGGCACGCCGCCGCCCTGCATGTTGAGGTTCGTGTTAACGTGCGCCGCAATCTCGCCGAGCGATCCCAGGGTCACGTCGTTCGCGGCACGGTCCACATCTTCCAGATTGCGCTTGGCATCGAGATAATTCACCGCAATCCCAGAGCCCGGCATGATGTCGTGAAAATGATCGAACAGCAGATTCTTCCAGGTTAGTTCCATCCCATCCTGCGGATAAGGGCGTCCGTAGAGCGAGGCCAGCGCAGCAAACTTCTCAGCGTTAAGAACCGTCTCTTCAGCGCGCCGAATTCTCCGCTTGGTTTCCGCCTGCGTCGTGAACACGCCGCGGTGATACGCGAAGTAAAGTTCGCCGTCCCACGTCGGAACCTGCATGCTCGGAAGCTTCTTTTCCAGATCGCTGAAGAAATCGCGGGCAAAGCTGAACTCCAGCTTCGGATATACCGCGTCTGGAGCTCGCAGCCGCTCCGCATTGTCGAGCATGATGCGCGTCGGCCCGCCGCCATGATCACCCACGCCGTACAGGTGCATCATTTCAGGTTTCTTGGGGACAGTCTTGCCGTAGATGGAAGGCATCCAGATCGAAAGATCCGTCGCCAGCGGCTCCGCGTCGATGCCGCCCGCATAGTCATGCGGAAAATAAGTAAGCAACCGGCTGCCGTCCGGCGCCTGCCACCAAAAAAGCTTGTAGGGAAAAACGGTGAACTCGTGTGCCCACAGCAGCTTCTGCGTCACGAAATAATCCATGCCCGATTTCTTGTAGATCTGCGGCAGTTGATAGTTGTATCCGAACGAATCCGGATTCCACCCGATTTTCACATCCACGCCAAAATTTTTCTGGAAGTAGCGTTTGCCCACCAGAATCTGCCGCACCAGCGACTCGCCGTCCGGCATATTCAGGTCGGGCTCGACCCACATGCCGCCAATGATCTCCCATCGCCCTTCCTTCACTCGCTGCTCAATCTCATGAAACAGCGCAGGATATTTCTCCTGCATCCACTCATACGTTCGCGCCGACGACATGGTGAACTTGAAGTCCGGATACTCGCGCATCAAATCAAGCACGCTCTGAAACGTATTGCGCACAACTTCAACCGTTTCGGTCCACGGCCACAGCCACGCCATGTCAATGTGCGAGTTACCCACAATGCGAATATCGAACTGCTGCAGCCAGGGCTTGAGCTCCTCCAGTTTCGCGTGAGCCGCATTCAGCGACCCATCGAAGCCAGCCTGATCCCCGCGCTCCAGCGGCGAGAAATCAATCGCCTTCAGCGCCGCATCGAGTTGCTGCTGGCGCTCGGCTTTTCCTTCTTCATACGCGGTGATGACGGGTCGCGCGGCGAGCAGTTCCATCCGCAGAAACGCGGGGTCGGGGCGAGTGTGCGGTGGCTCGATCGTGAGTGCGCTGTGAAAGAATTCAGCTTGCGCCTTCTCGCCCGCGACCACCCGCACCGCAATCAGAAACTTCTGCCCCGGCTGCGCGCTCTCGCTCAGAAGCACAGGCAGAATATCGTCGTCGCTGCCGCGATAAAGAATCGCTTGGTTCGAGAAGACTGTGATCCTCAAGCCGTCTGGGCTGCCAAATCGCAGATCCAGCGATACCCGCGAGCCCTGCGTGGCATAGCCGTTGATCTTCTCGGGAATCTGCACCCAGCGGCGGAATACGCGCGTTCCGTTCCAGTGCTCCTGGTTCACATTTCTTCCGCCCGGTCCCGAACCGTTCTTTACCGTGAGGAAGCTCCAGTCCGAGTCCTTGAGCCCCGGATACTCGGGATGCGGTACGTCGGCATGAACGCGCCATTCGGCCTCGCTCTGCGCGGTGAGCGTCTCTAAACGGTCGAGCGTCGGGCTATAGGGGTCAGGAGCGGCGGAGGTCTGTGATACCAACAAAACAGAGGAGTGAAGAATCGCGAGTAACAATAAACAGAGGATGGCGGTACGCTTCATCAAAACACACGCAACCTTTCCAGGCGAGGTGAGACTGTGGGCAGCTTTTGCAGCAAGTGAGTTTATCACTGACCGGTTGCGCGAGAGCTAAGTGGCTGATTCTACGATGCAATCGGGTCATGGAGGCCGTATGCGCAAAATTTATGATTCCTTCTATCGAAAATATGAATCCAAGGGGTTACGTAAGATTGTTGACGGCGCGGGCCTCTCAACTTACTATTCAAAGACCAATGTCAGAGAACCGCAATCTTCGCTCCATGTGCTGCTGCACTTGTTGTTGTTGTGCATGCGTGTGCGCTGGCGCGGGGAGGTTGCTGACCTAAGAGTTTCTTCTTAAACACGGCACTCATAAACCCATCGCCAGTTGAACCTGGCGGTGGGTTTTTTATTTGCCGTGCACCTTCAGTTTTCACCTGATTTTCAATTTATGACACAAACACTTGAGACACCGGCATCTGTGATAGGAAAGAAAAAAGAAACAACGGCGCAGCGCGCTGAGCGCCTGAAGCGCGCCATGAATCCCTGGGACGGGCTCCAAGAGATCCGCCGCTTCGCCCGCGAAGGATTCGATTCCATCCCCGCCGAATGGATCGGCACTTATTTCCGCTGGTGGGGTGTTTACACCCAAGGTGACGGCGCCGGCGTAACCGGCGGCCAGGGTGGCGTGGGCAAGGCTCTGCAGCGTTTCATGGTGCGCATCCGCATTCCCAACGGCATCATGACTTCCCGCCAGCTGCGCGCCATCGCCGACCTGACCCGCCAACACGCCAACGGAATCGCCGACCTCACCGTTCGCCAAAATATTCAACTGCACTGGGTCACCATCGAATCGCTGCCGGAGGTGCTCGACGGCCTCTGGCAAGTCGGACTCAACACCACCGGCGCCTGCGGCGATGTCGTGCGCAACGTCACCGGTTGCCCGGTCGCCGGCGTAGACGCCCACGAGATCGTTGACGCCTCGCCGCTGGTTCTTGAAGCCTCGCAGTTGCTGGCAGGCAATGCCGATTTCTACAACCTGCCGCGCAAGTTCAAAATCTCCATCACCGGATGCCGCGTGTGGTGCCCCTATCCCGAAATCAATGACATTGGCCTGACTGCAATTACCCGCACTGTCGGGGGAAGGCCGGAAGTCGGCTTCTCACTGCGAGTAGCCGGCGGACTATCTGCAGAACCTTATCTGGCCGCGCGCCTGAACGCATTCGTGCGCTGGAACCAGGTTCTGCCCGTGATCAAGGGGATTGCCGAATTGTTTCGTGACTCCGACGTTCTGCGCGAACATCGCGAACGCGCCCGGCTGAAATTTCTCTTCCTGCGCCACGGCTGGACCGCCGACCGTTTCCTCGCCGAGTTGCAAGACCGCATCGGATTCAAACTCGATCCCGCCGTGGAAGAACATCCGCCCGACGATGTCTACCGCGATCACGTAGGAATTCACGCCCAAAAGCAGGCCGGTTTCTCGTATGTAGGAGCGGTGGCGCTCCGCGGCCGCATTACGGCAGAGCAGATGCGATCGGCCGCAGACCTCGCCGAACGCCATGCCGGTGGCGAGTTACGTGCCACCAACATGCAAAACCTGCTGGTGGTGAACGTCCCCACACTCAACGCCGAACCCTTGGCAAAAGAGCTCGACGCGGTCGGTCTCCGAGTCGGTGGCTCCGCCTTCGCGCGTGGCACCGTGGCATGCAGCGGAACCGAATTCTGCAAAATCGCCATCACCGAAACCAAAGCTTTCTCCCGCTGGCTGGTCGAAGAACTGGAAGAGCGCTTGCCGGGTTTTGACCAGCATCTGAAACTGCACGTCACCGGATGCCCCAACAGTTGCGGACAGCACTGGATTGCCGACATCGGCATCGAAGGCAAGAAGATTAAAGTTCAAGACCGCATGGTCGACGCCTACTACTTCTGCGTGGGAGGTGCTCTTGGCCTGCATCAGGCCACGGCGCGTCCGATTGGATATCGCTGCGCCGCGACCGAGGTTCCAGATGCTCTGGAGCGGTTGTTGGGCAGCTATCTGGAGCAGCGGGAACCCGGCGAAAATCTGCGCCGCTTTTTTGCTCGCCACAACAATACGCAATTGCGCGAACTTCTGGCAGGAGAAGTCGTAGCCGAAGTCGTTCGCGATCTCCCCGACAACACTCGAACTCTGGCCCAAGCAGGAGGGCTCGGTGACTAATTTATTTCCCATGTTTCTGAAACTGGAAGGCAGGCAGGTTCTGGTCGTTGGAGCCGGAAGAATCGGCGAACCGAAGATCGGCGGCCTGCTCGAGACCGGCGCGCGCATCCGTGTGGTTTCCCTCGATGCCAGCCCCACCGTTCGCGAATGGGCGCGTGCTGGAAAGCTCGAACTCGACTTGCGCGCTTTCACAGCCGCTGACCTGGACGGCGCGTTTCTCGCAGTTGTGGCCACGAATTCCCGCACGTTAAATGAACGCGTTTATCGAGAAGCCCAGAAACGCGGCGTGCTGTGCAATGTGGTCGACGTTCCTGACCTCTGCGATTTCTTCTATCCCGCGGTGGTGCGCCGCGGCGATCTGCAGATCGCCGTTTCAACCGCCGGCCAAAGCCCGTCGCTGGCCCAGAAAATTCGCCAGCAGCTGGAAAAACAATTTGGCCCCGGCTACGCCGCGTGGGTCGCTGAACTCGGCGAGACTCGCAGGCTGATCCTTGCCAGCGATCTCGACAAAGAACGCAAACTCGATCTGCTGCATTCGCTGGCCAGCAGGGAAGCGCTCGATGCGGCTGTGGCGGAAATGCCCGAACTCGCCGCGAAGGCAGAGGGAGCCTGATGGCTAAGAGTGTGAAGGGGAAAGTCTATCTCGTGGGCGCCGGACCGGGCGACCCCGAGTTACTCACGCTGAAAGCGCTGCGCTTGCTGCGCACGGCGGATGCGGTGTTGCATGACGATTTGGTCGCTCCGGAAATCCTGAAACTCATTCCTGCGAAGGCTCAGGTCCACAATGTCGGCAAGCGCTGCGGAAAGAAAAGGATCTTGCAGGAAGAAATCAATTTTCTGATGATCGCGCTCGCCGATTCCGGGCTGCGTGTCGTGCGCCTAAAAAGTGGCGACCCACTCATCTTCGGTCGAGCCGGTGAAGAGATCGAAGCCCTGCGCCGGGCCAACATCGCATTCGAGATTATTCCGGGCATCAGTTCCGCCATGGGTGCGGCAGCCGTGTCGCAAATTCCCCTGACTCATCGCCACGCTTCGTCAGCCCTGATATTCATCACGGCGCATCAAGCTCCTGGAAGCGAAGCTGCAAACTGGAGCAAGCTGGCCGGAAGCGGCGCAACCCTGGTGATTTATATGCCTGGGCAGAACTACTCTGAAGTTGCTGCCAAGCTGAAAGCTGCCGGCCTTTCGGGGCAAACTCCCTGCGCCATCATTTCGCGCGCAACCACCCCGGAGCAGCGCACTCACCGCTGCACCATCGCCGAGTTGCGCCACTCGCCGAAACTTTCCGCCCCTACGCTGTTGGTCGTAGGACAAGTTGTGAACTTCGCCGACCCCGCAGCCCTGGCGCAGCAATTCAGTGTGCCGCCGATTGCCGCGGACGCAAGCGCTCTTCCGTCTGCGTTGTTTGCAGATCCCACTTCCGTATCCGACTTTAGAACGAACGAGGAGCCACTCGCGTGAACCACCAGATCCAAATCGATAGTAACGACGTTAAGCAGAAGATCGCAGAGGTTCAGCACGTGGCCGAGAACTGGAGCCCGCAGCGGGCTCTGACCTGGGCGTTCGAGACCTTCGGGAACCGCGTGGCGATTTCCTCCGCGTTCGGCGCAGAAGGAATGGTGTTGATCGATATGGCGTCGCGGGTTCGCAAAGGTTTCCGCCTGTTTACCATCGACACCGAATTCCTTTTCCCCGAGACCTATAACTTAATGGACCGGATCGAAGAGAAGTACGGAATCGCGATCGAGAAAGTATATCCCGTGTTGTCGCCGGAAGAGCAGGAGCGCACTCACGGAACAGCGCTGTGGACGCGTGATCCCGACCGCTGCTGCAGCCTGCGAAAGGTCGAACCGCTGCGCCGCAAACTCGGCGAGTTGAGCGCATGGATCACCAGCATTCGCCGCGACCAAACCTCAGTCCGTTCAAGCGCGCACAGAATTGAATGGGATAACAAGTTCGGCTTGGTGAAGGTCAATCCGATTATCGACTGGACGTCAAAGCAGGTGTGGCGCTACATCCACGATCATGACGTGCCCTACAATCCGCTCCACAACCAGGACTATCCCAGCATCGGCTGCACCCACTGCACCCGCGCCGTCCGTCCAGGAGAAGATCCGCGCGCCGGACGTTGGTCGGGATTCAGCAAGACCGAGTGCGGCCTGCACATTATCGAGATCGAGCCGGCTCCATCGGCTGAAACGGCGAAAGCTGCCAAGCTCGGCAACTGAGCTGCTGCTTCACTCTAGCCCGCCTGGCAGTATGCGCTGGAGAGTCCTCCCCAATCGCGTGCGGGTTCACGCCGCGGAAAAAATATTCGGTGCAGCCGTTGCACCGACTCTTCGACCTTCGATTCTTCTACCAACAAAGAGATCGTCCGGTCAGAAGCCTCCTGGCAAACCACGCGCACGTCCAGATCTGACAGTGCTGCGAATGCCCGGCTGGCTATTTCCGGTTGTCGTCGAATGTTCTCCCCCACCAGGCAGACCAGCGCCTTCTGATTTTCCCATCGCAGGTCGCAGCTCACTCCGGCCACGCCGCGAAGATCGGCGCTGATCGCGGGCAATGCAGCCGTCGAGCCTACCAATAACGATATGCGCCCCAGGGACGTGGCCATCACATCCACGGCGCAGGAATGCCGTTCAAAGACTGCATAGACAGCATTCAACAGCTCTGAATTAACCCCTTGCGCCGATTCAATCTCAACCGCCGCTACGTTTCTCTTGGCGGTAATGGCGCTCACAACGCTGCTGCTCCTTGTCCTGCCCACAATCTCTGTGCCTGGACCTTCAGGCCGCGTTGAATTCAGAACGTAAACTGGAATATTCTGTCGCATTGCCGGAGCCAGCGTCGCCGGATGTAAAACTTTCGCACCCCAGTGCGCTAACTCCGTCGCCTCCTCAAAACTTATCCGGCGAATCACGCGCGCGTCAGAACAGAGCTTAGGATCGGTCGTCATAATCCCATCCACATCGGTCCAAATCTCGATCCGAGAGGCACACAATGCCGCCCCAACGATCGCCGCGCTGAAGTCGGACCCGCCGCGCCCCAAAGTCGTCGGCACTCCGTCGCAGGTCGAGGCGATGAAGCCGCCCAGCACCGGCAATTGTCCGCGCTCCAAGAGTGGACTCACCGTCTCCTGAATCCGTTGCTCAGTCACGTCCCACACCGGATTTGCCTGCCCGTGACGCGCGTCGGTGACAATGCAACTCCGCGCGTCGACGTGCGCCGCGTCGATTCCCGCCTGAGACAGTGCTTCCTTCACCAGCCAGCTCGAAAAGCGCTCCCCGAACCCGAGCAGATCGTCCTGCGATTTAAGATCCAGTCGACCCGCGGCTGCGAGATCGTGCAGCAGCGATTCCAGCGAACGAAACTCGCCCCGTAATTCGCGATCAAGCGCGCTGTAAGCGGAATCGTCGATCAGAGAGTCCGCCAACTCTTCATGCCGGACATAAATACTCCTCACCGTGGCCAAGGCCGAACCCAGATGGCCCGCCGCAGCCGCGGTCCCAGCCTCCAGCAGTTGGTCCGTAACTCCGGCCAGTGCGCTGACCACGACCACCGGCTGCGAACCAATCCTGCTCTGCACGATGCCAATGAGACGGCGAATAGCGGCTGCGTCTTCCACCGACGTACCTCCAAACTTCATCACCACCACGTCATCGCTTCTGTCGAATCTGCTTTGCCGTTCGCTTCCCGCTAGGTCTTCAGTTCGGTCTCCAGCTCTATTTCCGCTCATATCCAGCTCCGTTTCTGAATTCTTTGCCGCAAAACAAAAACCCACCGCCAGATCACTTCTGGCGGTGGGTTCGGGTGAATCTCTTAAGATTGCTCTACTTCATCCGATTCCGTCCTCCAGAAGACACGTACTAATTCGTGTCGACATAACTGTGCCTGTCGATGTAATTCGCGTGTCCTTCTGGATGATGGTCGTCATAAAAAGTCTTATTGCAGACAACAAAAAAACCGCAAAGTGAGGATACTTGGGAGCGCCGTCCAGGAGAAATTCAAAATTCCGATAGAAGCAATCGAAGTCTTGGATTGAAACCGGGGTCGGTCGCAGGGTTTATGTGGGGACAACCGCCCCCGGCTGTCCCTCGAGCGCAGCTCGAGGGTTTTCGAAGTGAGCGCCGCTAAGCTACTCGTCCGTCTTCTTCAGATTCGTAGCGAACTGCCGCAGCAAAGCCACAAAAGCAGTGGAAGCCACCGACAGCGTCCGATCCCGCCGGTAGGCCAGTCCCAGCTCGCGATACAGCACCGCATCCTCGATCTCAATCAACTTCACCCGGCCCGACTCGACTTCGTCACGAGCAAACGACGCGCTGATCAGAGACACTCCCAAATCCGCCGCCACGAAGCTCTTGATCATGCCAATGCTGGGCAGTTCCATGCGCACCTGCAGCTCGGCCGCATGGGGCCGGAACAGCTTGTCCAGCAGCCTACGCGTATGCCCCGTCTTGGGGAACAGCAGCGGATGTTTCACGATCTCGCTGACCGGCACAACTTTGAACTTGGCCAGCGCATTCTTGGGGCTCACCATCAACATCAGCTTGTCCCGGAAAATGGGCTGAATTTTCAGGCTGGGAGACTGAATCGGCAAAGTAAGAATGCCCACTTCCACCTGTCCGTTTTCCAGCTTCTCCACAATCTTGTAGGTGAAGTTGCGATAGATGCTGATCTGCACCGGCGGATAAAGCCGGCAGTATTCGCCGAAAACCTCGGGCAGAACATACAAACACGTGGCCTCGTTGGCACCGACCCGCAGCGTGCCGCGAGGCGTGCCGCTGTGGTCAGCCACGGCCATCAGCGATTCGTCGCGCAGCGCCTTCAGCTTCTCCGCATACTCGAAAAACACCTGCCCGGCCGGAGTCAGTTTTACCGTCTTGCCCGAGCGGTCGAGCAACCGGTCGCCATACTCCTGCTCCAGTTGCCGGATTTGCGCGCTGACCGCAGACTGGGAGCGGAAGACCTTCTCTCCGGCGCGCGAAAAGCTACCCTGCCGGGCAACTTCCAGGAACGTGATGAGTTGATCGAAGTCCATTGTGGTTCAGCGAATTATAGCGAACTTCCCCTCCCTCCGAGGTTAATTCCCAGGTGTCCGCCACGCCCAGCCGCACCCTGAAATTTGCATGACTTGCATCGAAATTCTGCATTGTACTTGCCTGCCGCAAGGCCAGACAATATGAGCTCTGTTCCTGAGCAGAGGTGTGCGACGCCCGTCGCCCCAGCAGGCCAAGCCCAAGAACATTAGTGAAGAGCGAGTGATTCGAAAGGAATTCAGTCCGCTGGACGAAGTCGGACTCCGTGATGAGGGCGACGATGAGGAAGACGCGTCTAAATTCGAGCAATGGCCTGCCGCCCGCCCAGGGACTTTACAATCCCGCGCACGAGCACGACGCCTGCGGCATTGGTTTTGTCGCCAACATCAGCGGCCATAAAAGTCACGACATTATCCAGAAGGGAATCCAGGTGTTGCTCAACCTGGCGCATCGCGGCGCCTGCGGCTGCGATCCAGAAACCGGCGATGGCGCCGGCGTCCTGATCCAGATTCCGCACAAATTCTTCGCCCGCGAATGCGAGAAGCTGGGCTTCACGCTGCCGAAACCGGGAACCTATGGCGTCGGCATGACCTTCCTTCCGGTCGAGAAGCACCAGCGCCTGCAGTGTGAGGGAATTCTCGAGCGTATTATTCGCGAAGAAGGCCTGACCTTACTCGGCTGGCGCGATACCCCGGTCTACGCTTCGGCAATTGGCCGCGTGGCGCGCGCTTCGCAACCCTATATTCAGCAGATTTTCATGCGCTGCGCTCCCGGCATGGACGAAGATGCCTTCGAGCGCAAACTCTACGTGGTACGCAAGCGGGCGGAGAACGAGATTCGCGAGTCCGGCATTGAAGACGCCGAGATGTTCTACATCCCGTCGCTCTCTTGCCGCACGATCGTGTACAAAGGCTTATTGCTCGCACCGCAGATCGAGAATTTCTACCGCGAGCTCTCCGACCCCGACGCGGTCAGCGCGTTGTGCCTGGTACACCAGCGCTTCTCCACAAACACGTTTCCCAGTTGGCAGCGGGCGCATCCGTATCGCTACATCGCCCACAACGGCGAGATCAATACCCTCCGCGGCAACGTGAACTGGATGCAAGCCCGCCAGTCGCTGCTCGAGTCGCCATTGTTCGGCGACGACATAAAAAAACTCCATCCCGTCATCGCGCCCGACGGCAGTGATTCCTCGAACTTCGACAACGCCGTCGAGTTGCTCCTGCAGTCCGGACGCAGCCTGCCGCACGTGATGGCCATGCTGATTCCCGAAGCCTGGTCGGGCAATCCGCACATGAAGCCGGAGAAGCGCGCTTTCTACGAATACCACGCTTGCTTGATGGAACCCTGGGACGGCCCCGCCGCGATTGCCTTCACCGACGGCCGCGTCATCGGAGCCACGCTCGATCGCAACGGCCTCCGCCCCGGCCGATACGTGGTCACGCATGACGGTCTGGTCGTAATGGCCTCGGAAGCCGGAGTGCTCGACATCGCCCCCGAACAGGTCAAGAGCAAAGGCCGCCTGCAGCCAGGGAAGATGTTCCTGGTCGATACGGTTGAAGGCCGCATCGTTTCCGATAAAGAAATCAAAGAGAAGCTCGCGTCCCAGCAGCCCTACGCGCAGTGGGTGAGAGAAAATCAGATCACCATTGATGAACTCCCCGAGCCCACGCGCATGCACAACCCCGACGCTGAGACGCTTCTCCGCCGCCAGCGCGCTTTCGGCTACAGCGACGAAGATTTGCGCATGATCCTCGGCCCCATGGCCACGAAGGGCGAGGAACCCATCGGTTCCATGGGTACCGACACGCCGTTGGCTTGTCTCTCCGACAAGCCGCAGTCGCTGTTCAATTACTTCAAGCAATTATTTGCCCAGGTCACCAATCCGCCCATCGACCCCATTCGCGAAGAGATGGTCATGTCGCTCATCAGCTACATCGGCAGCGAGCGCAACATTCTGGACGAAGCGCCCGAGAACTGTCACATGCTGAAGTTAGCGCATCCGCTGCTCTCGAATCGCGAACTGGAAAAGTTGCGTCGCGTCTCGAATCGCGACCTGCTGGCGACGACGCTGCCCGCCCTGTTTCGCGCCAGCGACGGCGAAGCCGGACTCAAGCGCGCCCTCGACGAACTCTGCCAGCGAGCTTCATTAGCCGTGAAGGCCGGCTATTCGCTGATGATCCTCTCCGATCGCGGCGTGAACAAAGACTATGCACCCATCCCGTGCCTGCTCGCGTTGGCCGCCGTTCACAATTTGCTCGTCCGCGAAGAAACTAGAACCCAGGTCGCGCTGATTACCGAATCCGGCGAACCGCGCGAAGTCATGCATTTCGCCCTACTCAGCGGCTACGGAGCCAGCGCGATCAATCCCTACCTCGCGCTCGAAAGCGTAGAAAACCTGGCCCGCCGCGGCGAGCTCGGGGACGACACCACACCCGAACTCGCGGTCAAGCATTTCATGAAAGCCATCAAGAAGGGTTTACTGAAAACCTTCTCGAAGATGGGCATTTCCACGCTGCAGAGTTATCAGGGCGCGCAGGTCTTCGAAGCCATCGGCCTGAACAAAGAATTGATCGACGCCTATTTCGCCGGCACCACTTCGCGCATCGAAGGCATCGGGCTCCCTGTGCTCGCTGCGGAAGCGCAATTGAAACATGAATACGCCTTCCGCCCGCTCACCGAGTTTGAAACCGAACTTGCCGTCGGCGGCGCTTATCACCAGCGCGTGAACGGCGAATATCACCTGCTCAATCCGCAGACCATCAGCAAGCTGCAGCAAGCGGTAAGACAAGATAGCTTCAAAACTTTCGAGGAATACACCGACCTCATCGACAACCAGAACGCGAACCTCTGCACGCTGCGCGGCCTGATGAAACTAAGAAAGGCCGAACAGCCCGTTCCTCTGGAAGAGGTCGAGCCCGCGAAAGAAATCGTCAAGCGCTTCACCACCGGCGCCATGTCGTTCGGCTCCATTTCCAAAGAGGCGCATGAGACGCTCGCCATCGCCATGAACCGCATCGGCGGAAAATCGAACACCGGCGAGGGCGGAGAAGACGAAGCGCGCTTTACCCCCGACCCCAACGGTGACCTGCGCCGCAGCGCCGTCAAGCAGGTAGCCTCAGCGCGTTTCGGGGTGACCGCCAACTACCTCGTCAACGCCGACGAATTGCAGATCAAAATGGCGCAAGGCGCGAAGCCCGGCGAGGGCGGCCAACTCCCCGGCCACAAGGTCGATGAAGTGATCGCCCGCTTGCGGCATTCCATCCCAGGCGTTGGCTTGATCTCGCCGCCGCCGCACCACGACATTTATTCGATCGAAGACCTCGCGCAACTGATCTACGACCTGAAAAATGTGAACCCGCAGGCGCGCATCGCCGTGAAACTTGTAGCGGAAGTCGGTGTCGGCACGGTCGCCGCAGGCGTAGCCAAAGCGCACGCCGACGTGGTTCTGATCAGCGGCGACACCGGCGGCACCGGCGCGTCCCCGTTGAGTTCGATCAAGCATGCCGGCATTCCATGGGAGTTGGGCCTCGCGGAAACGCAACAAGTCCTCCTGTTGAACGATCTGCGTGGCCGCATTCGCGTACAGACTGACGGCAAGCTGCAGACTGGCCGCGACGTGGCTATCGCCGCGCTGTTAGGCGCCGAGGAATTCGGCTTTGCCACCACCCCACTGATCGCGATGGGCTGCATCATGATGCGCAAATGCCATCTCAATACTTGCTCGGTCGGCATCGCCACGCAAGATCCCGTGCTGCGGCAACAATTCAAAGGTCAGCCCGAGCACGTCATCAATTTCTTTTTCTTCATCGCCGAGCAACTTCGCCAATACATGGCCGACCTCGGCTTCCGCACCGTCGATGAAATGGTGGGCCGCGTCGACATGCTGGACGTGGAGCCGGCCGTCGATCACTGGAAAGATCACTGGAAGGCCAAGGGCCTCGACTTCTCCGCGATCCTCTATAACCCGCCCACGCCGTCACGGGTCGCCCGCCGCCGGGTGCAGGCGCAGGATCACGGGTTGGAGCAGGCGCTCGATCACAAGATTCTTCTGCAAGTGCACGACACGCTCACAACTCTTTCACCGATCGAAGTGAAGTTTGCCGTGCGCAACATCCACCGCTCGGTCGGCTCCATGCTGAGCGGTGAAATTGCCCGCCGTTACGGCTCGGCTGGCTTGCTCGACGACACGATCCGCGTTCACCTCACGGGCTCGGCAGGTCAGAGTCTGGGGGCGTTTCTGGCCAAGGGAGTCACGCTTTCGCTTGAGGGTGAAGCGAACGACTACGTCGGCAAGGGACTTTCCGGCGGTCGCATTATCGTGTATCCGCCGCGCGCCTCCGGCTTTGCCCCCGAAGAAAATATCCTGATCGGCAACGTCGCCTTGTATGGCGCGACCAGCGGAGAAGCGTTCTTCAACGGAGTTGCCGGTGAGCGCTTCGCCGTCCGCAATTCCGGCGCAACGGCGGTGGTCGAAGGTGTTGGCGATCACGGTTGCGAGTACATGACCAATGGCATCGTGCTGGTGCTCGGCTCTTGCGGCAGAAATTTCGCCGCCGGCATGAGCGGAGGCGCTGCCTATGTTTTTGATGAGCGCGGAGACTTCACCGAGAAGCGGTGCAATCTGGATTCGGTTGACCTCGAGCCCTTGCTTGAGGAGTCGGATATACAGATCGTCAGAGATCTTCTGTTGAGCCACTCGGAACTGACCGCCAGCCGCCGCGCCAAATGGATTCTCGACAACTGGCGCGATGTGGCTTCCCGCTTTATCAAGGTCTTTCCGCACGAATTCAAACGTGTGCTGGGCATGAACCGCAGCGAACAGGCCTACATTCCCGCTCCGCCGTTCGCCGCGCTCGCGCAATCGGAGCCGCAAGCGCAGCATGGGCAGGTGTTGCATGGGCAGGTGCAACTTGGGTAAGACCACCGGCTTCATGGATTATTCGCGCGAGCTGGCTCCCCGTCGCCCGGTGACTGAGCGCGTCAACGACTGGTTCGAAATCTACCAGGATTTTCCCGAAGAAAAACTTCGCACGCAGGGCGCCCGCTGCATGGATTGTGGCGTCCCGTTCTGCCAGACCGGATGTCCCGTCAGCAATCTCATTCCCGACTGGAACGATCTGGTCTATCACGGCCGCTGGAAAGACGCAGTCCGCCAGCTGCACGCCACCAATAATTTTCCCGAATTTACCGGGCGAATCTGTCCCGCGCCATGCGAAGCCTCGTGTGTTCTGGGCATTAACGCGCCTCCCGTCACAATCAAGCAGAACGAAAAAAATATTGTCGAGCGCGGATTCCTCGAAGGCTGGATTCACCCCGAGCCCTCGAAACTTCGCACCGGAAAGAAAGTGGCCATTGTCGGTTCTGGCCCCGCCGGCCTCGCGGCGGCGCAGCAACTCTGCCGCGCCGGCCATACGGTTTCGGTTTTTGAGAAGAATGACCGCATCGGCGGATTGCTCCGCTACGGCATCCCCGAGTTCAAACTGGAGAAACACATCATCGATCGCCGCCTCGAGCAGATGTCCGCCGAGGGCGTGAAGTTCGTGACCAACGCCGAGGTCGGCAGCAAGATTCCGGTCGAGGATCTGCGCCGTGACTTCGACGCCATCGTGCTGGCCGGAGGCTCCGAGCACCCGCGTGATTTGAAAATCCCCGGCCGCGAACTCAAGGGAATTCACTACGCCATGGAATTCCTTCCGCAGCAGAACAGGCGCTGCCACGGCGACACGCTTGATCCCGCCGCCGACATTCTCGCCACCGGCAAGCGCGTAGTCATCATCGGCGGGGGCGACACCGGGGCCGACTGTCTGGGCACGGTCCACCGCCAGAAGCCGATTTCGGTGCATCAATTCGAAATCATGCCGAAGCCGCCCGA
>JBEKRY010000026.1:0-32062 GCA_049517555.1 Candidatus Sulfotelmatobacter sp. | reverse complement strand
CGATCACGTGGTGGAGTCGTTTCGCAACGACCTCTATCCCGGCTACAAGACCAGCGAGGGCGTCGCGCCGGAACTGCTTTCGCAGTTTCCAATTCTTGAAGAAGCGCTGGAGGCGATGGGCGTGGTGGTATGGCCCATGGTCGAATTCGAGGCGGATGATGCGCTCGCCTCAGCCGCTGCAAAAGCCGCGCTGGACGACCAAGTCAAGCAAGTATTCATTTGCACTCCGGACAAAGACCTCAGCCAGTGTGTGGTTGGCACACGAGTCGTGCAGCTCGACCGGCGGCATGACACTGTACGGGATGAAGCCGGCGTTGTTGCCAAGTTTGGTGTGAGCCCGCAATCGATCTCGGATTATCTGGCGGTGGTCGGCGACAGTGCCGATGGATTTCCCGGCGTGGCAGGATGGGGGCAGAAGGCGGCGGCTTCTGTCTTATCGCAATATTCTCATCTGGAAAACATTCCGAAGGATTGGAAAGAATGGCAGCCGTCGATCCGCAAAGCGCGCGCGCTGTCGGAGTCGCTGTTCAGTTCGTGGAATGACGCGGTGCTGTTTCGCACGCTCGCAACTCTGCGGCTCGATGTGCCCGTTTTCACTACGGTCGAGGACTTGCTCTGGCATGGACCGCGGCCGAGTTTTGAAGATTATTGCCGGCGAATGAAGTCCCCCGAATTATTGCGTCGCGCGCGTGCAGCAGGATCGGGCATGCCGGTATAAGTTGGAATCATGCTTTTTCCTCACCGGTTTTCGGTGTTGGCGCCGCTGCCGTCGATTCCTCTTTCCCCTGCATCGCGGCCTTGAAGCCGCGAATCCCTTCTCCCATGCCTTTTCCCAACTCAGGCAGCTTTTTGGGACCAAAGATCAGCAAAGCGATTCCAGCGATGAGGAGTATATGCATCGGTTGAAACAAGCCTTCAAACATCGGTATTCCTCCAAAGAATGAATTCGGTCGGGACGATCCGAAAGAACGGGCGCTGTACCGCAAGCTATGCCCGGCGGGTACTCCGGGAGATCACGATGGACAACGCCCGTCTTTTGCGGCAACACAAACAAGCCGGTGCTGACAGCCCTTCTGACAGCGTTCAGACGCCGCGTTGAGCGGCATCGGCGGCGACAGCCATCGCCTGGATCGTGGTAAAGAACTTCTGGCTTTGGCCGATGAAGAGTCCACTGGCAGTGAGGCCTTGCACTGCAGCCATGGCGCCGCCAAACTTATCGGTCAGCGGACGAATGATCGATACGCGCGGCAGGTTGGGCTTGAATTCGACAGGGACGGGGAAGATCAAGCTGGGCTGTACCAGCGGATTGAGTGGGTTGAAAAAGTTTGTGAAGGTCAGCCCGGAGATTGGATCCTTGAATGGCGCGACCGGAGCCTGCACTCCGTTGCCGGCGAAATCAACCCATTCCAAAAAGTGAGCGATCTCGTCTCCGCCGATGCCCAGAGTGATCTCGAGCACCTCCGGATCTGTCACTTTTTGGCTCATGGCTGCGTAAAGACTCGATCCGCCTTGCTCAATCTGTCCGAAGTGGAAGGCAGCCACATTCGCGATCGCCTGAATATGATCGTTGCCGGGAAAGTTGGGGTTGGGCTTTCCGTTGTAATCGGCATCGCTTCTGGGAATGGCAGTCACTCCGTTCAGAGTGATCGCCTGCGGAAAAGTTGCGCCGAGGTCGGGATTGGTCGCGCTACGGTAGCGAACGAACCAACTGGTGTCGACGTTGAGATTCATCAGATTGGTGAGACGCGAGGCGCCCGATGACCCTTGGGCGGTGCTTCCGGGCAAGGTCTGGAACTCGTCGAAGTTGACCGGCTCGGCTCCTCTTGACTCGAGATATGCATTGAGGAACGTTGCGTGGCTGATTTCGTCGAGTGTGTTGCTGGCGATGTATTGCGGTCCGTCGCCATCGAGATTCGACAAGGCTACCTGGTAAGGGTTCAACGGTTGGTTCGGGTCTACTTCGATGGGTGGATTATTGCCGATGCCCCCGAGTTCGGCATACTGAGTCCAAAGGTCCGATTCGATCAATTCGGCTGCTGCCAGGAATTGCAGGATCGCGATGTCTCCGTTGGAAAGTTGCGAATTTCTGGTTGTCTGGGCGGACGCGGGTAACCCGCGGCCCAGGATGCCAGCTCCTACGGTCGCCACAGCTCCGGCGACCACGCTTCTCTTGAGAAATGTACGCCGGTTGGCGCCGCGTTCCAGAACTTCCGTGAGTTGTTTCATAGTGTCCTCTCTTTGACCGTTTCCGCTGCTCGCATCGGAACTCGGTGTAATGGAGAGTAGACGGCGGCCAGGTGAGCGAATGTCACATGACAGTCAAACGTTTGTATCTTTTCGGTGGAGTTGACTCTTCCAGGTCTCGCAGAATGGTGACTGCTTGGCGATATCGAAGCAGGCGAGGATCGATCTTAGTGCGTCAGAATATAAAAGGATTTCCCTTCAGTGCTGCGCGGCGGGATCACCCGTAGGCGGTGAGGCGTGATCCACCGATGAGGGAGGCCCCAACAACTCTGTAAGTACAGGTTTCAGCGCGTCAGCCCAGACTTGATACGCCTTCGCGGTGGGATGGAGTTTGTCTTTTGCGTTCATCATTCCATCGCGCAGGATTCCATCGCTGCCGGCGAGTTCGTCGTTAATATTCAGATATCGAATCTTCCGGCCGTCAGCCAGCTTCGACAGATTGCGGTTGATCTTGTCGATGACAGAATTGAACGCCATATTGTCGTTCCTCGGAAAGACTCCCATTATTACGACGGTTGCGGCAGGCGCCTTCTCTTGAATCAGATGCAGAATCGCCTGCAGTCCTCGCGTCACATCGGAGGCTCGTTCATCGACGCTACCGGGAGCCGTCAGATCGCCGACGTTGTTTGTGCCTGCTAGCAGGACGACGACTTTAGGGCTGACTCCGTCCAACTCGCCGTTCTCTAAACGCCAGAGGATGTTCTGCGTTCGATCGGCGCCCCATCCGAAGTCAGCCGCATTCCAGCCGAAGAAATTCTGCTTCCAATTGGCGAGCAGATCCGGATAGTCAGTGGCGCCCCACCTTCGCGTAATTGAGTCGCCTTCGAAGTAAACGTCGATTCCACCTTGTTTCGCTTTCGCAAGCAGCTGCGAGTGAGCCACCAGAGAGTTAGCGTCCGTCCGAAAAACGGGCTGATCGGCGGGAAGTTCCCACGGCGTGGGATGATAGTTGAAAAAATTGTCCGCCCACGAAATGAAATACTTCCAGTTGGGGGCATCGGTGTGGCCCTGGTCATGCTGCCGCCATGCGAGTTGACCATCGAGCAGGCCCGTATTTACTGGCGGCATGTTGGCGTTGTGATAATCCTCGTTCACTCCCAGTCCCTTCGCACCCAATAGCTCGAAGACCTTTTTTGCAGACACTGTCGCCATAAAGCTGCCCTGGTGGTCCAGCCACTTTGCATCTCCCTTGTCGGGAATCCCATAGCTGATGAACGTCAGCCGCGGTGCGCACAGAGCAATCAGTTCGTTCGCGTCTACCGGCAAGTCTTTGGCATTCTTGCTTCCGAACGAAGCTTCGGAAGCGCCGTACTTCAAGAAATTACCTGCCATCCAGTGATACTCGCCGGGACCGGTAAGATTCTCCACTTCCTCTCCGAAATTTCGCCGGTGCGGTTTCGCCCCACCCTCGCCAGAAGAGCCGACGAGCGCGGCCGCAAAGCGAGTATCGAATGCCATGGTCACCAGCGCAGCTTTGCCGTAGCGTGAGACGCCTTCGATGCCGACGCGCTTCGCATCAACTGTCTTATCCGTCTCCAGATAATCGAGAGCGCGCGAGGCGCCCCACGCCCAGGCACGCAACGCACCCCAATCGTCCGGCTTTCGCGGCTGACCATGATTTGTGAGTCCGATAATTCCTTTGGTGAGGCCTGCGCCGTTATCCGCTTGGATGGTGCTGGTGTCGAGCAGCGCGTAGCCCCAGCCGTTGGCAATGAGCTGTTCCGTCGAGGGCGGATCGCTCCCCATCATCTTCTTGAATTCCGGGTGACTCGCGATGAACTGCCGGATGAACGCGCTGCTGAACATGATCACTACGGGCACGGGATATTTCGCGTTCCCCGGCGTAACCAGCGTCATCTCAATGTCTACGTTGATCGAGGGGTAGGCGGAATTGTCCACGTGTCCAATCAACTGTTTCTCAACGACAGGGAAAGCTCCGGCCTTCGAATCGTTCGTGCTCTTCGCGGTCCAGATCACTTTGGGCACATTCGGCGGAATGCGTCCGAGGACCTCGCGCTCGAAGTCCTCGACAATCTCTGGACGCCGCTGCTTCCACCACTGTTCCGCGGTTGCGACCTTTTGTCCATTTTTTAATGTGAGCGGATCGGGAAGATCGCCGAATGGATTGGCTTTCGCCTCGTCGAAGTTGGCGTGATTGGGGTCCTGTTCATTTCCGCTCGGCCCGGGACGGAGGGCTTTGATCCCGAGCTGATCCATCATGTTTTGATGGTCCTGTTCCGCGGTCCAAGTGCTGGGCGATGATTGCTGGCCCGTAGAGATCTGACAAAGGACGACAAACACAATTCCGAACGAGATAACCGCGGATAACGCGTGCTTCGAGCGCGGGCAACGGATCATGTTTGACTCTCGAACAAATAGTTTATCGGATGCTCGCGAGCACGGCTGTCTCACGAGCGAACGCAATGAATTCTCTCACCACTCGGAGTTAAAGCGAATTGACGCATGATTTGTGGCGCTCGGCGGACGGGGATGCCACTATTCGTGCCGTAAAGCTTCGATGGGATTCAGACGCGAGGCACGAAAAGCCGGGATCATGCCGCTGACAAGGCCCACCGCAGCGAGGATGAGAGTGGAAGCGATCAAAGTTCCCGGAGCAATCATTAACCGGATGTCGCCGGCTTCTCCGTTCTTCGCGAAAGCGCTGTACAAGGTAAGCCTTCCCACGGAGAGCGCGACCACGTATGCCAGAATCACTCCAAAGACGCCGCCGACGAAGGTAATACTTAGTGCTTCGGCAAGAAACTGCATCAGGATGTAACGTCTGGGTGCGCCCAGGGCTTTCTGCACCCCAATCTCCCGCGTCCGCTGCGTGACTGAAACCAGCATGATATTCATCAGCCCGACTCCACCAATGCCGAGAGTCAGAGTGCCGATGAAACCCATCAGGATCTTTAGTCCAAGCGTAATGATTTCGAACTGATGAAGCTGCGTCATCAGGTTGAACACGCGCACAGCCTCACGGTCGGACTCGTTGAATTTGTGCTGCGTCGACAGAATGGTGCGGACCGCTGGCTCGATGCGCTCGAACTCGGGAGTGTCGAAGTTAAACCAGATGGTGTCGAGGTAGTGGGTATCTTTCAGGTCGCCCATGGTGGTGAAGGGAATATAGACGGTGCGGTTGATGTCGTCGTTGCCCTCCTGCATTTTCGCGCTCAAAACGCCAACGACTTCGAAGCTGAGGCCGTCAACCCGAATGTGGTCGCCGAGTGCGTTGCGTCCGGAGAACAGCTTGTCCTTGGCCTCCGAGCCGATGACCGCGACACGGGAGCGCTGCACCTGATCTTCCATGTTGTAGAACCGGCCCTGGCCGAGCTTCAGCGAGCGAATCGCATATACGTTCGGATCATTCCCGCTGACGGGGAAGGTGAAGTCCCGGTTGTCGTATTGCACGTTAGCTTGCTTGTCGACACTGGGCGTGATGCGCGTGATTTGCGGAAGATTGGTCGAGAGCGCTTCCACATCGTCCTGCGTAAAACGGATCTGTACTCCGGATTTCTGGCCGCCGGCCTGTGTGGAAGTTTTGCCGGGAACCACGATGACGAGCTTAGTCCCGAAATTGGCGAAGATGTTGGCGAAGGCCTGGCCAAAGCCATCGCCATAGGCGAGCAGCATCACGACCGTGGCAATGCCCCATCCCATGCCCAGCATGGTGAGCGCGGTGCGGCGGCGATTGTGGCGCATGGCTCCATAGGCTTCCTGGAGCAGATCACGAAACATATTGCCTCAGTTCTTGTTGCTTCAGTTCTGGCGTTACTCCTGCCGCAGCGCTTCCACTGGCTGCAGCATGGCCGCCCTCCGAGCCGGATAAAGACCCGCAACTACTCCAGCCAGGGTCAGACTGCAAATGGCCACCATGGCCGACATGGGAACCAATTTCGGTGGATCGAATCCCTGCGGACCCTGAATCCCTCCCATCATCGCCATCAATCCGCCAGCGAAAAACATGCCGAGCACACCGCTGCCCAGCGTGAGCAGCAATCCCTCAAGGAAGAAATGAAACAAGATGTTGCGGTTGGTGGCGCCCAATGCCTTGCGCAATCCGATCTCGTGGGTGCGCTCGCTGACCGCAACCAGCATGATGTTGATCACACCGATCGCGCCCAGGCCCAGCGTGACCATGCCTACAGCTCCCAGGAACCAGTTCATCGCGTCGAAAATAGTTCCGATCATTTTTGATTCCTGGATCGAATCCCACTCGTCGAAAGCGTTTGGATCGTTGGCATCGAACTGGTGATTGCGTCCGACGATTTGATGAACTTCCTTCAGAGCCAGCGCATGGTCGGCAGTCACGCGCGGCTGATACTCGATGAAGGAAATGGAGTTCTGATGATTTTCTCCCTTGATCGGAAAATTAGCGGCCATGACCTGGAACGGAATGTAGCCACGCATGTTCAGCCAGTTGTTGTCGCCGCGGCCCAGATGCGGCATTGTGCCTACCACTTCGAAGCGGATGTCATTGATGAGAACGAAAGCCCCGACTGCGGGACGGCCGGGAAACAGCACCTTCAGCAGTTCGCTCCCCAGCACGATTACATTGCGCCGCTGCACGCCATCCAATTCGTCGAGCCAGCGGCCTTCCTTAATGGGCAGGTAACTAATCTCGTTCAGATGCGGCTCGGTGCCCAGAATCTCTCCACTGCCGGTGGCGAATTCGCTGACCTCATGCAGATCGCCGCGGGAAATGACCGGGCAGGCATTGCGGACGTAGGCGGCTTGCCGGATATCGAGGTAGTCCTGATAAGTAAGCAGGTAGGAGCGGGCGGAACTCATATTTCCTGATACCGCAGGCGCGCGGCCGGGAAACAGAAACATGATGTCCTTGCCAAACTCCGCCAGCTCCCGCTTATTGCCGGAGCGGAAGCCTTCGCCAATCCCTACTAACAGAAGTAGGGAACCCACGCCCCAGGCGATTCCGAACATGGTAAGAAACGAACGCAGCTTGTGCGCCCAAAGATTGCGAAAGATTTGCGCGAAAATGTCCAGGACGGTCCGCATCGTTGACTCACGATTTGCTCTTAAAGCTTAGACGCACAGCTGCTTAGGAAGACAGCACATTTCGCAAAAAAACGCAGCAAAAACCGCCCTTGGGCGCTCTGAAGGCAGGCGATGCCCGGACATCGTTTTGCGATCGGGCGATGCAATCGGATTTCGCAGTCCGGTTTTACAAAAAGGGGGACCCACTAAGTCCGAATACCTAATTCCCGAATACCCATTTATGATACGCTTTTCGACTCTTCAAAGTTCCCCGAGTGCTCAGATCTCATCTCTCCATCGGAGATCCCCCGAGGCCCGTAAAGTTGCCGGAATTGGCCGCCGCCCGTAGAATTGTAGTCGCCATCCGCATGTAGGCCCGTAGCTCAGTTGGTTAGAGCGCCTCCCTGACACGGAGGAGGTCGATGGTTCGAGTCCATTCGGGCCTACCATTCCAACAGTGGACGCAATTCTCCAGGCCATGACCGGTCGTGGAGGCCGCCGCGGTCAGGCCGACTTCAAGTGCGGCCGGTAATTCCGCCACGATCGCTGGCGCGCGTTTTCGAACTCCGTTCGTAATTGCGCCCAGCATCTTCCCTTTTTGTTCGCCACGGCAGGTCGGTTCAAGCTCGCGTGCGCGATCGTCGAGTGACGGATTTTGCAACTTTTCGTTTGGCGGCGCGATTCCTGACTGCACGGGCTGGAGCCCTCCGCGATCTACGTCGACCTGCCGTCTTGGTCCTGGCGGTTCCGGACTTAATGGTTCGGGTCTTCACGGTTTCGGCCGTTGCGGTCTCTGCCTGAACCGTCTTAACCATGGCCGCCGCGTCCTCCGCGAAATCTTGAGTTGCTTTTGCGATCGTGCCCGCGGCCCGTCCCACACCGCGGGCGAGAGTGTTCAGCAACGATTCATGCTTTCCGTGCTTTTTCATTTTTATCGCTCCTCGCAGTGCCCTTAACGTGATTGTTCTGAGTCGACCCTTCAAGCAACTGTTCTGCGGATGGCTTGATCGCAGACTCCGAACCGAGCTCACCATTGGTTGCGCAGGCTCCGCCGTCAGTTGCTTTCCCTCGAGCCGAACGGCCCGCTACCCTAAGCTTTCGCGGTAGATACAGCCCACACCTTATGGTGCCAAGGTTTCTGAGGAGTAGTCTGCGGAGGTGGGAAGTAAGAATGTACGTTTTTGATTCGGTCTTTCACTCGGTCGTACGCGCTTTCGTTCGGAATGATGAAAGGAATAACGACAATGAAATTGCCATTCACGTTGCTGACTAAGTCTGTGGTGTTCACTTTGCTATTCGCTTGCTTCCTGTCTGCTCAATGCATGGTGGCGGGCGCGCAAGATAGTTCTCAGACCGCTCCTGATAACACTAAGGCCAACCAAGGGGACCAGGACAAGTCGCAGCCAACGGCGGACCAGCAGAAAGAAAATCGTTCTGACCGGGACATCGCCCAGCAAATCCGCCAATCGGTTATCAAGGACAAGTCCCTCTCCACCTATGCCCACAACGTAAAGATCATTTCGCAAAACGGAATGGTAACGCTGAAGGGACCAGTCCGATCAGATGACGAGAAGCGCGCAATCGAAACCAAAGCTGCTGATATCGCTGGTCAGGACAAAGTGACGAGCGAATTACAAGTTGTGCCCCAGAAATAATAAAAGCAGAAGTAATAGAAAAGGAGACTCAAAATGGCAGGTAAGAATACGGCAGTATTTGGCATCTACCCGAACTACGTGAGCGTGGAGCGCGGCGTGGTTGCACTAAGGGCAGCCGGCTTTTCCAACAACGACATTTCCGTGCTATTCCCGCAAAATGAGAGTACCAGGGAATTCGCGCATGAAAAAAATACAAAAGCGCCCGAAGGCGCTTCAGCCGGCGCTGGAACCGGTGTAGTGTTGGGCGGAGGCTTGGGATGGCTCGTTGGAATCGGAGCTTTGGCGATTCCGGGGCTTGGGCCTTTTATCGCTGCCGGACCGATTATGGCCGCACTGGCGGGAGCGGGCGTCGGCGGCGTGCTCGGCGGACTGACCGGCGCGCTCATCGGAATGGGGATTCCGGAATACGAGGCCAAAAGGTATGAAGGCCGGGTGAAGGACGGTGGAATCCTGCTTTCGGTTCACTCGGCAAGCTCAGACGAGGTGAAGCGAGCCAAGGCGATACTTGAAGGAACTGGAGCTGAGGATATCTCTTCTACTGGCGAGGCGGCTGGCGAGAAGGCTCCGACTTCGCTAGTTGCATAGTTTTTCCCCCGGTCGCGAAATCCGGTGGCGAGTTTGAGTATGAGCAGATTCGCCGCCGGTCTCGTTCCCATCAGCGGGAGAATGTTTCCGAAGGTGTTTTCGTCAACTCATGTTCACTGTACATGATTCACTTGGTTGGCAGCACTACTCGTTGTTCTTAATCCCTGGGAGGCTCTATGCGATTCGGACCGTTCCTCATGATTTCTCTGCTGCTGCTGATCCTATGGGCCGGTGGTTTTCTGATGTTCCACGTGGCCAGCGCGCTGATTCATCTCCTGCTGTTGTTTGCCGTCATTTCCTTTGTGCTGCACTTGTTTACAGGAGCCCGGACGGCTTAGTTTCCAGCCGAGGACCAGCTGCGTGGAGTACTGCCAGTTGAGTTTTGTCTCCGTGTGCCCGAATTTAACGGAAACGAAAATCAGAGTTACGCAGCGTCAGCGGCTTCGAGTACGCATCCTCGAAATGTCTGCTCTCGATTTACATTTTCATTCACGATGGCATCCAAAGATGTGGACGTAATTTATTTCAGGAGGCAGTATGGCAGACCAAGGATTAAGGGCACTCTATATCGACGAATTGAAGGACCTGTATAGCGCTGAGACTCAACTCGTAAAGGCGCTTCCCAAGATGGCTAAGGGAGCGGCGTCGGAGGACTTGCGGAAGGGTTTCGAGGAGCACCTCGAACAGACCAAGGGGCATGTGCAGCGTCTCGAACAGATTTTCGATTCCTGGGGAGAGAGTCCCAAGGGAAAGAAATGCAAAGGGATGGAAGGGCTGATCGAAGAAGGCTCCGAAGTCTTGAAGGAAGGATATGAAGACAGCGTTCTGGATGCTGCCCTCATCGGAGCTGCGCAGCGGGTTGAGCATTACGAAATTGCTGGTTACGGTACGGTCCGCGCCATGGCGGAAGAGCTGGGTGAGGACGAGCACGTATCATTGTTGACCGAAACGCTGGAGGAAGAAAAAGAAACGGACGAAAAACTGACCCAATTGGCGCAGGATGCCAACTCAGAAGCAAATGTTAAAGAGGAAGGTGAAGGGGAAGTGGAAGAAGTCAACGCGAGCGAAGAAATGGTTATCAAGAACGCCGGAGTAAAAGACAAGAAGGCGCGGCGAGTTGCCTGAGAAACCAGGGGGCGACTTCGCCCCCTTTTTTGTTTCGTTTTGCCCAGTGAATTTCGAATGTTGATGGAATGCTCTGTTCTGATCGCAGCAGGATGAGGTAAGAAAGCTTTTTATCACGTTGAAGATTGCGCGAATCAACGGTAGGGTTGCCGACTCATGCCAATCGGCTCCGAAGCGCAATCGCCGAGAAAGACACTTTCATGTATTCCTCCCGCCGCAGGAACAGGGACCCGAGTGGCTGCTTTTTCTCGTTGGACGTTCCCTGCGGCCCGGCATTATTATCAGCAGGCTGTGAAAATCTCACGGGTGGTCAATATCGAAGATTTGCGCCGTCAGGCGCAACGCCGGCTGCCCAGGTCGGTGTTCGACTATTTGGACGGCGGCGCCGACGGCGAGGTCACTCTAAGGGAAAACTGCCGCGCGTTTGCTGACGTCCTGTTTCGTCCGCGCAGTGCGGTGGCCGTCGGCGATTGCGATATTCGAACGCGCGTTCTCGGCCATGAACTTTCTTTCCCGGCGATGCTGGCTCCCGTCGGTTACAGCCGCCTGATGCACCCCGAGGGCGAAGTTGCGGCGGCTCACGAGGCTGGGGAGGCGGGTACGGGGTATATCCTCTCGTCGATCTCCGGCCATAAGTTGGAGAACGTGAAAGCTGGTTCGCGGGGCCCGGTTTGGTATCAGCTGTATCTCATGGGGGGACGCGAGGCCGCGGAAGGCGCTCTCGACCGGGCTCGCCGCGCCGGTTTTTCTGCTTTGGTGATCACCGTGGATACGCCGGTTGCCGGGCTAAGAGAACGCGATCCGCGCAATGGGATGAAAGAGCTTTTAGGTGCCTCGTGGTTCGCGAAGATTCCGTATCTGCCAGATATTCTTGCCCATCCCGGCTGGCTGGCCTTGTTCCTTCGCGATGGCGGCGTGCCGAAGTTGGAGAACATTGTCATTCCGGGCAAAGGCCCACTTCCGCTGGTCGACGTCGCCGCCGCCCTGGCGAGCGCAACTGTGACCTGGGAGGACTTGCGCTGGATTCGCGAACTGTGGCCGGGACCGATTGTGGTCAAAGGCCTGCTCACCGGCGACGACGCCCGGCGCGCCGCGGATGAAGGCGCCGCTGCGGTGGTGGTGTCGAACCACGGAGGCCGTCAACTGGATTCGGTTTATCCCACGCTGCGGGCGCTCCCGGAAGTTGTTGCCGCCGTGAAAGGCCAGCTCGAAGTGCTCATGGACGGAGGAGTTCGACGTGGCAGCGATATTGTGAAAGCGCTGTGCCTGGGGGCGCGCGCCGTTCTGGTGGGGCGAGCCTACGCCTACGGGCTGGCAGCTGCCGGGCCGGCAGGCGTGAAGCGAGCGCTGGAGATTCTGCGATCCGACGTGGAGCGCACGGTTCGACTATTGGGCTGCCCTTCAGTTGCTGCGCTTGACCGCTCGTACGTTGAAGTCCCGCAGGCCTGGTCCGCATAGTGAATGAAGACGAAGAAGAACGCGAGGGAGAGCTTCAGTCCAGATGAATAATCGACGGCAATTTCTAAAGATGCTTTCTTCGGCGGCACTGGCGCCCGTGGTCGGCCAATGCCTGGCAAATGCCCGTGCCTGCGGAGTTATGTAGAGGCTCTGCTCACGAAATGTCCTGAACGCCATCCGTTCAGTATCGTGGACCGCCGAGACAACCGGCGACACAACCGTGGAAGAGCGGCGCTTTAGAGCCGCCCAAAAGCCACAAAAAATAACAGGGCTTCAGCCCCCGCTACCCGCCGGCTTGCTCTCCGAGATCGTCTCGCTCTGCGCATCCCAGAAAACTTTCTTGCCCGACCAATACGATTGCGCGGCCATGATGCACGCGACGGAATGCGCGAACCCTGCATGCACCGAGGCGTGCGGCTGCTGCCTCGAACGCATGCACTCAAACCAGTTCGCCATGTGTTCCAAAGACAAGTCGTCAATACCCATTGGAGGCAGCTTGGTTTCTCCCGGCAGCATCACAAACGTTGATTTCCGCCTCGCGTCAACGTCCGCGTCGTCCTCGTGCGTCCCTTTCTCTTCGACCAACTGATAGCGCGGGCTGCCTTCGCCGCCGACGTTGATCAAACTGGCCTTCTTGCCCATGTACCGCGTGAAGCTGGGCGCGTCATTGCCGAAGCTGGTCGAATAGCTCACCAGAAATCCCTTGGGATATTCGAGCAACGTCTGGAACGTGTCGGCGTTCTCGCGGCCGTCATGCCACGCGAACACTCCTCCGTTTGATACGGCCGATACCGGGAAATTGTCATCCATGAACCAATGCACCAGATCGATGCCGTGACTCATCCACTGATCCGGAATCCCACTGGAGAATTCCCTGTACAGACGAAACTCAAAATACAGTTGCGGATCGAACGGACGCGCCGGCTTGGTCATCAGCCACTTGCTCCAATCCGTGTCCTGTTCGCGAATCTGCTTCACTTCCGGCCGCCCGCGCCATCGCGGCCCGTGATAGTTCCACACCACTTCAACCTTGCTCACATCGCCGAGCGCCCCGCTGCGCGCCACTTTCTGCGCCGCCTGCGGATACGGTTCGCTCCGATGCTGCGTGCCGACCTGTACGACGGACTTGGATTGCACCACAGTGTCGCGCGCCGCCTTGGCCTCACTCAGCACGTTGCCCATCGGCTTTTCGACATAAGCGTCCTTGCCCGCCTCGACTGCCATCTTCAAAATTGGCGAGTGCGCATGCTCCGGAGTCGAAATGAGCACCCCATCGACATCCTTCATCGCGAGCAATTCTTCCAGGTGCTGCACGGCACGCGGGGCCCGGCCGTAATAGCCCGTATTCGTGGAGGCGGCCTTTTCGCGGTTCACTTTCCACAGATCGCACACCGCGGTCATCTCCACGTGATGACTGGATTTCAACTTGGACGCAATCAAGTCGAGATCGCCGCCACGGCTTCCAATGCCAATGTGGCCAAGCGAAATGCGGTCGTTCGCACCCACGATGTTTTCATAAGACAGCGCCGTGCGTGGCAACACCACGCCGCCCGCAATAACTGCGGCGGACTTGCCTAGAAATGCTCGTCGGTTGAGCTCACTCATGTTCTGCTCCGGTGTATAAATCGATTCGTACCGCGCCCGGCTTTGAAAGGGGGCGGCGTCAAGCCGCGCCCGAAAGACAGGAAAAACGAACAGTGGATTAATCTAATACGACGACTTGATCGTTTTCGACGCCGCGTCCCAGGTCACGGGCCTTTGCCGGAAATACGATTCATTCGCCATATGGCACGCGATGGCGGCGTTGTTGCCAAATACTGCATCCTCCGTCACCGGCTTACGCGACTTCACCGACTGGAAAAATACATTCAAGTGCGGACGCATATCATCCCAGTCGTGGCCCTTGTATATAGTGTCTTCGTGCACCGGTTCTTTGCCGAGCGGCGGATCATGTTCGGCATGCCACTGCTTAAAGTATGCTTCCCGCATCTTCGCCGGGAAAGAGTTAGCGTAGTAACTCGGATCCAAATCCACGCCCGGCTGCGACGAATGGCGCAGCTCAAGCTCGCCGGCGTCGAGCAGACCTTTCGGCCCCATGAAGCGCGCCAGTTCTGGCGTCTCGCAGCCCAGGTCGAGACGCACGTAAACCGGGACGCCGTGATAATCGAAAAGCACAGTATGAAAATCCGGCATGTCGCGGCCGTCAGGAAAGCGGAAGATGCCGCCCATCGCAGTCGCCGACTTCGGCACCTCATTCCATCCCAGCGTGACTAGCATGCCGCTGATCAAGTGCACCATCAGGTCGCCCGCGACTCCGGTGCCGTAAGCGCGCCAGCAGCGCCAGCGCGCGAAGTGCAGTGGGTTGAAAGGAATTTTGGGTGCGTCGTTCAGCCACGTGTCCCAATCCAAAGTCTGCGGAGAAAGATCGAGCGGCGGCGGATATTCCCACGCACCGGTAGGATCGTTTCGTCCCAGCGTAAGCTCCACCATTTCAACGTCGCCAATCGCTCCGCCCGCATAGAGTTCGTGCGCCTTGGCGCACAGCACCGAACTCACCCGCTGCGAACCGATCTGCACGACGCGATTATTCTTCTGCGCCGCCTCCACCATGGCTAACCCGTCGGCCACGTTGTGCGACATCGGCTTCTCACAATAAATATCTTTCCCGGCGTTGCAGGCGTCGACCACCAGCCGCCGGTGCCAATGATCCGGGACCGCGGCCACGATGCAATCAATATCCTTGCGATCGAGCAATTCCTGATAATGACGCGTGGTCGGTAAACTCGTATTGCCAGTGATTTCCCTGGCCAGCGTATGCCGTCCGTCATACAAATCGGCGGCGCCCACGCACTCGATCCCAGGAATCGTAATCGCCATGCCCAACAGCCCCGACCCCTGCATGCCGATTCCGACCATGCCAAAGCGAACCCGATCGCTGGGCGCCACCGCGCGCGGAAAAGGTTGAGCTTCCAGCAAGACAGTTTTCGATGCCAGCACGCTGCCGGCGGCCGCCGCACTTCCTTGTAAAAATGCGCGTCGCGAAAGAATACGTTTCATGTTGATCTCTCCCGAATGAATTTTGACTGCGCCCGCCGATCAAACTCGATCTCACAAAAGGGTTTGGGAAGGGCACGGCTTCAAGCCGTGCCGTCAGCGTCCACATGACTTGCGGGCTTTAGCCCCTGAGGTCCGCTGACCATTCCCGCGCCGAGCTGTACGAGAACGGGGCTACTTCTTCAGCGGTTTAATCGCCACTTCCTTAAAGAACACAATGTCGTTGTCGCTGTGATTCTGCAACCCGATATATCCAAAGTCCGGCCGCGGACCCCGCTGCGGCTCGAAATCAAATTTCCGGTCCGGCACCGGATCTCCGTCTTTATAATCTGTAACCTTCACGCCATTCAGCGTGACAATCGTGCGCGACCCGTCCAGCGTGATGTCCATGGTGTTCCACTCCGGACCTGGCTTCCATGCGTGTTTCACCAGCGGCTTGGTCAACGAATACAGCATGGCGGTCTCGTGATATTCATCTTCCCCCGAGGCCTGCGGATTATTGTCGATCTGCACTTCGAATCCGTAGTTCACCGGCATCCACTCCTCGCGCGGCTCCAGCGGAATGCGGACGAACACTCCCGAGTTGTCGTTCACGTCGCGCATTTTGTAGACGACGTGAATTTCGCAATTGCCAATCTTGCCGCCCGTCCAATACAGCAGCCCCATGCCGCCGTGGGTGCGGATCAGCCCGTCTTCCACCGTGTCGCCGCCCGGACCAACGTGTTTCCATCCGGTCAAATCTTTGCCGTTATAAATTTGTTGCCACTTGCCCGGATCACCTTTGCAAACGTTCTGACTTTCATCGCCCGCGAAAGCGGCCGCGACCAGACCAGCCATTAAGAGAAGACAAATACTAAATCGTTTCACCATTGGGAAATCTCCTGAATTTTCTGGAGCCAGCTAATTGGGCCAGACCACCATACTCGCACCGGAGTCGGGAATCAAATCGGACAGCTTGGGACTTTCATTCTTGAGTGGTGTGAGGAGGCAGGGCCCGTGAGCGAAAACGCACTGTCATCCTGAGCGAAGTGCGTGCTCCGCGAAGCGGAGCACGCTCGGGGTCGGAGGACCCCTTGCACGCATGTAGTGAGATGGTCCTGGAAAGGAGTTCTCAGGCCGCCGTCGACTGCACCGGGAGAACTCCCCACCGCTTTGGTGCGTAGATCCAGAGCCTCGGGCTCCTTCGACTGCGTTGCCGCCCGCTTCGCGGACGGCAACTCCGCTCAGGATGACACTCTGCTGAAATAGACGTTACTACCTGGACTTCTAATCCGTCTCCTGCGCCTGCGCCGCGAAGAACCGCATTCCCGCCGCCGCTCCCGAACCGCCCTCAGCTTCGCGCTTTTTCTGCCAGTCGGCTTCGGTCAGCACCGAAATCGCCTCCGCCTTCTTTTTCTTGAGCGCCGCGTTGATGCCCGGAAGTTCCTTCTGCGTCAGCTTCTGGAAATCGCCAATCACGTCTTCCAGTTCGTGCGCCAGCGAATCCGCGCGCGCCGCCTGATAGTCCGCCGGAAGCCCCTCGTAGCCGTTGACGTTGCCGTAAAGCTGCCCCAGATGCTCGCGGATGCGTTCCTCCCCCGTGACCATGCCGCCTTCCTTGGTGGCCACGATCTTCGACCGCAGCGCGTCGCACGCGGCCGCCAGGTCCGCCAGTTGCTTGCGCAACGGGGTCTTATCCTTCTCCGGCAGCTTGCTCGCCCGCTCATTGGCCGCGTCGCGCACGCCCTCAATGGCCTCGACTGCGTACGTCATGTGCTCAATGGTGTGGTAGATCTTCATGGTCAAATCGAATTGCGCCTTGCGATCGGCTAGCGAAAACTTCGCCCGCGGATCGAGCACCACATTCAACGTCTCGGTGTAAACCTTGTCGCCCTTGGTCATCTTCACCGTATAAGTTCCCGGCAGCACGCGCGGACCCTGCGCCGCCTCAAACAGCGCGCTCGCCGCGGGTGGAACCGCCGGAGCCTTCACCCGCATCGACCAGCTGGCCCGGTTCAATCCGCGGTGTTTGCTCCCGGCCACGGTATCGACCTGTTTGCCGTTCTCGTCGAGAATCTCAATCTTCAGGTCGCCGAAAATGTGCCGGCTCCTCTGGTAATAAGTAATTTGCGCCTCACCCGGACGGCTTTGGCCTTTGAACGTTTCATCTCCTTCCGGCCAGCCGCCGAATACGTCGAAGTACTGCACGGCCTTGCCCGGAATTAGCGCGGCTTCTTTCGACATCAAGTCCGGCGTCAACGCGCGCAGCGCCGAAATGTCGTCAATAATCCAGATGCCCCGCCCATGCGTCGCCAGCACCAGATCGCTCTCGCGCGCCTGCACCGCAATGTCGTCCACCGGCACGGCAGGGAAGTTGCTCCCTTTGTATTGCGCCCACCGCTGGCCGCCATCGACGGAAATCCACAACCCGAATTCCGTGCCCAGGAACAGCAGGTTCGGGCTGACCGAATCTTCCTTGATGACGTGAGCGAATCCGCGCGCCCCGCTCTCCTGTGCTGGCAGCGCCGTCCACGTCTTCCCGTAGTCGGTGGTCTTGTAAACATAAGGCTTCATGTCGCCGAAGGTGTGGCGATCAAACGTGGCATACGCCGTGGCTTCGTCGAACCGGCTGGCCTCAATCGTCGACACCCAGGAATTTTTCCCCAGCCCGGCGATGTTGCCCACCACGTTCGTCCAGGTCTTGCCGCCATCGCGCGTGATCTGAAGATTGCCGTCGTCGGTCCCGGCCCAGATGATCTGCCCATTCTTCGGCGATTCCGAGATCGAATAAATCGTGGTGTGCATTTCAGCCGAAGAATTATCGACGGTCACGCCGCCGGACTCTTCCTGCTTCTGCTTTTCCGGATCGTTCGTCGTCAGGTCCGGCGAAATGCGGTCCCACGACTGCCCATGATCACGTGAGCGGAACAGAAACTGCGCTCCCAAGTAGATCGTTCCCTTTTCATTGGGGCTCATGTGCAGCGGCGTATTCCAGTTCATCCGCAGCTTTTTCTCGCCGTAGTTCGGCATAGGCTGGATGTCGCGAGTTTCGTGGGTGAAGCGGTTCACGCGCCCGAGATCGCCGCCCTGCGATTCCGCATAAATGTAGTTCGGATCCGAGGGGTCCTCAAACATCCAGAAGCCGTCCCCGCCCAGCATGTTCTCCCACCGTGAATTCGAAACTCCGCCGGGATACGACGAATCCCCCACCCACGCGCTATTGTCCTGCAATCCGCCGTAAACATGATACGGATCGTAACTGTCGGTGCTCACGTGGTAGAACTGCGAAATCGGCAGGTTCATCTGGTGCTTCCAGCGCGTGCCGCCGTCTTCGCTGCGCCACAATCCGCCGTCGTCGCCGGCAATCACGATGTTCGGATTCTTGGGATCGATCCACACATCGTGAAAGTCTCCGTGCGCGCCGCCCGAAACCACGTTGAAAGTTTTGCCGCCGTCGGTGCTGTACAGAAGAATTAGGTCCGGCTTGAAAAGCTTGTTCTCGTCTTTAGGGTCGACAATCAAATTGCCGAAGTAAAACGGACGCCACACCATGAAATTGCTGGCGTCGAGCTTTGTCCAGTTCGCGCCGCCGTCGTCGGAGCGATAGAGCCCGCGTCCTTTTTCCGCTTCAATGTTGGCGTAGACCACTTGCGGCTTTGCGGGCGCGACCGCAATGGCAACTCGTCCCCATGGTTTCGCGGGCAATCCCTTAGCGTTGCTGTCAGTGGTTTCGGTCCAGTGGTCGCCGCCGTCGGTGGATTTAAAGAGCCCGCTGCCTGGCCCGCCGGAGCGGAACGTCCAACCTTGTCGCCGGAAGTCCCACATGGAGGCATAAATTGTTTTCGGTTCCTGCCGGCTTTGGGCGAGCAGGGCGCATCCGGAGGAAGCGTTCGCGCCAGCCAGAACTTTCTTCCAGGTCTTGCCGCCGTCGGTAGTCTTGTAAACTCCGCGCTCGTCGTTGTCATCCCACAGATGTCCCATCGCGCAGACCAGCACGTTGTTGCCATCGGTGGGATCAACCAGAATTTTCGCGATGTGCTCGCTGTCTTTCAGTCCAACGTTAGTCCAGTTCTCGCCGCCGTCGGTCGACTTATAAACACCATCGCCCACTGAGACGCTGTTTCGCACCCAGGCTTCGCCCGTGCCCACCCAAACCGTTTTCGGATTCGATGGATCAATCGTGACCGCGCCGATCGACTGCACGCTCTCGCGATCGAAAACCGGCTTGTAGGTCGTTCCGCCGTTGACCGACTTCCACACGCCGCCGCTGGCCGCGCCCACGAACACAGTGATGCGGCCATCCTGCTCCACGGCATCCACCGCCGCTACGCGCCCGCTCATGGTGGCCGAGCCAATGTTGCGCGCCGGCAGCCCCGAGACTGTCGCCGCATCGAACTTATAAGTGGCCTGGGCGTAAGCGGCGGAAAGCAGGAGAGACACAACCGCAAGGAACATGCCCAACTTCGGCAGAAGTGAAAAATGACAGCGTCTGGTATTCATCTTCATCAGTTTCGTTTCCTCGTTGCGGTTCAGGATTTCTTTCACAGCCGTGCACGACGGGAGATCATGAT
Source organism: Candidatus Sulfotelmatobacter sp. (assembly GCA_049517555.1). Taxonomy (GTDB): domain Bacteria; phylum Acidobacteriota; class Terriglobia; order Terriglobales; family Acidobacteriaceae; genus Sulfotelmatobacter. Next base: position 12,396 of record JBEKRY010000026.1, on the reverse strand, counting down.
TGCCGATCCGGTGGAATCCCGACTCAATGAATTCCGACCATCCCGGAGCTCTTCTCCGGAGTCTTCAGCGATGCGGGAACCGCAAAGTCCGCAGGATTGATCGGCACATTCACTTCAATCTTCAGGAACGTGGTCGTCTGCGCCCCCGGATTCGCCTTCGTCCCCTGCGCAATGGTGAAGGGAAACATCACGCCCGCCACCGGTTTATACGAACCCAGGTCGATGACCGTCTCGCGCACCGAGCCGCGGACGAACTCCTGCACTTCCTTGCGAATCTCCAGGAATGTATCCGGGTCGAGGTAGTAGTAAATAATGTCGCCGTCTTTGAGCGTAACTTTCAGGCGCAGCGCGTCGTCGCCATCGACCACGTCGTGCCCCAGAAACTCCACCGTGTTGCCCTTTTCTTTGTAGTCCACCAGCGGCCCGTCAAAATCCGCATCGAGCAGCAGATCCTTTAAGTCGTCTTCGCCCATTAATTCCGGATCCTTGTGCCCACCGAAGGGTTGGATCGTCCAACCTGTCGTGCCATCGTAGGCAACTACCTGGGTCATGCCCTGCAACGAGAAAGTCTCGCGCACCAGGTTCGGGCGCTGGTTCTCCTGCAGCTGCGCGGCGGTAAAGCCTCCTCCGCCGTCGTATTTGCCGGTCATGCGCACCGACTTGATCGCCCTGATTTTGTCGATTCCGCCCTTGGCTTGAATATTCTTTTCGATAAGTTCGTCGGCCGTTTGCGCGAGAGCGAACGCGCTTAGGCACGAAACCGCAGCCAGCACAAGCAGTGCATGACGCATGAGGACTCCTGATGGATATGATGTGAACTCTTGACTCGGGAACTGAAACGAAACAGTACTGTACTCGGTAGTAGACGCACTTGCCAAGTCTTGGTGAGCGAGAACTTCAACCACTAAGGACACGAAGTCACACGAAGGCATTCCTGCAAATGTATTCCTTCGTGAGCCTTCGTGTCCTTTGTGGTTAACGCTTTTTCAGCATCAGTGGGTGAACGCGATGTTCAATCCCGTGGTGAACACCAGGTCGTTATCCTTGGTGCCGACTGGCGGGTTGGAGACGTAGATGTCGCCGAACTGGTTCTGCCAGCCCAGCCACTTGCTGATCTTGGAGACGGTGCCGATATTGAAAACTGCTCGGTAGTCGCCGGTCTGCAGCAGGTCGGGAAAATAATAGAAATTTTCCGTGACCACCGTGCTCTTTCCCAGTTTGTGGGTCAGCTCTTCGCCCAGGGTCAAGGCGACGAACCGGTTGGTCACGCCGTAAGACACGTATGTCGGCGGTACCGTGAGTGGCACGTTCAGCGGGCCATTGGAATAAGTCTCGTGCGTGTAGTTCACGCCTGCCAGGAAGTTGAACATGGTGTTGTCGGACTTGATGACGTGGACCCCGATGCCGCCCGTGTAAACAGCCCGCAGATCCAGATACTGCAGCCCGTTGCTCTGGTAGTCGGCGGCGACGAAGGCAAACATCCGAGGATTCAGGTTGCGGTCGTAGCGTATCCCTCCCGTCGTCAGGCTGGCGACCGAACTGGGAGTCGCTAGGTCGTTCGTGGTATTGATGGCAGTGGCGTAGAGCGTGATTTTGTCGTTGAGCGTAGTATGTACCGCGTTGAAGGCGAGAGCCAGACTCTCCGTTTCGCTGTTTCCCCGCGCTACGGAGAAGCCCACGTTGGCGCCGCCAGTCCAGCCGTGCCGCAGTCCGGGGTGCAGTGACTTGTCGTACGCCGTTTGCTCGTCGTCGTTGCGGATCAGCGTCACGTCGTCTTTGGGCGCTTCCACAGTGCCTGCGGTCTTGGTCGCAATCTCAATCTTGCCGTCAGTGGTTGCGACCGGGCCGACCACCGTCTTTCCGCCTTTCAGCGTGACGTGCAATTCCTTGTCGGTCTTGATTTCCTGAATGGCGGCAAACTGAAACGTCACGTCGCCCGCGGCGTCGGTATGCAGCACCAGCGTCTTGCCGTCGGACTTCACCACCGTGCCGGTCAGTCGATCACCGTTCTTCAATGTGATCTGATCCGCAAACAGGGCCGATGACAGTCCAAGAAACGCAATCAGGGTCGACCGTACAAATCCAAGTCTAGGGAACACGCACTACCTCCAGATGAGAAATTCTGAAAATGAAAAACGTTTGGGAACCAGGAATCGCGATGGGACAGAACTAGGGATACGACGACAAAGAGGCGGAAACTACTGCCGGAAAAACCTGCCCACAATGCTCTTCATACTGCGACCAGATACTGCGGCCACATCCGGCGGCCAGAAACGACGAACCGAATCGCCGAATCAGATCTGGGAGCCAGATCTGAGAAACCAGATTCTTGAAATCAGGTTAGCTCTTGGTTTCAGTCTTCTTGTTCGGATCGGTCGAGGCTTGCGTCGGCGGCTGTTCCTTCATGCCGTCCTTAAAGCTGCGAATGCCTTCGGCCAGCCCCTTGCCCAGTTCCGGCAGTTTCTTCGGGCCGAACAACAGCAAAGCAATAGCCGCTACGAGAAGCCAATGCCACGGTGAAAACTCACCCATATGAACCTCCAAATCGTCTCTGTCGCCAACACCAACTGTACGGCAGCCCAAAAAGGAAGTCAAACCACCCCAGCTCGCGGGTATTCTCTAGTTTTTTCAATCTCTTAGCCCGCTTCACCTCCGCCTTCGATGAGCTCAATCGCAACTCCGAGTAGCCGTCCCGATGGCGGCACTTTGCCTGCAAAGTCGAGCCGCCGGTTACCTCCGTGACCTTACGCACGGGCGCTGCGGCGGGCTATGTTTGAAGTTGGCTTCTGAAGGCGGACATTCTCAAGCTCAAGAACTCAAGCTCGAGAATTCGCCTCAAAGTCCGCCACCAGCAGGGCAGTCCACGCGTCAGGGAGTCCGGTAAGAGTGAAGGCTTTACGATTTCCAGTATTATTCGGTCTGCTATCCGGTCTGGCGGTGGCCACGACCACGTCCACGTCCGCGCAATCCACCGCCAACCCGGCAGTCTCGGATCAATTTCAATCCGTTGCGGTTCAGCCCGTTGCGGTTCAACCCGTAAACACCACGCAGCTTGCCGCCTGGCTGATCGGTGGAGTTCCCAGCACCCGGCTGGCCCGTCTGGTCGCCGAGCGTGGACTCGCCACTCTGCCCACGAACAGCGAACTGCGCCAGATCGAAAGCGTTGCAGGAGATGGCGGAGTGGATGGGGCAGCGAATGGGGAGGCAAATAAAGCCCTGCTGCGTGTGCTGAGCTCCGGAAATGCTCAGTCGGCGAAAGTGGGACCGGCAATTCCCGCGGCTCTATTAAAGGCCGCGTCCGAGGCGCGTCAGCAAAACTTCCATGAAGCCGAAGCCGATCTTCGCGAAGTATTAGCTTCCGCGATGCCAGTTTCCGCGACCGCAACATCGGATGGAGAGAAATCCGCCCTGCACTTCGCCCTCGGTGTGATTTTGCGCCAGCAGGAGAAATGGGACGAGGCTCTTGACGAACTCACCCACGCCACACAGCTCATGCCCGATCTTCCCGAGAACCACAGCGCTCTCGCTTACCTCTTCTATTGGATGGAGGACGGCCCCAACGCAATCGCCGAGGCGCGAACCGCGCTGAGCATCGATCCCAGGAATGCCGAGGCTTATCAATTTTTGGGACTGGCGTTGTACTCCACCGGTGAGTATGAGGCCGCAGTCCATGCCTACTACGAGTCGCTGGCTCGCAGTGGCGATAACGATAACAACAAAGACAACGCCGACACTTATTACGACATGGGCATCGCCCTGCACGCGGGCGGCAACTTGCCCCGCGCCATTGCGGCGTACGAGCAGGCGATCCGCCTCAGGCCTGCGTTTTGGGAAGCTCATGCCAACCTGGGGCTGATCCTGCACGAAGAAGGCAACCTCGATCAGGCCGTCACCGAATATCGCGCCGCGAAAAAGATCGCGCCCGGTGAAGCCTCAGTTCGCAACAATCTGGGCAACACATACTGCGATCAGGGAAACTTCGACTCGGCGATTGCAGAGCTGCGCACTCTTTATCGCGACCATCCGGAGTGGCAGCAGGGCCACGCTTGTCTGGCCAGCGCCTACATGGCGAAGAAAAATTACGGCGCCGCAGTCGACGAACTGAAGCTGGCCCTGCAGCAAAATCCTACGGGCTCAACGGAACACCGCATCTTAGGCCAGGCGCTGCTGCTCGACGACCGGCCGGACGAAGCTCTGCGCGAGTTGCGGCTGGCGGTTTCTCTCAATCCTGATTCTGACCTGGCGCACCACCTGCTGGGCACGGTCTTATTTCAACAGAACCAACCGCAGGCCGCGGAAAAGGAATTCCGCGAGGCCCTGCGCGTGACCCCCTCGGCCGACAATCATTATTCGCTGGCCGCCTGCCTGATGACCATGGACCGTTACGATGAAGCATTGGCAGAATTGGAAACCGCCTCGCGTCTCGATCCCGAACGCACCCTCTATCGCGCCCGCCGCGAAGAACTCCTCAAGCTCATGAAGGAACCAAACTCGCGCTAAGCGGTCGATGTGCGCGCCCGCCGTGCGGCGCGTGGAAGAGCGGCGCTTCAGCGCCGCGTAAAGCGGCAAATTGAATACGGGCTTTAGCCCCGGTGTGCTCGCGCGAAGCAAAATTCTTCCCGCCGAGTTGCTAAGTCATTGAGTCTTCGTGTAAGCCATTGAAAAGTCGTAGAAGGCCCCTGCGAAGCTCCAGGAGGCATAGTTTTGCCCGGGATGAGGATGACCCCTAGCTTAGGATCGATCGTCGCAGGAAGGGCCGTTTCCGGCTCCGCAAAGGGCATTCTGGATGAGTGCAGTGGTGGTTTTCGATAGCCAAGCGGGAATCGTCGTCTTCGAATAAGTACATCATTGTATGTACACTCATGTACGCTATTGAATAAGTCGTTCAGTCGCAGATACTTGCGTCGTCCGACCGCGATCAGGCGACCTTGTGCGGGCCGGAGATCCAAGCGGGATGGACTGCATACCCCCCCCGGAGCAAGATTTCCTGGCAATATTCAAGAGTAAACGCCGAGAGCCTCACAGGATCGTGAAGTCCACATTACCCTTCAGCTTGCCGCCGGGAGTCTGGACTATGATCTCGCCGGTCTTCGCCCCGGTTGGGACCTCCGCGGTAATTTCCGAACTCGAATTCACCATAAACGTCGCGGGCTTGCCGTCGAAGCTTACTGCCGTAGTTCCGGTGAGATCCGTTCCCAGGATCCTTACCTTGTTCCCCGGATGGCCGAAGGTGGGAACACTCATTACAAAGGGCGAGAGCCCATCCGACAGACTGAAAACTGTCCCTGTTGACGGCCCATAAGAAGCGCCATAGAAAACACCACTGGTTGCTTCCACCAACTCGCCGGAGGGAGGCCCGCCATCGGGGCATCCATCGGTCTGGCAGAACGTATAAAGCACGGTGATTTCGTCGGTAGTGGGGGAAATCTTATAGATCGTCGAAGGATAAACGACTCCGCTCCTTCCGACCGCTCCTAACGAAGTTCCATAGACATACCCGTTCGTGCCCATCACTACTCCATTTGGCAGCGCCCCGTTGCTGTCCCCGAAGTCCACTAAATCTCCAAAACCGTTGTCCGAGATACCGAAGCCCCATACGACGCCACCGCTGTATGCTCCCCCGTTCGGAGCTGCGCCGTAAAGGACGCCGTTCGCCGATAGCGCCATGTTTCCCGACGGGGCAGTGCCATCTGCGCAGGACGGCTGCGAGCAAAATTCGTAGAGGGTTGTGAGAGTGCCTTGCGGAGTGATTTCGAATATGGTTCCGAAAAGCGTGGTTCCGTACAAATTGCCGTTCGAGTCTTGCACTAGCGTGCTCTCCGGCCCTGACCCGTCGTTAAGTCCCAAGCCGTCGCAGCGTCCATCACAAAAACTGTAGAGAGTTGTGAACGCCTCCCCACTTGTCGCGATGCTGAACACGGTGCCAAGCGCATACGCGCCGCCATCGGCGGTGGTGCCGTAAAGAAGCCCGCTGGTTCCTTGCACCAGACCGGCGTAAGGATATCCACCATCCGCGCAGGAGGACGGGTCCTGACAGAAGCTGTAGAGAGTGGTAAGAGTTCCGGAAGGCGTGAGCTTGAAGACCGTGCCTGAGCCGTGCGCCCCACCGGATTCTGTCGTCCCGTAGAAATTCAGATCGTTGGCCATAATGAGCCCGGAAGCAGGAAAGCTGCCGTCGGCACAATTCGGTTTCGAACAGAATGTGTAGAGGGTGCTCACCGTCCCGCTGGTCGTTACCTCAAAGACAGTGCCACGTTCCTTGCCGCCAGAGTTGCCGAAGCTCGTACCGTAGAGGTTTCCGTTTACGCCCTGGATCAGATTGCCCTGCGGATAGGCGTTTTCGCCGGTCAGTGTCGCAATCACGGTGTAGGTCTGCGCCGTCAGGCCGCTGCAGGCGCCAACGCAAAGTAGAAGGGCCCAAGAACAAGATCTGCAATGCAGTTTGAATGCCATGGGAACACCTCGTTGGCTATATGGGCACGTACTTTTATCACAGTTTTACTGGGTGTCAATGCTGAAAGATTTTGCTCATTTCCCACTCTGCCGCAGGCCTAGCCTCAAAACCTTTAGGTCCAGTTACCGAGACCTGTTTCCCATTTTGCTTTGCCCGCAAGATTCGGATAGCCCACTGCGAACCATCCGCCGTACGCTTTCCTTGCCATGACCACCAATGCCATACTCACGATGGAAAGCCTGACGCCCATGCCTGCCCGCCAACCCAAACCGGCACCCCGATCGGCTGAAACAGCCAATCACCCAAACCACGACCCGCGCTGGCATGCCGTGCTGGCGCGGGATGCCGCCCGCGATGGCGAATTCGTCTTCGCCGTTTCGAGCACTGGTGTGTATTGCCGGCCATCGTGCGCGGCGCGCCGTCCGCGGCGGGAGAACGTGCAGTTTTTCGCGCGGCCCGAACATGCCGAGCAGGCGGGATATCGCGCCTGCCTGCGCTGCAAGCCCAAGTCGTTTAGCGGTAACGCCGAGTCGGACGGCGTGAAGGCGATTTGCCGGTTCATCGAGCAGCATCTCGACGAGCCGCTGACTCTCGATCGGCTGGGCAAGGAATTTCGCCAGAGTCCGTTTCATCTGCAGCGCCGCTTCAAGGCGGTGCTCGGCATCACGCCGCGTGCCTACGCCGATTCCTGCCGCCTGCGCACGCTGAAACGCAATCTGCAGGCTGGAGATTCGGTGACTCGCGCGATGTACGACGCGGGATATGGTTCCAGCAGCCGCCTCTACGAAAAGACCGCGTCGCAACTCGGCATGACTCCGGACAAGTATCGCCGTGGGGCGATTGCCGCAGCCATTCGCTATACCTGCGCCGATTCGCCGCTGGGACGCATGCTGATCGCGGCCACCGAGCGCGGTATTTGCTCGATCCAGTTTGCCCGGACAGATGGTGAGCTGATGGAAGGTCTGAAGCGCGAGTTTCCTTTCGCCTCGCGCAAACGGGATGAGAATCGGGATGGGAATCGGGATGAGAATGATGATGAGGGCGGCCTGCAGTCATGGGTGAGCGCGCTGCTGCGGCACATGCAGGGCGCGGAACTGGATTCTTCGTCGTTATTGCCGCTCGACATTCGCGCCACGGCGTTTCAGCGCCGCGTGTGGACGTACCTGCAGTCGATTCCGTTCGGGGCGACGCGCTCTTACAGTCAGGTGGCGAAGGGCATCGGACGGCCGCGCGCGGTTCGTGCCGTAGCCCGCGCCTGCGCCACGAATCCGGTGGCGGTCGCGATCCCATGCCATCGCATCGTGCGCCAGGACGGCAGCATGGGAGGCTATCGCTGGGGAATAGAACGCAAGAAGGCCCTGCTGGAGATGGAGCAGAAGGATGGCGCGCAGCTGTAGGGTGCACGCTTCGTGTTTGACGCGCCAATTTGACGGCGGTTAAATAAGACCAGCGGGACGGGTTCATTCACTTTCTCGTGAAGGCGGGCCAATGCGGACAGAGTCAGCGATGCTGGCGGCGATTTTTTTGGCGTGTGCTTGGATGTGCGGGTGCGGCGGCGGGAGCGGGGGCGGAAACATGCTGATGGGCGGAACTCCCCCGGCGGCGCCGACCATCTCGACCACGGCTGCGCAGGGTGGCGCGGTGATCGTGACGCTGGCGGACGCGGCCTTAAGCGCTTCCTGGGACGGTGCTATCTACTACACAGTCGACGGCAGCACGCCCACAGAATCTTCGCAGCAGTACATTGCGCCTTTTCTTGTGGCCTCGAATCTTACCGTCAATGCGATTGCCATATCCCATGGCAATGGCTCCTTCGCCCTCGTGGCCAGTACGGTCACGAGCCAGACCTTCACACCCAACATCCCGTCGGGAACGCTGGTGTGGAGCGACGAGTTCAACAATTCCACGGGTGTCAACGCGCAGCCGAACCCGGCAATCTGGACCTATGACACGGGCACCGATTGCTGCGGCAACAATGAACTGGAGGACTACTGTGCGTGGGTTTCCACTGACCCAAATTGCAGTACCACGAATCCCAGCGAGTATGTGGGAACCGACGGCTATCTGCACATCGTGGCGCAGCAGCCATCGCCCGGAGTCTATACTTCGGCGCGGTTGAAGACGCAAGGGTTATTCAGCTTTCAGTATGGCCGGATTGAGTTTCGGGCTCTGGTGCCGGAGGCACAGGGCTTCTGGCCCGCGAACTGGCTGCTGGGCAATAACATTGCAACCATCAACTGGCCGGCTTGCGGCGAGATGGATGTGCTGGAGCGCGTTAACGCACCGCTTACGCCGGACTGGAACGCGGGCTCCATTCATGGAACGGGCTTCACCGGTGCGGACCTGGGAACGCAATACGATTTCCCGACTGGGCAGACCGCAGCGACGTTTCACACCTACGGCATGATCTGGGCTCCGGGCAGCGTGTCGTATTACGTGGATAATCCCACGCAGCCGTACGCCGTCTACACGCCCTCGAATCTAAGCAACCTGAGTGGCGCAGTCTGGCCCTTCGATGCCGGGCAGAGTAATTTCATCATCTTGAATCTCGCGATTGGCGGGGATTATCCGGGATCGCCCGACTCAACCACGCCGTTCCCGTCGGAGATGCTGGTGGACTACGTGCGGATCTATACGAACTAGACCAGACCGCCATGGGTGCTTGACACCGGCCTTCCAGGCTCCTAGGCTTTCGTTATGGATGTGATACCTCTCAAGCCGGAACGCAAGGCGCAGTTGGAGGAATACGCGCTGCGCCATGGCCAGGACCCTGCCGTCGCCCTCGATGAAGCTCTGGCTGCCTATTTGGAATGGGAGCGCCAGGATTTCGAGGAAGCCGTGGAAGGTATTCGCCGGGGCCATGAAGATGTGAAGGCTGGACGCACTCGGCCAGCGGCAGACTTCGTTTCTGAGATGCGCCGGAAGTATGGCATTTCGGGTTGAAGCATCGGCGCAGGCCGAGAGCGACGCGAACTCAATTCTGGAATGGCTTTTGTCAGAGCATGCCGGCGAGACCGGTATTCGCTGGTTTCTCGCGTTGGACGATGCTATCGCGCCTCTTGCTTCATTTCCCGAGCGTTGCCCACTTGCCCCTGAGACCGGACGTTTTCCGTTTGAAGTGCGGCAACTCTTCTAGGGCCGTAAGCCTGGCGTCTATCGGATTCTGTTCACCATCGAGGGCGACACGGTGAAGATCCTTCACATTCGCCACGGACGGCGCAATCCTTTATCCGAGCGCTAAGGGGCGGGATTCCTACGGGTCACCACGGCCCAATTCAGCAGTGCCAGAGCGATGGTCGCGGCTACGATCAGGGATTGGCTGCGGTCGACCTGCGTTACCAGCGCGGCACACATCAGGACGGCGACTCCGGCGAAGACATTCCCGGCGGGCAGGTGGAAGCGGGCGTTGCCCGGCTGTTTACGGCGGAGTACGGGGAGCGCGGCGCAGCACACCGCGTAATAAAGCAGGCGGGCGACGGCGGAGAGAGTTACGTTCCATTTGAATTCGCCGGTCAGCGCGAAGGCCCAGACCAGGGCTGCGAATACCAGAATCGAAATGTAGGGCGTGCGGAAGCGCGGATGGATTGCGGCGAAGGCTTGGGGAAAATCTCCTTGTTCGGCCAGGGCGAAGGTTACGCGGGGCATGGCGAGAATCTTCGCGCTGAGATATCCGTAGAAAGAAATCAGCGCGCCCATGGCGACCAGCGCCGCGCCCATAGAACCGACTGCGACCCGGGCTACATCGGCCAGCGGACGGACGCTGTGGGCCGCGTCGGGAAGCACTCCGACGACGACCCATTGGATGAGCGCGTAAAGTATCGTGCAGACCACGAGCGCGGTGAAGAGCGCGAAGGGCGCGTCGCGGCGGGGATCTTTGGCCTCGCCCATGGGCGCGAGCGCGGTTTCAAATCCTCCGTAGGCGAAGACGAGCAGCAATACGGCCTTCAACCATTGGCCGGTACTTACGATCGCTGGCGCGGCAGGAGATGCTGCGGCGGAATGCGCGTGCAGCACGAATAATCCCATCGCGATGACGGCGAAGAGCGGGACAAGTTTCGCGGCGGTGAAGAAGTTGCTGACCTGCGTGCCCGCGCGCACACCGCGCACATTGATGAATGCGAGGACACCGACCAGAATCGTAAGAATGAGGGCGCGCGGCAGAGGGTCGCGGGCATGTGGCCAGAATTCGCCGAGATAAATCACAAACAGATTAGCGTTGGCGGCGGGCGCGGCGACTTGCCCGAGGAAGAGCAGCCATGCGATCTGAATGCCCATGGCGCGTCCAAAGGCGGCGCGGGCGTAGAGGTAGGGGCCTCCGGCTTGCTGGAAGTGGGAAGCGACCTCGGCGAAGCAACCGAAGATCACGCCCATGCCGATTCCCGCCAGCAGCACGGCCATCGGGCTGAATTTCCCGAGGTAGCCGGCGACGGTGGAGGGGAGTCCGAAGACGCCGCTGCCGATGATGGAGTTCACTACCAGCGCGGTGAGGCTCCAGCGGCCGATGGCGCGGACGAGTTGGTGGCCCGGCGACGTGGGGAGCGCTGGCAGCGTTTCCGACATCGCGTGGTTTTATCACAAATGCGGGGTGCGTGGGGCATCTGTGGCGATTGGGTGTTTTGCGATTCGGCATCTGTGGCGATTGGGCGCCGGGCTTCGCCCGAGCTTAGACGGACGAAGGCGTCCGTTGCCACATAAGCCGGGGTGGCTGCCGCAACTTCAAAGACGCGCCCATCGCGGTGTTTGGCGGCGGTGACCTTTTTTCGATCCAAGGTAATGGGCAGAATTACGAAAGGCGCATGCCCGTGGGACATCTATTCGTTGCGCGCTGCCGATGAGATGTTGGAGGAGCAAACGGAATGGCCAGCGAAGACATGGCCACAAAGATATGAGCGACCTTCACCTCCGAATCGCGCGAGTGACTGAGGACCTGCGGACCATCCAGCAGGAGCTGAATTGCGCCGCCATGCAGGCTCCGAGCGATCCGGAACTGATGGAAGCGCTCAACTCGCTGGCGGAGACGGAACCCATCGATACGCTGCGTTCGGCTCTCGACCAGATGCGGCATTTCCTCTGGTTCTATTCGCAGGTAATGAGCAACGAACCGGAACTCGGCGACAAGATGCGGCAGGCGGGTCCGGTAAAAACTGAGCCGGCTAAATTAGAAAGCTCTTTTCTGGATCAGCTCTCGCGCGCCGATGAGCTTGTGCTCCTCCATCATCTGGCCGAAGCGCGACGCCGCAAGCCCAGCTAGATTCCGAATTTCGCTCCGGGGCTGAAGCCCACGTAATTCTGCGCCCTTGACGCGGCGCTAAAGCGCCGCTCTTCCACGGTTGTGGCCCACGTTTATTCGTTTTGGCGGATACTAGAAGCCTCGTCCGCCGACGACCGTCTTAAGCACCTCGCCGGCTGGACTGAGCACGGTGAAATCCGCGGAGGCGCCTTTCGACAGACTTCCGTGGTGGGCCGACAAGCCTACTGCTCGTGCTGGATTCAGCGTGGCGGCCTGCACCGCGTCGCGCAGTTTCCAGTTGGAAAACTTGGTCACATTGCGCACGGCGCGATCCATGGTGAGTACGCTTCCGGCGAGGCTGCCTTTCGATGTGCACTTGCCTTCTTTCACGTCGACCTCGATGGGGCCCAGCTGATAGCGGCCGTCGGGCATGCCGGTGGCGGAAATCGCGTCGGTGATGAGGACGGCGCGGTTGCGTCCTTTGGCGCGCAGGAAAAGTTTTACGACCGCCGGATCGACATGAATTCCGTCGACAATGATGTCGGCGCTGATGCCGTCATTACTGAGGACTTCGCCGACGATGCCGGGCTCGCGATGGTCGAGCGGGCGCATGGCATTGAAGGTGTGCGTGGCGTGCCGCGCTCCGGCCTTGATGGCTTGCTGCGCGATCGGCATCTCGGCGTCGGAGTGGCCGATGCTCACGCAGACATTG
>JBEKRY010000025.1:0-32277 GCA_049517555.1 Candidatus Sulfotelmatobacter sp. | reverse complement strand
ATTTGAAGCTGGCCGCATTGACCTCTGAAGCTGAGGTGATTCTCGAACTCATGCGCGTGGCTCGGGTGTTCGAAACCTTCTCGACTTCCGAAGAAGCCGTACGCAGCTTCAACGCAATTCCCGCGGAGGTTGCTCCCCAGGAAGCTCCCTGGTACGGCGATGCCTTTGGCGATCTAGGCGCCCTCAAACAAGCCAGCTAGTCACACTGTTGGCAGACGGAGATAACGATGCGACGGCTGGAGAAGCGTTTTCTGTATGCGGCATGCTGTGCGTTCGCGCTGTACCTGCCGGGAACTGTCTTGGCGCAGGGCAGCCAGCCGGCGGTCGCATTGCCGACATCCGTGAGTTCGACTGCCCCGCCCTCGGATGAGATCGCGTCTCCGGGGTTTCCCGACAGCCCAGGGACTGCACGGTCCGGAGCACGGGATGCGCGGGTACAGCAAGAGAGTTCGACGCAGCCGGTATCTTCGCCAGCGATTCAGCCAGAAACTTCGCACGCGACGACCGCGCAGGATCAAACTCAGCAGTCCCAGCAGCCTCAGAGGCCAGTCGGGACCGCCGCTGCGGAAGGACCCAAGGTCAACGGAATAACGGCTGCTCAGCCCGCGGAAATTGCTATCGCTCCCGGCAAGCAACATCGCGTGCGGACCATTGTCATCAAGGTAGGGGCGATCGTTGGAGCAGGCATCGCGCTGGGCACTGTGATCGCATTGAGTGAGGCTACGCCGACCAAACCGCCGGGCGCACATTAGGCCGTGACTGACCAGGATACACCGCTCAAAGACTGCACATTTCGGCAATTGCGAGTTCGTCATGCGACTAAACAATGCAAGAGTGATCAGCTTTTCGGGAATCGACGGCGCTGGCAAGAGCACGCAAATCGAAGCGGTGCAATGCTATTTCCGGGAGCTGGGATTGCGCTTCAGCGTCTACACATTCTGGGATGACGTCGTTGTGTTTTCTCGCTTCCGGGAACGGGTGAGCCTCAAGGCGTTTAGAGGCGAGAAAGGCGTCGGGAGTCCCGACCAGCCGATCAGCCGTCGCGATAAGAACGTCACTTCCTGGTATGTCACGGTGGTACGTTTGCTTCTTTACTTAATGGATGCATGCAGTCTGCGTGCAGCAGTGTCACGGTGCTGCAATGCCGATGTCGACTTCATTCTCTTCGACAGATACATTTACGACGAACTTGCCAATCTACCTCTGAATCACTGGCTGCTGCTGCTCTATGTGCGATTGCTTTTGATGGTTGCTCCCAGGCCTGATCTCGCATTTGTCGTCGATGCCGACCCCGAAACCGCGCACGCTCGCAAGCCCGAATACCCTCTGGAGTTTGTTCGCAAGAATCGCGCTGCCTATATCGCGCTCAGCCGTTTGGTCCAAGGCATGACGGTTCTTGAGCCTTTTCCGATCGAAGAGACCACCGCGAAGATCAACGAGTCAATTACGAGGAAATTTCTGCAAACGGATGTTGGCGCGGCCGGCTTGCCATCGCACTGCCGAGCCAGTGCGCGTCAATCGAAAATGTCGAGCTCTTGAATTCGTTTCTTTCCTGCCTCGGACTGCCAACATCTGCTCCTGAAGGCACATCGAAGCAACGGGCGCTCGTACGACGGGAGAGAAATGAAGATCTGTCTGGTAACAGCTTTTCCCCCCAGTACCGGGGGACTGAGTGAGTACGGCTTTCACCTCGCGCAGCAATTGCAGCGCAATCCGTTCCTCAACCTCACGGTTCTGGCTGACAAGCTGCAAGAAGACCATGCCGAGCCCGAGGGCTTTGCGGTAGTGCGGTGCTGGTCCTTCGACGACCCCAGGAACCTGTTCCAGCTGTTGAAAACGCTGCACCGCCTGAAGCCGGACGTGGTTTGGTTCAATTTGCTGTTCAGCACCTTTGGCCGAAATCCTCTTGTCGCTTTTTCCGGCCTGATGGCGCCGTTGCTGGCGCGGCTGGCTGGCCGCTACACCCACGTTACGCTGCATCACCTTATGGAGACCGTAGAACTGAAAGACGCAGGAGTTCGTAACGAGTGGCTATATCGCTCTGCCGGCGCGGTGGCTACACGAATGCTTCTGCTTTCGAATTCCGTCTCTGTGCTTATGCCTGGGTATCGCAAGATCCTGAACGACAGATATGGACGGGACAACGTCCACTTGCGCGCCCACGGAATTCTTGCCCGCCGGCCCGAGTTCCCAGATTTCTCCCGGCGCGGAGATCCCGCGCACCGTATCCTGGCGTTCGGCAAATGGGGCACCTACAAGCGCCTGGAGCTCATGATCGAGGCCTTCACTCTGATCTCCGAAAAGCTGCCCGGGGTGGAGCTCGTTATAGCCGGGGGAGACCACCCGCAGGCCGCGGGCTACACGGAGTCAATTAGGCAACAGTGCGCCGGTAATGAGCACATCAGGTTCCTCGGCTACGTTGCCGAAGATGCATTGCCGAGTCTATTTCAGAGTTCCACCGCCGCGGTCATGCCATATTCCTCGTCCACCGGATGCAGTGGCGTAGCACATCTGGCTTGCACTTATGGTGTACCGATTGTTTGCGCAGACCTGGCGGACTTTCGTCAGATGGCGCAAGGCGAAGAACTGGCCATGGAGTTCTATCCTCCTGGAAACGCGCAAGGTCTTGCGGACTGCATGATCCAGCTATTGCAAGATTCCAGGAAGCAGCAAAGGATGGCGATTCAAAATTTCTCGGCAGGGCTGCGCATGACCATGCCCAATGTCGTCCAAAAATATCTCCGCCATTTCGAGCTTCAGCAACGGGTTCAAACGCTCAGATATATGGCGCACATACGGCGATTGCCCCGATGGATTCCTTCGAAAGCGTTGTTGCTGCGTTTGATGACTCGGAATTCTTTGGGCTGGGCGCGGCGCTCCGCGGGTCTCCACACCGCATGGAACGAACGTGACGGTCTGCGGCTAGTTCACGGTGACGGTAACGGTGGTGGAAAGCTGAACGGAACTGGAACTGCCATTGATGGTAAGAACGTAACTGGCGGCTTTGGGCATGTTGTCCGCGGTGGCAGTGCTGCCGGTGCTGGCTCCACTGCAGGACGTTCCTCCAGCAATCAACGCAGCCAGAGCGCAAGCTCCCAGAACAGAGACGATGTGCTTGCGCTGAACTCTTCCGATCAGAACAAAACCCAAGAGCCCAAAACTGAGCATCCAGGTGCCGAGCAACATACGCCTTCTCTCGCCGCGATCCGAGGCGGTAACGGTGGCAGCGGAGACGGCAAGAACGGAACTGACGGGCCCGGAGCCTGGAGTGATAGAAGCAGGAGAGAACGAACAGGTTAGATTCTGGGGCAAGCCGGAGCAGGTTAAGGCAATAACGTTATTAAAGGCGCCCGATTGGGGAGTTGCCGTGACCGTAATACTCCCCGACCCCCCGGAAGAAATCGTCACCGCAGCCGGATCCGTCCTGAGCGATACGGTAGCACTGCCACTGGTTCCTGTCTCACAATTTGATGTAAAGCTTACCGGTCCTGAGATCTGATTGGTGATGGTCGGTTTTCCTACGGCCTGTACATATAACGTATACTGCCCGTTCGGGATCGAATAGCTGCACAAGTTCACGGCGTTCGCGCCCGAATTCAGATCCGCAAGCGACATCAAGTTCTGACCGTCCGTACTGATGTAAGCGACATAGTGATCGACGGTGCTTTCTTCTCCGTTGATCATCCATTGCAGCGAATTGCCGGACGTCGCGGCCAAGACTGTAAGGCAGTTGGCGATTCCAGACTCGATTTCGGTTCCTTCTTCGTAATCGTTCCACGTCACCAGTTGCAGTGTGGGCAATTGCTTTCCTGAGTTGTAGAGGCCGTTGATTTCCGAGAATGTCTGCAGCCACGTTTGTCCGCACTGCTGGCCCATAACGCGGTCTGATCCCCACGCCGCCAACGAATCGTTAAACCCCTTGTAGGAAGCGCCTACTGTTTGCTCGTTGGTCAGCGGAATTCCTGTGTCGTAAAAACTAGTCAGGTAACTTATCCCGTAATCGGTGGTCGTGGGCATCACCCAGGAATAGCTGCCATCGCTCAACACGTGGCTGAATCCGCTGTTGTTTTGAAATAGGAAGACTGGTTGTGTCGAGAGCGCGGCGCTCGCGGCGGTCCAATCGATGGTGTAGGAGAGATCGATGTTGAAATTGGTAATGACGGGCTTTCCCTGCTGAGTCAAGTATGCCGGGGACGGAAAGTAGGTCTGCTCGATATATTGCAACTGACTGATCAGCGCTTGCTGCGGCGAGCAGCCGGCACAGGAGTCCCACTCGATTGCGCCCTGGTCGATCATGATGGCGAAAGTGAAGCCGGGATGAGTTTCGGCCTCGGCCATTACGAGTTTTGTGGCTTGATCGATGCTGTTGTTAGGACCGTACCAATCGATGATCACGCCATCGATTCCGCGGCTAATCATGTCCGTGATCTGATTGTGAACCTGCGCCGCGTCCGTGGAGCTGTAGCCGACGTTCATGTGGTTCGATTCTCCGAACCACAGGAGCAGGTGAGCGTAGACCTTGGTGGTTGCGCCGGGATAAAGCAACGAGTGGATATCTACTTTGCTGACGTTGCCGGCTCCGGCGTTGCCATTGGTCTGAGCGACAAAACTAAGGGCGGCGCTGGTATTGTTCGCCGTTTGTGCGGCCAGCGTGGTCGTGGGAACAATGGGGGTCCCGGCCGCGCATACAGCGGTCACGGCCAACAGGAGAACTGCGGTAAAGAGCGCCTTCCGATACATCTTTCCTCAGGAGCGGAGGAGCCGAGGCCTTGCTGCCGGTTCTTTGAGGGAGGCACGCTGCGCCTGTAGATTCCTCGGAACCAGCTTTTTTCTGCGAAGCACTTACTGGGACGTTCTGGAACAGCCCTTGTGAAACGAATGTCTTTGGGAATCGAGAAGAGCTTAATGCGGGAGGGATTGATTTGAGAAGCTGTCGTTGGTCTATGAACCAACGGGCGAGGCCTTGCGTGCCATTATCTGAGTCGATACATCGGCCGTTCGGCGGTCGCGCGGCGGCGAAGACTTGTGCCTACTATCATCTTCCCTCGGATTGAAAACGTCGTGCTTTTCGGGGGCCTGCCCAGCGCCAGCACAGTCGCGCGGTATAAGGGAGACGAAGCAGGCGATGCTAGCTGAGTGCGAGGATGCCCGTGGTCTTTGAACGTCGCGCTACTGGGCGTTCGCAGTTTGCAGGTCCTGGTAGTTACAGGTTCCGTTTGTCGGTTGACTCGGAATACTGCCGGGGCTGGGCGGTGTTGCCCACGGAACATTCTGAAAGTCAAAAAACTCCGTCATATCCATTTGCGCTGCGTCGCGCTGGGTAAGTGACGGCACATTGAATCTAGTCTCGATCAATTTCAGGATCGCTGTGTAATCCGCGACTGTGTGCGAAACGTAGTTCTTTTTCGTGAAGGGAGAGATCACGAGCAGCGGAATGCGGAAGCCGGTGTAATTGAAATCACAATTGCTTGCTCCACTGGGAAGAGGGTTGCAAACATCGTCCGGCAGCAGATCCATGGGAGCGATGCCATCCGGATTAACGGTCGCCTGCGGCGCAACGTGATCGTACGCACCGCCCGCCTCATCGTAGGTAAGAATAAAAACAGAATCGCTCCACGAAGGGCTGCTCATAAAGCCATTGATCAGGCTTTCGACGTAAGCGGCCCCCGTCTGCACGTTGTTGTCGGGGTGCTCGTCAAGGCCCGAATTGTATCCGCCTTCGATAAACGCTACCGATGGAAGCTGCCCATTTTGCGCATCGGTAAGAAATTGCGTTGCGGGCACGACATTCGCCGGCAAGTCGCCCGAGGCATACTTCGCGAACTGAGTCAGATACGTGCATGGGACCGGAGTGGAGGAATCGGCGCCACAATCCATGTCAGTGGCGTAGATTTTCCAGGAGATCCCTGCGGTTTGCAGAGCGTCGAAGATTGTGGGGACGGTTGTAGGCAAAGGCGCAGCATCAGCGGCGTCGAACCCAGGTTCGTAAGCGTAGCCGTGCGAAGTGGCCGCAAATAGATACAAACGATTCACTTGAGTTCGATCCAGCGCCGGAGAAAACCAACGATCCGAGGTCGCGAAATTCGATGCCATGTAGTAGTAAAAGGGCAAATCCGTCCAGTCGTAGTAGCCCATGGCGCGAATGCCGGCCGTGTCGATGGTATAGCCCGAGCTGACGGAGAATGACGCGGCATTGTAGACGAAGCCGTCCATGGTGGCCGTCGTGGAAGTTGGATCGTTCAGATTAAAGTCGAGATGGCTCTCGTTCCACGATGGGGTCAAATTCTCAAAACATTCGGTCGCGAGATGGAACGCAGAAACGGTTCCAGTTCCGCTATAGCTCGGGTTCGAGGCGTTAGTCGGCAGGCCATCGAATTGTTGCGACGGAAAACCGTTGGCCGCCCAATACGCGGGCAGCTGGCCGAAGTAAGTGTCGAAGGAACGATTCTCCTGCGCCATGAAAATGATGTGATTCACAGACGATTGAAGAGTAGCAGTCCCAGACGAGTTGCTATTCGAAAGGCCTTGGCAACCGCACAGCGCCAGCAATAAGACTGTCATGCATGTGAGCAACAAGGCCGTCCTGCATTTGGCCGAACTGAGCATCTCGCTTGGAGCCATCAGTTTCACCCTGCGCTTGGAATTGCAAAATTAAGACAGGCTTAGGATGGTCTTCTGACTCTTAATGTTGGCTGGAATTTCGCATGGACGCGGTCGGGCCGCGGCGGCTCCGGTCGAAGGTGTTGCCCGGAAAACATAAGGAGATATGCGTCCGAAAGGGATACGAGTCTTCGAGAGCTAATCGAGGTGCAGCTCATGTTGGAGGGGCGGCAAGACATCCGGCTGGGGATGCTCGTTGTCTCGCCAGAAGACCTTGAAGCATTCTCCGTCACTTTCTGGTTTCCAAACGCTGCCGTCGGAAAATGTAACGGCGTCCGGGACGAAAACCCAGCCCAGGATGGTCTGCTGCTCCGACGGCGAATATGCTTTCCGCGACAGGGTCTGCTGCTGGCCCGGGGCCAGCGGTTGTTCCCAGCCCCAGAGATGTCCTTGAAACGGACGATGTAAATACTGCGGCGCGAGAAACTGCTCAGACTCGAGAGCGAAGCTCTGAATTGTTTTGCCGCTGACATTTTCCAGGGTCAGGGAAAACTGTTCGGTTGCGTTCCAGAAGTTGCCGGCGGCAAGCTTAATCGGGCATGGCCGCGTAGACGGCTGGTAGATGGTATAGGTGGCCATCATTCCCGCCTCCATGTGGTCGGCGACATGACAATGAAAAAGCCAGGTTCCTGGATTGTCAGCGAGCATATCGACGGTGACCATGCTACCGGGCAGCAGTTCGATAACATCGGTGGTCCGCAAGTTGTCGCTTACCGTTTTGCCGTGCCAGTGCGGCGAATGCAGATCTTTCTCGCTCCCCATGCCTAGCAGATACCATCGGACCCGCTCTCCTTGTTTCATGACAAGTCCGGGAAGATTGCCGAAGATGTAACCGTTGATGCTGTAGAAAAGGCCAGAGTCTTTTCCTTTGAGCTGATCAAACTGCATAAAAAGCGCAACAAACTCGCGATCCACATCTCTGGGACTGCCGTCGGCTTTCGCCTTGCCCTTTGCGGTTACGACGATCGGGCCCAGTAAACCGGCGTTCGCTTCTTTCGCCTCATCGGTGTGGGCGTGATACCACCAGACCTTCGAGCTCAATTCGCCTGGTCCTGGACCACTGCCCGCATCCGCATACCAGCGGTACGTGAATCGTCCACCCGGGGGAACTACCGCACCGTGCCCCGACGGCAAATACATGGAACCTTCGTTGTCTTTGTCATAGCGCAGGCCGTGGGGATGGATACTGTGAGCAGTCTGGCTGCGATTGATGAAGTCTACGACGATGGCGTCGCCCACCTCGGCTCGAATCATCGGGCCCAAGATGCCAAGCCATTCGGGCTGGGGTTTGCGCATAGAAAAGGTTGCGTCCGTGTACTCGATGTATCGCGTCTTTGGCCATTTCGTCTGCGAGGTCCAGGGCCGTGGGATCACTCCCCCATGAATCAAGTCCCGTCCGCTGGGAGCATAGTCCCAAGTGAGATCTTCCGCCGCAATGTAGTAGTGGCGAGTTGCTGCCATACAAGGCGCTGAGGCGAAAAAAACAATCGCCGCTAGCAGCAGATGTGGCAGTTGCGCAAGCAAGCGCGCGCGCTTCATGTTTTGTCCACGCCGCTTGACGGAATGCAGGCACCGTGGGGATCCAAACATATCCATCGCCGGATGACTTTAAGGCACTGACTTCCTGATCTGCAACTTTTCTTCGTTATTTCCTATTTTTGCTGAGAATCGATGGTCAGGCCGCGGGCCAGATAACGGGAGCCCTCAAAAGTTGTCACGACCGTGATCCCAGCGCCAACGTGAAGATTCTCGTCTGTGGCGACAGACGGATCGAGATAGATCTCGTACGTCCTGCGGTCGGTTGAGGAATCGATAACCAACAGACCAGTGCGCATGTCGAGATGTGTGATCTGGCCCGCGAAGGTATACCGGGTGCCGGGAAGCGCGAGGACGGAAATCTCACGAGCCACATCAGGGCTGCCGTTGCCCTGGTAATTGAATCGAACAGCGACCAGAGAACCGGCGACGAGCGTGCTTACTGGAACCGCGCGGCCATCCTGGAGACATCGCGTGGCGGAATCAAGCCGCACGCGCACCGGCGCGGGAGAAATCGCATCACGGATCGTCAGTTCACCGCGGTCGGATCTGTATTTCAGCACGACACCCTGACTTTCGCCCTGAGCCTGCGTCGCCTTGAGGCGAATGTTTCGCGCGAAGACCGCGCTTCCGTCGAGGATCGTATCGATAGAAACTCGCTCGCCATCGTGCAAGTCGGCGATCGTGGCGTCGGCCTCTCCACGGTAGACGTGAGTCCGAGGGTCGAACAGGATATTCATTCGGCCGCCGCCGAAAACGCGAACTGTTACCTGGTCGCGCACGCGATCCAGTCGTTCGACAGTCCCACCGACTAACGTGGCCTTCGCTCGCGGTACTGCCGGAAGATCAGGCAGCAGGGTCGCAGGGTCGGCGACGATATCGGTTTCAGCCTCCGCGGAGGGATTCGGCGCGGCTGGGTGCACAGCCTTAATGGCGCTCGCTGAATCCGGGACCATGGACGACGACGCGGACGCGGTCGAATCAGAAGGCGCCTGCGCGCAGGCCAGACCCCCGAGTATGAGAAGCAAACTGCCGAAGGCGGATTTGGCCACGAATTTCATGCAGAGATCAATCGAGCACGTGTTTCCCGCGCGTATTGGATGCAAAGGCGGGTCCGCAGGGTAGTCTCAATTCGACAACTGCCGTTTACGAGATCAGTCCAATTCCAGGGCAAACAATAATCCTCCCCGGGCATCGAAAGGGAGTCTCCAAATTGTGTCGATCTTGCTCAACGGTGCGGAGTACTTATGCTTAATAAAGGCTGGATTTCCAGGATTCATGTCGGCATAATTTTCGTCGGCGTCGTGGCGGGGGGGTTAGGAACGCAGTGCGCGCAGGCCGGAGATCTTAGAATAACCATCCCGAAGCGCAGTACGCTCACTCCTGTCCAACGATTGAACCGGGACGGAGTGGAGGCGATTCGAAAGCACAACTACGCCAAAGCTGAAGAACTGTTTTACAAGGCGTATCTATTCGATCCAGATGATCCATTCACATTGAACAATTTGGGTTACGTCTCGGAACTGCAGGGACAGATTGACCGGGCGCAGCGTTTTTACTCTCTCGCGGCAGATCAGGCGAGCGATACGGTCATCGATCGGGCAAGCGCGCGGCGTGTGGAGGGCCGTCCGATGAAGGAGGCCCTGGCTCAGACGGACCAGTCCCTGCCAGATCAGCCCCTTCAGATGAATCATGCCAACGTCGAGGCCGTGCGATTGCTGGCTCAGGGCCGCGCCCCGGAAGCCGATTTGCTTTTGCAGACGGCACTGAAACAAGACCCGCAAAATGTCTTCACTCTGAATAATCTGGGAGTCGCCAAAGAAATGGAGGGCGAGGATCAGGAGGCGCTCAAATATTATGACGAAGCGTCTGGGGAGCATTCTGACGCCTCTGCGGTTGTGACCGTCGACCGCGTTTGGCGGGGACGACCCGTAAGCGAAATGGCGCAGCAGAATGCAAAGACATTACGCGAGCATTTGGCACGGACGAACGACCGAGCGGAGCAGGTCGCGGAGCTTAACCTGCGCGGCGTTTCGGCCGTGAACCGCAACGACTTGCGCGCTGCGGATGGAGACTTTCGAAAGGCCTATGCCCTGGATCCAAACAACGCATTCACCCTCAACAATATTGGCTACGTAGCGGAATTCGAAGGCGACCGCGAGACCGCACAGTTCTTCTACGATCGCGCCCGGCAGGCAGGCGGAGCGAATGCAACGGTAGGGGTTGCGTCGCGGCGCGCCGAGGAGGGGAAAAAGCTCTTTGCAGTGGCCGCGGACAGCGACGCAAAGGTTGAAGCGAAAGTGACTCAGGAGCGCGATAATTTGCGACGGCAGCATGAGCCCGTCGTTCTGCGGCGACGTGACAATAGCATTGTGGATGAATCGCCTCAACCACCGGCACCTGCCCCTACCCCTGCCGGCTCGGCACCTCAGTAGTAAAGCGGCTACGAATCGCTATCCTGGAATCGACCGAGATCGGACTCGGGATCATAGAAGATGTAGCGCACAAGATTGGTTAAGTAACGCGACACCGTGCTCACATTCGTCCGATACCAGCAACAGCGGGTCATTGCCGGGGATAGTCCACAAATAAACTGAAAGCTTTCGAGGGGGGCGGGCGGTTGCGCCAACATGGCCGCGGCCATGCGGTGGTTGCCGTCGAGAATGGTCAATGGTCTCCGCTCGTCGACTCCAATGAGCAAGACCGTGGGGTTCACAAGGCTCTCCTGGACGGGCCCGGCGATCCGGTCGAGCTTGCGAAAGAACTCGTCGCCTGCCGATTCCTCCTTTTTAGCGCGCAAAGACTCGATCATGTCCGTCAAGTAGAAGCTCCCTTCTGCGACGCGGCGCCATTGGGCTCGGGGAAAAAAGCGGATCCGCCTCAGATCGCTGCGGCGAAGGTCGACTTGGAACCATCGCGTATCTTCGGGAAGTTCCCTCCACATCGCGCCCCGGCGAAGGAACAGCAAGGCGCGCCGCAGGGCGTTCTCGCGGTGGCTCTCCAGATTGGGATTGCGGACCAGATGGCCAAAGTCCTGACGGTATTCCTCGAACTCAGGGTGATGAAATTCACTTCGCAGAAACTCGGCGATGACTTCCTGTTCGTTCAAAGAACGGACGACAGACAGATTGGGATAATCTCGAATCACTTCGGGAGGAGCGATTTCCCGTCGCAGGAGAGGCAGCGCAACCGTAACCAGCAAAATCGCCATGAGCGCGAGCTGCACGAAGATAACCTGCTGTAAAGTTTGGTGAAAGAAGCAAATGCCAAGAACCAGGGCGCCGCTGAATGCCAACTGGGCCCAACTGGTATTGGCGATTTTGCGCGACATTTCATACGTAATCATCACCGAGCTCAGCGAATAGATGCCGGTGGTCACTGCATAAAGAATGAGCAGTGCCGCCAGCCCGCCAAAGTTCCCCAACTCAAAGTGAGCGCCGAAAAGGGTCCTCCACAGAAAGCTGGGAATGGCCCAGAGGCCGAGAATCAATGCCGTCAGAATCAGAAACACCATGCTCAATGACATGAACAGCACGGGCCGGGCTTCCCGATCGGTGGAGCGCGCCGCCGCTGACACCGGGAACATCGTATTGACGACCGACCACGCGCACATATTCACCAACCGCCCGACCAGAGACACGGCAGCATAAATGCCGGCTTGCTCGGGAGCGAAAAAATGTTTCACGAGTACGATGTCAAAGTTGTTGATAATGACCTGGCCGGAGAAAAACACGATTGCCTGCAAACCTTCTCCGAATGCAATTGCGACGCCGCGGGGATTCGGTGACTTCCAGGCGGGAGCAGGTCTGGCCAGGAGATACGAGGTGATGACCGCGATGACGCTGGCCAACACCGCGCCCTTCACCCCGAGCCCGAGTCGGATCAGCACGAATGCTCCGCCCAGCCGAACCACCCCTTCCAGCATGAAGTTGATTGCCAGGGAACTGAAGGCATGAATTCCCTGAATGTATCCCCGGCGCACTCCGAGCGGAATGTAGAAGGCCGTGCCCACGGCGAGCAGTGAGATCAAGACCGGATCAGGCAGATTCAGGTATGCCGTCACAGCTCGATTGAAGAGAAACAGAAGTGAGCCGATGAGGAGTCCGGTCATCCAGGCCCGCAGATGGAGGGTAGCGAAGGTCGCGGCTTTGTCGTCGGGCGATTCGTGACTGGCGACGTATTTCGCGCACACGACCTGAAAAGAGAGCGTCATGGCTGACGCCAGCATCAGCAGGGTGTAGACCGCAGTGGCGTGTGCAAACCCGGTTGGCCCCAGCAGACGCGCGGTGACGACGTTGTAGATGAGGTTGGTAACTCCGACTAACCCGGAACCCGCCAGCAGAGTCAGGCTGCCGCCCAGCAGTTTGTAGCGTAGCTTCTTCGCTTGCGTCTGTTCCGTACTTGGAGCAGGGCGGCGGGAGGAATCGTAAACGCGCTTTTTCCCTGGAAGTGTCATCGGAGCCGCTGAGGTCTATCTGGAACGCCTATCTAGAACCTCACTTCTAGAACAGTGTGAAGTGCACAACCGGGAGCACCGTCGTCCTGCTAGATCCCGGGAAGTCATAGAACGTCTGCTGCTGAACGCCGAACGCGAGGCGCATCGGATATGCAACTGGGACCTCGCCGCCACCATCTTTCACACTTCCACGGAGTGGGCGAACATACGAGACGAGAAACTCACTTTGAACATTGTCGTACGCGTGGTAGCCAGAGCCGCGGGAAAGAACAAACGAGCCTTCGACATTCCACCGCGGAGTTGCGCGGAAGTTGAAGCGGCCTCCCGGCAGCAGCGCCTGGGCGATCGCATATTGCGTATCCTGTACACGCCAGGAACGGAGATCCTCGGCGAGTACGGCCGCAGTCAGACGCTTCCCGAACCTGTGCTGCAGTCCGACATAGGTGGAAGTATTGAAATATTCTTCGACCTGCGGACGAAAGAGCAGATCCCGAACTGAGTAGCCGGCGATGAGGGAAGTGTTGCCCCACGGACGGCCAACCGTGAACTCGACGTTCGCGGAAGCATCGCGGGAATGCAGATCCTGATCGGTGAACGGACCCGCTTCCCGTATGGCGCTCCCGGTTACGGAAACCCAGTCGTAGAAAGAGTTCGTGGAAACGTACAGGAACTGCCGGAAAAGATTCTGGTTCATGTATACCGGGGAGATGGTGTCACGGCGCACCGTAAACTGCAGACCACCGTTGAACGTGATTGAATTCGATCCCAGATGAAGAACAGGCGTAATTCCGCCATTCAGAATCGTGTCATAAGTATTCCGGTCCTGAACCAGGCCGACGCTAGGGAAGAGCAACTGGCCAACGGTCACGCCCTGGCCGACAAAACCGGTAATCGCGGGGAAATTTCCCAAACTGACGCGGTAGTGCGATTCCGCCAGGCTCTGAAACGAATGACGCGGCGGAGGCAGCAGCGCGGGATTCGTGACGCCGAGAATTTTCGCGTCCAGCGTGTAGACATTGATGTCTTCCAACACCGGAGCAAAAGAAGCTTCGGGAAGGATGCTCACCTTGTCGTTGATCTGGCGGCCCTCTTCGTCGGCCGCTGCGTACTGCGAGATTTCGGCGATACCACGATCGTCCTGCCCCGCGACGGTGCTGGCCTGCGCGAAAGCGGAAAGCTCGTGCAGCGGATCCTGGCGCTGGCGCGACAAATTCGCAGACGCCATCATGTAGTCGTAGTCATCGCGGAACTCATCCGTCGGTCCAAGACTCGCCAGAGTCGCCTCTGCCCTGCGAGTACTGCCTTCCGCGAGATACGTGTTCGTCAGACCGATTGCAACCGTGCGGTTGCTCGCTCCGGCCAGTTTCGCTTTGTCGAAATAGCTTTCGGCGAGATCGAAGTCATGCATGGCCAGGAACAGGCCGGCCGCTTGGGCGAAGTCTTCTGCAGTAACTGGTGAATCGGTGTCGAGACGCGCCTCAGCGAAGCCAAGAGCGATCTGGCGGCGGGCCTCATCAAGATGGCCTTGCCGTAAGAAAATCTCAGCGACCGCCAGACGGACGCCGATGCGATCCCCACCGGGCACATCGAGCGCGCGAGAAAAGCGCTGCATTGCGGCATTCTGGTCGCCGAGCGTAAGCAGGGCGTCTCCGGTCGACATAAGAATTTCCACGCGGTTGCCGCCCAGTTTTTCCGCCGATTCAATGTCATGAAGCGCCTGTCCGCGGCTTCCCTGCTTGGCGTGCACTTGCGCCATCAAGGCGTAAATCGCCGGATCCGATGGCGACAGCCTCAGCGCAGTATTGAGTGCGGCTGTCGCTTCTGCGTAGTGCCGCATGCGATAAAGCACGTCGGCGTAGGCCAGTTGCGTTGTCAGGTCGTTCGGCGTTTCTGCGAGCGCCGTGCGGTATTCCGTCGCCGCGTGTGCGTAGTCCTGCTCTTGCCGGAAGGCTTCCGCGCGCGCCAGATGCCAGGAGTGCGATTTGCCCAGGGCTTTCTGGGCCGCGTCCAATTGCGTGAGCGCGGGCTTGGGACGGTGAAGCTGCAGATCGGCATAAGCCAGACCAAGGTGAGCTTCGCCATAATTGCTTTGCAGTTGCAGCGCGGTCTGAAAATCGGACGCAGACTTGCCAGGCTGCCGCAGGTCGTTCAACACAAATCCGCGATTCACGTATCCCGTGGCCATTTTCGGATCGCGTTCAAGCGCGAGTGTAAAGTCGTTCAGTGCCGCATTCAAGTCTCCGTTGTGAACATGCACGTTGCCGGCAATGAGCGGAAGATCTTTATCGTTCGCGAGGATCGGCTCGTATTTGGTTACGAGGGCGAGTGCATCGTCGTAGCGGCCCAGGTAGTAAAGATCGTAGGCGAGGTAGACTACGCCTTCGCGGTCGTTCGGCAACTTCTCGATTACTTCGTATCCGAGCTTCGCCGATTCATCGTATTCGCCCTTGAACGTGAGGTAGCGCTCGCGCTCGCGCTTGACCTGAGGGATCGTGTTCCCCTTTGCCGAGGCGCGATCGAGCCAGCGCCTGGCAAGGGTGATATTGTGCGACTCCATCGCCGCATTTGCGCCTGCGGCCACAATCAGGGCATTGTCCGGCATACGCTGGAAGGCATTTTCGTAGTCTGCTTCCGCAGGTTGGAATTTGCGTTCAGCCGTATACAGGTCGCCCAAGGCCAGGTAGGGTGCGAAGTCGTTCGGGTGAGCCGCAATTGCGCGCACGAAATAAGTCTCCGCTTTCTTCGTATCGCCCGTATCGCGCGCCAGATAACCCAGGGATGAAAGCGCCTGCCGATTGTTGTCGTCGAGTTCCAGAACCTTTGTGAAAGTATCCCGCGCGGCGTCTTTCTGTCCCATTTTCCATAGCAGCGAGCCGAGATTCACTAACGAATTCACATTTCTGGGAGCAAGAGCAAGTGCTTCTTTCAAATCGCGATTGGCAGCATCAAGGTCGCCCGCGGCAGATTCGACGACGGAGCGCAGGCGCAGCATCTCCGGACGGGTCTGTTCCGAGACCTGGATTGTCTGCAGGGAGGCGGTTGCGGCCTCCAGTTCTTGCTTTGCGGCATCGGCATCATCTTGCCGGACTTCCATCTCGTAGAGATTCAGGCGAAGCTCGACGGGGTAGAGTGGTCCCTCCACGGCGTGCGCGGGCAAATGGTCGAGAGCCTGTTTGTATTCGCCAGCGGCTTCGGGAATGCGATCCTCTGACTCCGCGATGCTTCCCAAAATTGCGTGCAAACGGTAGTTGTTATTGTCAATTTGCTTGGCCGCTTCGAGAAATGGACGGGCCGCGTCGGGCCGCCCTGCATTGACCCAGGCTTGTGCCGCACTCAGTTCGAGTCCGATGTTGCCTTTGGCGGCTTTGGCCAGGCGTGTATAGAGTGCCGCCGCTTCCTGCTGCTTGCCCGCAAGTTGATAGGTGTAGGCCAGCTCGGCAAGCACATCCGCCGTTTTGGCCGGAATGGCCTCCAGGGTTACGATCGTCTCATCGTACTTTCCTTGATCGCGGTATTGTCCGGCGACCGCACGCAGAACTTCGGGGTCGTGCGGCGCCCTACTCTTGGCGTGATTCAGATATCGCGCTGAATCTTCCGGCTGCCCCAGCCGTTCATACGCGTGCGCGATGAGCAGATCGCTGTGCGCTGTGGGCTGCAAGGTCTCTGCCCGCTGCAGCAAGCTCAACGCAGCTTTGGGATCGGAGGTGAGCAGCAGCTCTCCCGCGAGTTGCAGACTGTTGGCATCTTTCGGATTTGCATCGACGACTTTTCGCAACAACTGTTCCGCTTCCTGATCGCGGCCCATCCTGGCATAGGTTTCCGCCAGTCCCGCCAGTCCTCTCAGCGAATTCGGCTGCTGCTTCAGCCCATGGTTGTAGGAATCAATGGAAAGCTGATAGCGCTCAGCAAGGCGAGCCGTATAACCCAACAAGAACCACATTTCCGTATTTTGCGGCGCCGACTTCGCTGCCTGCTGGGCGTAAGCCACGGCTGCGGCGTAGTCGTTTCGTTTGAGTGCATCCTGCGCGGCGCGCGCCTGGCGCGCCACGTCAATACTCGATCCCCAACTGAGGTCGGGGCCGCTTTGGGGCGCACCGCTCTGCGGTTGTGGTTCTTTGTTCGTCTGATGCGAGGAGGCTGGAGAGGATCCACCGCCACTGACATCGTAAGTCTGGCCAAGGGCTCGGCCGGGAACGCCGATAACCATGAGGCCGGCAATCATGACAATGCAAAAGCTTGTGAGCGGAATCCAGCTTTTCACGTGGTCACCACACTGCACAATCTTCTAAAGAGTCTCCAAAGAGCCTCCCGCACAGGACATCCTGCGGTTCACCTCAGATGCAGACGTGGCAGGTAGGTTTGCCTTCCATTGTTGTGGCGGGACGGGAAGCTTTCTGCGAGACCCGCACTCCGGCGCGGACGGCAAAAAACTCGACGTAAACCCCTCAGAGCTTT
The DNA here is from genome assembly GCA_049517555.1 of Candidatus Sulfotelmatobacter sp. Classification (GTDB taxonomy): domain Bacteria; phylum Acidobacteriota; class Terriglobia; order Terriglobales; family Acidobacteriaceae; genus Sulfotelmatobacter. Next base: position 15,170 of record JBEKRY010000025.1, on the reverse strand, counting down.
CCTGAATCAAAAGGGACGCTAAGGGCACTGGAGTGTGTCACCGCAATGAGCGCAAACCAAACCTACTCTCGTCCCATCCCGCTATTGGCAATCGTTTTAGTGGCGCTGGCCGTGCATGGACCTCTGTTGCTCATGCAATTGCCCGCCGGGTCGTTCGATACGAACTTCCATATCTTTCTGGCCTCTCACTATGCCCATCACTGGTTTAATCCGTGGAACGAAAAATGGTTCGCGGGTTTCTCGCAGACTACGTATCCTCCGCTCACGCATCAATGGATCGCAGTGTTGTCGAACCTTGTTGGCTTGAAAATGGGATACATGCTGGTGCAGTTGATTGCGGTATTGCTGCTGCCAGTGGGCGTGTTCCGGTTCGCCAAGATCTGGGTCGATGAGCGGGCCGCAAGTTATGCGGCGTTGGGCAGCATTTTTCTAGGTGCCCTGGCCTTTCTCGTTTACCAGGCAGGACAGCTGGCCACGGTTGCTTCCGGGGCGCTGTACTTGAATGCGCTCCCTTATTTTTATGAGTGGGCGAAACTGAGTTCGGGGCGTTCACTGGTCAAAGGCGTAGCGCTCAGTTTGACGGCTGCCGCGGCTCACCACGTGACGTTGATTTTCGGCGTGGTCTTTTTTGCCGGGCCCGTACTGTGGATTGCCTGTCTGGATGCTCGGGACCGGCACAGCGACTCTTCCGTCGCTGGCGTGATCTCGCGGGCGCTGCTGTTTGCGGGTCTGGTTGGCATCGGAGTCGGCATCGTCTTGTTGCCTTACTGGATGGCGCTGATTCAGCATCCGATTCACCAGATTCCGATTCCACATGACAGCCGATCGAATTTCCTGCTGAATTCGATTACAGCGATCAACTATTTCGTGATTCCCTACGGGGCTTTAATTCTTGCTCTGCCGTTCATCATCATTCGCGGTTCGTCGGTTCGGCGACTGCGGCCGCTGCTCGTTGGCTTCTGGCTCAGCCTCATCTTTGGATTGGGTGGCACCACTCCCTTGCCGAGATGGCTACTCGGCCGCGCGTACGACATTCTCACCTTCGAACGATTTACCTTCTGGGCGACGTTGATGGCCATGCCGATTGTTGGTTTGCTCGCGATTCAATTGCTGGATCGTTTTCGGGCGAAAGCCGCGGTTGCGTTGTCGTTGGCGGCGGTTGCCACAATTGGCGCAGCGCTGGCCTGGCTGACGGTCAATCCGTATCGCCCGACCATCACAATGGACGTCCAGCCGGTGATCGCATTTCTCAACCGCGATGGCCATGATTCTTATCGTTACATCACTCTAGGATTTGGCAGCGAGCTGGCACAGGTCTCAACCTACACCGACGCCACCAGTGTTGACGGCGATTACAATTCGGCGCGTCTGCTGCCTGAGATGACGCAGTATGGTTCGGCGCAGCTGACGAATGCCAAATTCTACGGGTCGGCCGGCATGGCCTCATTGCGCGCGATGCTGGAACACGCCAACCGGTACGGATTGAAATATGTTTTTGTTCACGATTCGTACTACGAACCGCTCTTGACGTTTGCAGGATGGCGGAAGACCGAGACCTTCAACGACGGCGAGATCACCGCCTGGTCGAAGGACGACGTTCCTCCCGCGCACCGCATCGATTCGGATGCGATTCCTTCTGCGTGGATGGGCTTGCTCTGGGGCACTCTTCCCATTGGGGTCAGCGTGTTGGCGATGTTCCTGGAACTACTCTTGCCAGCGAGTCGGAGAATGCGGACCGCGATCAGCGCACCCATTCGAGTCGAGGAACCGGCGGAGCACTACGTAGCATGAGACGCGAAAGCGTGAAACATATAGCGCGAAACATGAGGATAGCTTGAAGCAAGAAAGACCGATATGAGACGAGCACTGCCAATCATAATTGTCGCTGTCACCGTTCTCCTGATGGCTGTTGGTTTGACCGGGGCTGGACGATCGAGCGGAACCGTTGGAATCGCCGCAGGTTCGGCACTGCCGGGGTTCAGCACGAACGCGGCCACTCCGGAACAGGCGCTCTCTAATTTCTTGATTGACGTTCAGAAGCGCAACTGGGATCGAGCATTCTCAAGTGTGGAGCGCACCAACGACGGTGTGAACGAGCAGGCATTTGTTCAGGAGTGGATCGGCTCAAATGGCGGGCTGCGCGCATTTTCGAATTTAGAGGGGTATGACGCACGTCCGCTCCATGCTACTGATGCGGAGGCGCAGATGCGCGTGCGGCTGCATTGGTCGACACCGGTCGGACCAGTGGAAGATGTTCGCGACTTTCGCCTGGCGCATCGGGGCGACGCGTGGAAAGTGGTGTGGGACGAAGCGCCCGTACCGAACGTGCCTTCGCAAATCATTCCAGTGAATTATCTTCGCTGGGATCTAGTAGCCGGAAGCGCTGGCGAAGAGTGGGGTTCGCGGAATGTGGATGCTCCCCATGTGCGCATCGTGTCGATGAACGCGGTAGATTCGGCCGAAGGCTCAGTAGTCATGGGAGAAGTCGTTAACGAGGATACGATCCCGGCATTCGTAAACGTTAACGCGACTCTGTTGGATGCCGCCGGAAGCTCGATTGATGATGAAACCAGCTTCGACAAGATTCTTCATGTGCTCTTGCCGAAGCAAGTTTCGCCCTATCGCATCGACTTCCCTCACGTCAGCCTAAGCAAGGTAAAGAACGTGCACATGGACGTAAAGGCCACGCTTGTTCCGGCCTCGTCCGACCCCGTGATCGGCGTGATGAATCAGAAGCTGGATACGGACGCGCAGGGCCGAGCGGTGCTGCACGGTGAACTATCGAACCAGAGCGGCCAGACCGTGAATATTCCACATGTGATCGCCAGTTTTTATGACAACAATGGCAAGGTAGTGTGGGTTTCCGATGGCTACGTCGAACGCGCGCTACTTCCTCAGGAGTCTGAGGCATTCGCGGTGGAGATTCCGAAATCGCTGGCAGGGAAGGTGCAGAGCTTTCATGTGGTCGTCAACCAATACAGTCTGCAAAAGTCGTAAATCACCGCGAAGCCTGCGGGTGGGTTCGTTGGTTCTTAGCGCGAGCCTTGTTTGCCTGGCGGCGATGGGTTACGCGCAGGATGCGGATCTGCGTGCGCCATCTGCGGCGGTGGCGGGAACCGCGAATTCGATCGTCACTACGGGGAACGGCACGGCGACTTTTTACCTGATCGGACCGAGCGTCGCACTCAAGCGCGAGGTGCGTCTGGGACAGGAAATCTCGTTGACTGCGAAAGACTTGCAGAATGCGGGAAAGTACTTGGCGATTGTTTGTACGGGCAGCTGCCAAAGTGTCGGGTTTTTTGCAGCACCGGCAAAGCCGGTGAGTCTGACTTTTCTCGTGCACCCATCCCGGGCTCCGGTGGGACAGAATGACATGATCAGCGGCGTGGCGCTGCCGTTCGATGAATTCCACAACCTCGTGATTGTGCCGGAGACAGTGGACTTCCAATTGACTGCGAAGGACTCAGCTGCGGTATCGCGTCGGGTCACGACACAGGACGGAATCGCTTGGTTTCACACGAGTTCAGGCAGAGCGGCCGGCCCTTTGCAGGTAGCGGCATCGCTCAACGACATCGATGTCTCCGTGCGACGCGTCGTGCAGCAGGTCGCTTCCGACCCGTGCAGTTTGCATATCAAAGGTCAGCGTACGCCGAAAGGAATTGTCGTCGAAACCGAACCGGTTCGTGATTGCACGGGCAATCCCGTGCCCGATGGCACCGTCGTGACCTTCACCGCGAGAGACGGCAACGAAACAGACACGGTGGACGCGCCGATCAAACAAGGTGTCGCTCGCGCGCAATTGGCGGCGAGCGGGCCGGTCGTAATCTCAGCCGCTTCCGGAGTCGTAATGGGCAACGAGTTGCGCCTAGGCCCGCAGTAGCAGTAAAGGATGAGCAGATGAGCATCGGAGTCCGACCTTATGATGGATAGAAGTCATTTCGGCCGAGTGACGGCGCTAATCGCGATTGCACTGATCGCCTTGCTTGCGCCGCGTGATTCTTTTAGCGCGGACTCCACTCCGCAGGTCGTGCTGAACACCAGCAAAGCCGCTCCACGATCGGTCGAAAGCTTGACCGAACGTGCCATTCTTCGTGACTACAAATTCGCCTGGGCGAACCTCGATCAGGCCTTGGAATCCAACTCAACTGCACCTCTGAGCGGCCTGTTCGCGGGCACTGCCAGCGCATGGCTCAACGACGCGGTGACCAGCCAGCAACGCAACGGCATCAGTTCACGCTATCTCAAGCAGATTCACCAGTTGGAAGCTGTTTTCTACGCACCCGAAGGCGATCTGATCGAACTGCACGATACAGCCGAATATGATCTTCAGATACTCGACGGGAGCAAGACCATTCATGACGAACACGTGGTCGTGCGTTACGTCGTGCTCATGACTCCAGGGGCCGACCGCTGGGTCATTCGCCAACTTCAGGCTGTCCCGGAATTTTGAGCCCACGTCGGACCATCGGCTCTCGCCAACCGCTGCCGCCGCCATTGCATCCTAGTTTCATCAAACGGTGGAATCGATGGAGTCCTGTTTTGTCGAAACGGCTGCTAGCTCTGGCGATAGCATGTTTCATGGTGGGCAGCGGTTGCACCACGCCCGGCGTCAATCGCGCTTGGCAGCAAAATCTTCAGGCTCCTGACTCCTGGCCGAAAATGCTGGCCGTTTACATGCCATGGTTTGGCGACCATGTCCATATGGATGTGGGCTACTCCAGCAACGATCCAGCGGTCCTGCGGCAGCAGATTCAGCAAGCTCGTCATACGGGGATCTCCGCATTTGTCGTGGATTGGTACGGAGCCACTCTTCCTTTTTCCGACCACAATTTCGCGCTTCTTCAACAAGCCGCTGACGAAAGTCATTTCCAGGTTGCGCTTCTCTATAACGAAGCCGAAGATGATGACGGGCAGGCCACCGACGAAGCCATCGCCGCTCTGGACAAAGCGTACAAGGCGTACATTGGTCCGGAAGCTCCTCATCGTAATGCCTACCTCACTGACAACGGACACCCGATGATCTTCATTTTTCCGAAACATGGCCGGGTGGATTGGAATCGTGTTGCCGAGCATTGCCAGGCGTGGGAGGCACCCCCATTTCTGTTCTACAAAGACACTCCGCCCGCCCAATTTGCCGCGGCGTTCGCAGGTTCTTATGCGTGGGTGCAGCCCGGACAAAAAGGATGGACTCCGGATGGAAGTAATTGGGGCGAGCAGTATCTGGACGATTTCTACAGAGACATGAGAAACAAGCATCCCGACAAAATTGCCGTAGGTGCCGCATGGCCTGGCTTCGACGATTCGGCCGCGAAGTGGGGCCTGAATCGGCACATGCAGAGCCGGTGCGGGCAAACCCTCGAGGACACGCTCAGGCTCGATGGCCGTTATTTTGATGCAGCCCATCCGCTCCCGTTCGTCATGATTGAGACCTGGAACGACTACGAAGAAGGCACCGCGATTGAGCGCCTGAACTTTGCCAAGTGCAGCCAGAATGCACAATCCCACGCCGGGTCTAACTGACTCTCGATTGACCCTCTTCTGCTGATTGTGCTCGTGGCGAACGCCAACCACAGCGCTCGTTTTCACATCCAAGATGCGGCCGTCATTTACTTCATACGGAGTTCGATACGATGGAGCAGGTTAGGGGTTCGACAAAGAACCTTCAACTGCTGTCCGAGCTACTTCTGACCGTTCCTGCGTCCACGAAGGCACGCACCCGGAGCGAGGAAATCGTAACTTACTCTAGCGGCACCCGTGAACTCATTCGCGGAATTGTGCCGCAGGATGTGGATGATCTCAAAGCGCTCGCAATTACGAATCACGTGATTATGCGTTCGTTTCGCCCTCTCCAGCAGCTTCTTGCGGCGGACGGAAACGACGCGGTGGAACTTGTCGTGGCGGCGGTTCAGGAGGAAACAGCGTGCATCGATCATGCTCTTGGTTTTCTGGAGCAGATCTGTGCGGCTCTCGACGAAGCCGGCTGCCCGGTAACCGTAATCAAGTCTCTGGATCACTGGCCGGATCTGGGCAGCGACTTGGACCTGTACACGGACGCCGACGCCGGCAAGGTGGTTGAGGTAATGAGCGTGCGTTTCAAAGCCAAGCTCGCCGACCGCAGCTGGGGTGACCGCCTGGCGAACAAGTGGAACTTCGTGGTGCCGGGATTGCCCAAACTCGTGGAAGTTCACGCTGGAAGACTGGGACAAACCGGCGAACAGACCGCTGTTACCAAGTCTTTGTCCTCGCGGACTCGCAGGGTGGAGGTAAGCGGACATGTCTTTCGAGTGGCCGCACCGGAAGATCGCATCATCATCAGTACGCTGCAACGCATGTACCGGCACTTTTACATTCGCTTGTGCGACATCGTAGATAATGCCCGTCTTTTGGATGCGCACCTGGTCGATTTTGCGCATTTGCAGTCCGTTGGGCTGGCGGCCGGCCTGTGGGAAGGCATCGCTACCTACTTGATGATCATCTCGGAGTACGTTGAGGCATATCGCGGGCAAGGTGTGCCGCTGCCTTCTTTTGTAAGTCATTCGGCAAAATTCGGTACGGGTCAGGTTCGTTTTCATCGCGACTTTGTGCGAATCCCGATCGTGCCGCATTCGCTGGATCTCTATGCCTCTGAGCTGATGACTCTCTTGCTGAACGGGGAACTTCGAAACACTCTGCGCCTCAGCCTGTTGCCCGGTCTCGCTACGGCCGCGGCGCTCGAACAGAAGATCACCGGCAGCGACAAAGGAATTTGGTAGACGCTGCAAGAACCATCGATTGCAGTATGAGTAAGCTAGTAACCATACAGGCTTCACTGGATTGCAGCGACCAGGTGGCGAGGCCTAACGTTTTGCTATATCACAAACCCGGAGCGGGAAAGGAACAGCATGCCAGGGAAAAAGCACTTGCGCGGCGTAAGCGCAAAAGAAGAACGCGAATACGAGCACATTAAGGATAGCGCGGAAAAGTCTGGCCGCTACGGCGGAAGGGCGAAAGAGGTGGCAGCCCGAACCGTGATGAAGCAGCACAAAGCCAAGGGGCATCGTACGGGACAGTAGGGGTCGAAAAGCTGCTTCGTTTGGAGAGTCTCTGGCCTGGGGGGAGGAGTTCGCGTGGTTCGTATTCTTGTGGTCGACGACAATCCCTCAGTCAGGCACTACCTGCGTGCGATTCTGGAACAACAGACCTCATGGCGAGTGTGCGGCGAAGCCCGCACTGGAGCGGAAGCTCTGCACAAAGTGCTGGAGGCGCCTCCAGACCTCATACTCCTGGACTATCAGATGCCAGATTTGAATGGTGTTGATGTCGCCAGGCAAATTTGCGAGCTGTTTCCCAAGATTCCGATCTTGATGGTAACGCTGCACCTTTCAAGACAGTTGTCCGATGCGGCACGTCTGGCGGGTGTTCGCGGGGCATGCGCAAAGCAAGATATCGGCTCGGTCGTCGAGGCGGTAGAGGTACTGTTGCGTGATCAGACGTATTTTCCGGCCATCGCGGCGGGTTAGTGTTCCGGGCGGCCGCTGCTGGGTCGGAGCAACCCCCGGCTGTACGAGTTTGCCCACCAAAATACAGAGTTCACTGTATTGGACCCACTTTGGCCGGACGGTAGTCTGTGTGCGAGTTCCTAGGGTCCCTGCATCGCTGGACGAGTGGCGTCTTAGTGACAGAGATGGGCCGGGTCACGAGGGCTGAGGTAAAATGTGGCGAATCGTCTGGTGGGTCTCCGCCAAGAGGAACGGAACTTCATGGCAATTCGCATATTGCTGGTTGATGATCATCCAGTCGTGCGGCAGGGGCTGAAGACGCTTTTAGAAGGACGCGCCGGGTGGGAAGTGATTGGGGAAGCATCGGACGGGGCCGAGGCGGTAGAAAAAGCAAAGGACCTGAAACCCGACGTCATGGTGCTCGATGTCACGATGCCGAAAATGAACGGACTGGAAGCGTGCCGTTTGCTTCGGACACAGGCGCCCCGACTTGAGATCCTGTTTGTTACGCAGCACGATTCCCCGCAAATGATGCGCGAGGCCCTGGATGCTGGGGCCAGGGGATACGTGGTGAAGTCCAATGCCGCCCGCGATCTGTTGGCGGCGGTGGAAGCAGTAAGCCAGCATCGCGTCTTTACCGCGCTCAACGGACGGGATGCCGGTTCTCAGTGAGCTGGTTACACTAAAGTGTCTTAGTTAAATTCGGGTCCGCCTTTGATCTGCGAGGGTGAATCATGAAGTTGAGAATTTTATTGGCCGATGACCATGAAATTGTGCGACGCGGCTTGCGCGCACTTCTGGAAAAACATGAAGGGTGGGAAGTTTGCGGCGAAGCCAACGATGGCCGCGACGCGATTGAGAAAGCCCTCCAGCTGAATCCTGATGTCGTCATTGTCGATATTGGGATGCCCAATCTGAATGGTTTGGATACCACCCGCCAACTCCTGCAACATGACCCGCATTTCAAGGTCATCGTGCTTACTATTACCGATTCTGATCAGGTCATTCGTGAAGCTCTGGACGCCGGCGCGCGCGGCTTTGTGCTGAAGTCGGATGCGGCGCGCGACCTGGTGTCGGCAGTAGAGGCGCTGCAAAACAAGCGCATGTTTTTCACTCCGCGAGTGAACGACCTGGTGCTGGCCGGTTTTCTGGAAAAAGGACACACCGTCGCGAGAAACGAAGCTCCAAAGTTGCCAACCTTGACCGCCCGCGAACGTGAGATCACTCAGTTGCTGGCAGAGGGCAACAGTTCGAAAGAAGTCGCCTGCCTCCTGAACCTGAGCACCAAAACGGTCGAAACGCATCGCAGCAATATCATGCGGAAACTCAGCTTTCATTCGATCCGGGATCTGGTCGTGTATGCGATTAAGAACAATCTCATACAGATCGAGATCCCACCCCCACCGACGAAGGCACCGACTGGGCCTACGGCAGCGTGAGTTCAGCAATTCCGACCTTTCACGGGGGCGAGACTCGATCAACGAACAGTCTCGCCTGGATAGTATCCGCTGCGTGTGCGCACGGTCAGCCGGCTGCGCCCACTTCCTTTTGCCTCAACTCGAATTGACTGGTATGCCTTCTGGGCCGAACTTCTCGGCTTGAACGCAAGCGTGTATTGGCTCCGGATGTCGCGGGCCACGGTTCGCGTAATGTCGTCCACTTCATTTAAACTCTGCGGAAAAAACGCTACTCCTCCGGTACTGGATGCGAGGTTCTGAAGAGCATCCCGCCCATCACGCGTCAACCCGTCGTCGGTTAATCCAATGGCGTATACCGTCGCACCATGGTTCGGCTGCAACTTTCGGATGGCTTCCTGCAGTGTTTCCTGGCTCATGTTGTCTCTTCCGTCGGTAATGACCAGAAGCACCTTCTTGTCCAGACGGGGATTGTTGCGCAAATGGACGGCGGAAGCTACAACTGCGTCATAAAGGGCTGTGTTTCCCCGGGTTGAAACCTGATGCAAGGCCGCCTGGAGGAGGTTGACGTCAGACGTGAAATCCTGATCCAGATAAGGCGTCTGACTGAAATTTACGACAAAGATTTCATCTTGCGGATTGCTGACGCGAATGAGATTGAGGACGGCTTGATTCACCTTCTCCCGCTTGTCCCGCATCGAGCCGGAATTATCAATGACGATTCCCATCGCTACGGGCGCGTCCTCCCGGCGGAAGGACGTAATCGGCTCGGAGACGCCATTCACAAAAACGTTGAAAGCACTTCGATCCAGCGAAGTAACCAGACGTCCTGAGTCATCCACGACAGTGGCGTGCAGGACCACTTCTTGTACCTGCTTCTTAAAGACAAACCTACCCGAGTCATTTGCACTGGTATCAGGCGCGCTTGCAGGTTCCTGCTCTGCTGCCGCCGGCTGCTGGACAGTCGAATCTTGATCCGCTGGTTCCTGCGCGCCGGGCGGCGGCGTGCTCTGAGGTAGGTTCGCGTCGGAAGTTTGTCCAGTGGCCGGGGGAGGTGTAGACGGAGTGGTCTGGGCGGGCGGTACGTTCTGCGCGAATGTCGACGCGCTCAACGCTAGAGCCATCGTTAATATCCATACTGCGGAACGGAGAACACTCGTCGGACCGAAACGCATTGGGCAGCCTCCATGCAGCTGTTTGATGCCACTCTGCTCAAAATCGCCCACTCCTTTTTGCCTCTTCAAGGCAAGAAACTCTTGGCGCGTTCGGCCAATAGAAATAGAGTGGATCACCACCCCAAATTACGGCCTTCACTGGATTCAACCTTCGTCGGACACTACGTAGCCTCGGCTCAGCGACTCCAGTTGTAGCTGCGGTTGCGGAAAGGGATAATCCCGATGCTTTGGACGATCGTTGCTCTGCTATTAATTCTTTGGCTGCTGGGAATGGTCAGTTCCTATACCCTGGGCGGATTTATTCACATCTTGCTGGTTATAGCAGTGATCGCGGTGCTCGTGCGCATCATCCAGGGTCGAAACCCAGTGGCGTGATAGGAGACAGCGAAGCGATGCTCCGAGAAAGCACAGCGAACACGGCCCTAGTTAGGTGAAAGATGTAGCGGGACGCATCCAACTCCAGGCGGGAGAGTGGACGGGCGACCCCAAGAAACAGGCAAAAGGCGCCGCGAAACAGGTCGAGGGCAAATTGCAACGCACGGGGTAAGGCCAAAGATACCGCCAAGAAAGAGGCAGACAGTATCGAGAAATCCTCCAAATCACCTCAATCGACTCGAGACACAATGGACTCGGACGAAGAGGCCGGCCAAGTTCGGCGCTCCCGCCGATAGCGGGAATAATTTCCTCTTGTGCTCGAAACAGGGTGATCGGCTGCCTGCCGTTCACCCTGCATTCTTGTTTTGAAATGATAGAGCTCGTCTATAGTGCACACACGGCGCTGGATCACACGGCGTTAGGTCACACGTCGTTCTCCATCTAAAGAACGTGTTTCTTCCCCGCTTTGAAGACATCTGGAGTTCTCGCGAAGGCTGCCAGCAGAAAATCAACCGTGAACAGCGCCAGGGCAGCGACTCCGAAGACCTGGGCAAACCCGATCAGGTGCACAAGCATCCCGAGCAGCCAGAACAGTAACAAAAATTCACCGAATGCTCGTAGCATGATTGACACATTTCTTCATCGGACAAGAGCGGGAGAGATGTTCCATAGCTGTGCAAGTGCACGGGCGGCATCGGTGAGTGCACGCTTCTCTGCAGCCTGAGCGTCGGGCACGATTGCGTTCTTGCGGACAGCGATGGGAGTGTTAGAACGGCCGCGCGGTTCTCCGCTGCGCTGAATCTGAGCGAGGGCGGTTTCGAATGTTCGCCGCAGATCATGCGCCTGCGGCGCGGGTATGGGCTTGGTTGCGATATTCGACATGGTGTGGCTCCTGTGCTCATTTAAGAGGAACACCCGCGTTGCGAGAATACAGTGTTGCATTCAATCCGGGCTCGGCGGAACAGGGTGGAGTGAAGCTGCAACTATACGGATGAGAAGTCGTCGCAAATCCGAATCAAACATCTGCAATGCGAAAAACTAAATCCCGTACAGGGAACACTTGATGGACCGGGCAAGATTCACAAAGGTAAAAGTGCTAAGACGATGTAGAAGCTTCGCGCGTGATCCGCCACTATGACGGGAAGTTAATGTGCCATCAATGATCGTCATGGCAATCGAATTGCATCTCCGTTCACAAGCTGCTTCGTCTTTCGTGGAGGCGAACGTATGAATCGAACGACGAATTGGTTTGTTGGTTTGCTTTTGGCGACAGCGCCGCTGGTCTTTGGGCAAGAGCCACGGCTGAATTCGCAATTTCCGGCGGAACCTCTCGCCTCGCAACAGCTCATAGCTTGGACAGACCTGCAGAAGCCTCAGCCCGCGCCTCAGCCGCTTCCGTCACCGGACACGCCAATCCCGCAGCCCGACCCACAAGGCCAGAAAGCGCAACCGTCGCCAAATCCTCAGACTCCAGAGACGCCGGCCCAGTCATTCACTGGGAAGATCGTGAAGGACGGAAATAAGTACGTCTTGAAGGTGACGAACGAAGCGGCTTACCAACTGGACCGGCAAGAACACATAAGCCGCTACGAGAATCAAGACGTGAAAATCGTCGGGAACCTCGACACTGGCAGCAACACGATCCGCGTCATCAAGATTGAATTGCTCTCATAAGTTAGGCGACGTGACCGGCGGCGACACCGAGAGATCGGCACTGCGACGAGATCGGCACTGCGACCACCTTTCCTCGTTTGCAATACCGCGATGCCCCAGAGGCCTCGGTGGCTTGCCTTACTCGAAACCGCATCGAGCCTTTCCTAGATTGATCTGTCGTGGCCTGTCACCAGGTCTAGAGGTTGTGACATAAGAAAAAGATCACGATCGCTTAGGGACAGGTCTCTTGCGAGGGGAACGGAGCGGCAACGAAAAAAGGCCCGCTGCGGCTGTCACGGCGGGCGCTAAACGATGCGTTGCCTCAAGGGTTATAGATAGCTATCGAGTCTCGGGAGGGAGTGATATCGACGACGCATTTTCTCCCCTACACGAACTACCTTAGTGTCTCTATAACGAGAACTTTGTAGCGTGGAGGTAACGCCTCACAGAAGAGCGGTGAAGACTCTCACTTTCCGCGTGATGCAATCTGGAGATCGACACATGAACGCAAATGGATTAGCTGCCTACGGGATGTACCCTCGCAACGTGGCTTTGCCCGAGGTCGTCTGTGCCCTGAATCGCGCCGGCTTCGAAAATGAGGATATCTGTATGGTGCTCTCGCCAGCTCATCCGGTTGCGACAGTAGTGCTCGATGCCAAGATTGTCGATGCCGGACCGGAGCAGGTTGCAATCGGTGCCAGGATGATTGGCTGGTTTTCAGAATTCGGCGCGGTTGTGATTCCCACGGTTGGCTTCTTCATTCGTTCTCAGGCTTTTTTCCATGCGCTCGTGATTGAACGGAGTTTTCCTGCCCTGTCACGAGGCTCGAGGGCGCTGGTCGGCCTCGGGTTCCCCGAAGACGAAGCGAAAAGACTTGGCCACCAGCTCAGCGACGTAGGAGCACTGGTCTATGTGTCCTGCCAGGAGGGCAGCAAAACGGACTATGCCATCGAACTGTTGCGTCGTGCCGGGGCCAGAGAAGCTGCGAGCGTGGAAATGGCAGCGGCAGTGGTCGCCTAGCAGTGCCCTTCCTCCCAATCGGAGTGCTTCGTTTTTTCGTCACGAAGTAGAAGCATAAGGGACAAAGTGGAGAATGCACGCGGGCCCATTTTATTCTCCGCGATCATTAGGAGCAATTTGAATATGAATCAGCCGATCGACTACGAACTCCGCATTCCGGAGGAGCCAGAACCGTTTCCGATCCAAAAGCCTCCCGATCCACCGGAAAACCCCAACCTGCCGGTTCGCGAGCCCGATCGGGAGATCCCGGCCAAATTTGATGTACGAAGGAAACGAGCGGCGACCTCTGCCATTTCCGGATGGGACGGAGAAGTATGGCTTCGTCATGCGATGAACAGAAGGGTTACTAGGCAGCTCTTACGTCGGGTACAACGCAACTTCGTAACGCACGCAAGGCGTATAGAGCATCGTCCAAGGCCAAATCTTCTTCCAAGTGATCGCTGGTGACGACAAACAATTCCTTAATGCGGAAAAGGATGGCCTTCTCCGCCTCCGCAATCCGTTCCGGAATCTTTCCCCTTTCCGTTTCAAACAAGGCCGCCTGATAGAGGCCGTGCCATGCAAAGCGAGAATTAGGCGTAGCGCAAGCTATGCTAGAGCTCATTGAGATTCCTCAGATTCGACAACGGTTCTCGGTTGTGTGCCCTTTTCTGCCGGCTGGGTAAAGTAGAGCCTGAAGAGTAGTGCGAAAGAAACCGGCGAACTATCGGGTGATTGCCGTATTTTGCATCGTGCAGGCGATCACGCCGCTTCCCACCGCTCAGGTCGCTCGCACTTCGAGAAAAGGTATTAGTCCTAGTGAGTTGTTTTCGGGATGTTCTACATTCTTTTCTCTTTGACACTCGGGTAATTCCTGTATAAGCTGAATTCACTCCGCTCAGAGTTCTCCGCTTACACCCCAGGTCGTTCAGGGGCACGTTGGCGGACCAGAATGATTCAAGGTGTCCTGCCTGACGTCGGGATCCCTTTTGTTTCAATGGGTTCGAGAGTCTCAAATCCCATCCCAAAATGGAGAACAGCCAGAATGAAGAAGCATGCCCTTATCTCGATCTCTATCCTTACGTTTATTTTGGGAGAAGCGACCGCCTTTGCGGGGGTAACCGTGACGAGTCCCAGCAACGGGAGCACGGTGGGTTCATCCGTTAGCTTCGTGGCCACCAGCACAACGTCATGTTCGAAGGGGGTTGCCGCAATGGGAATTTACCCCTCCGCGTATCAATTGGCATACACCGTGGATGGCGCTAGTTTGAATACTACCCTTGGCTTCAACCCCGGAACCTACAACGTAGTCGTCGAGGAGTGGGACAACTGTGGAGGGGCCTCTACTTCCACGGTCACAATTACGGTCAAGACCGGAACCAGCGTGAACGTGACCGCGCCCGCCAATAACAGCACAGTCAGTTCGCCGGCCAACTTTGTGGCAACCGCGACCACCAGCTGCTCCCTGGGAGTCGCCTCGATGGGTATTTACACGGCTCCAAATCAGTTGGCCTATGTGGTGAACGGTGCCAGCCTCAACACCAGTCTTGCGCTGAGCGCGGGCACCTACCACGCAACGGTCGAGGAATGGGATCGCTGTGGAGGAGCCGCTACCGCGCCTCTAACTATCACGGTGGCGTCAGGCCAAACCTTGTGGAATCTCCACGCCTCGGGCGGTTGGACTGGCTACGCTCAGCAACCACCCACCTATAGTGATTGTACGGTCTGCGTCCCCAGTGGGCCTGGAACCACCTGGGCCATGTACCAGGGCATTACGTCACCTTCGCTCTCGGGCAATTCGACCCAATACAATCTTGGCGGGACGATGGATTACTCCGATGTCCTGTGGAACAACCACCTGATCGGCGACCTTTCTTCGCAGGGAATTCCCGACACAAACCACACCTTGGTGCAGACGTATCACAACTTCACCTATGATGTCTGGTTTTACAGCAGCAACATATCGTCGTCGCAGGCGGTCGAGTTCGACGTCAACCAATTCTTCGACAGCATGGGATTCACCTGGGGGCACGAGTGCCGCGTCGACGGTGGCAACGAGTGGGATGTCTGGGACA
>JBEKRY010000024.1:0-35420 GCA_049517555.1 Candidatus Sulfotelmatobacter sp. | reverse complement strand
ACGTCCCCGAGACTGTGACCGTTGGTGACCAGGGCATTGTCACTGGCAAGCTCAGCAACGTTCAGGTCAAGCAAGCGGAGCCTCCGCATATTGCCCTTGCCAAAACATCGCTAACACAAGGGTCCATATCTGCATTCACGAAGAGGTATGGGCCAATCGCTGACCCCAGCAGGGCCTTCGCTCCCGGACTTCGGCGCATTAAGGGCGGCGCTTTCCATCCTGTTACACACGACGCGGCGCTTGCGGTATCGCCGCAGAATTTGCTCAGCCTCGGCGCTGACAGCGCCGTCTCGGAGACTTTCACTTTCTCGATTAACGAGTTCGCGGAAAAGAAAGATCGGCTGCTGTTGGCTTGGCGGGGAGATCGTCTGGCTATCGAGGTACTCAGGCAGAGCATAAGCATCGCCGATTTCAGGGTGTCTTTCTTCAACAGTCGAGGCGGGATGAAGAACGTATCGCTCAGGACTAACTCGTTGTGGGACTACATCTGTTTGTTATTCCTGATCGACCATGACGCTGGCAAAGCAAGGGTCTGTGCGAATCCTAAATGTGTGACGCCATATTTCCTGCAAGGGCGAGCTGACAACAATTTCTGTAGGCACGGTTGTGCTGTCACGGCGGGCAACATACGCAGGGCCGAAGAAAAGCGGAAAGAGAGGCGCTAAATGATCTTCAAGCGCGGCGATTCAAAGTTCTACTCGTATAAGTTTATGTATCGCGGAGAGCTGTATTGTGCGAGCACTAAGCAATCCAACGCGAAGGTCGCGAAGGAGATCGAAGCGGCGAAGCGCGCCGAATTGGCTAAGGGCGAGGTCGGAATCTTCCAGCGGAAGCAGGTTCCCAACCTGCGGGAGTTCTGTGACAAGTGGTTTACGCCACGCATTTCCGCGACTGTGGGCGGCTTCATCAAGAACAAGACGTGGAAAGACCACTACAAAACCGGGATCAAGGCTCTGCTGGCGTTCGAGCCGCTGGCGTCCGCGCGCCTGGATGACATCAACACTGAGCTGATCGGCAAATTTGCAGCCCATCGTCACGCACAGGGCGAGAAGGGTAAGGCCGTGAACACCGTCAACGCAAATCTGCGCGTGCTTCGGCGCATTCTCAACAAGGCCGTAGGGTGGCATGCTCCGAAGAAAGGCGTCTTCCTGCTCGATAAAGCTCCTGCGTTCGACAAGCTAAAAGGAGCGAATAAGCGGGACCGTGTTGTCACATTCAAAGAGGAAGCGGCATACTTGGAGAAAGCCAGAATCAACAGCCCGCTACTGGCCGACTTCGTCGCGCAACTGTTCGACGCCGCACTACGCACCGGGGACGGCTTTCGCCTTCGCTGGGAGGACATCGCGTGGGATGGTGGTCAGCATGGCGAGCCCATCATGCGCATTCGGCAAGGCAAGACCGACGCTGCTCGCAGGGATGTTCCGATTAGCCCGCGAGTGCAAGACATCCTACGTGCGAGATGGAAGGCTGCTGGAAAGCCGGAGCAGGGATGGGTGTGGCCGAATGCAGAAACGAAGTCAAAACACGTGGAACCGTCCACGCTGAAGAAGCTACACGCAAAGACGTGCAGAGAAGCGAAGGTGCCAGTCTTCGTGCTTCATGAAGCACGGCACACTTCACTCACCCGGCTGGGTTGCTCGGGGTGCGATGCTTGGACACTAGCGAGGATTGCCGGGCACTCCAAGATCCAAATGTCAATGGTGTACGTCCATTCCCAATACATGGAGGGCGCGGGCTGGTGGGGCCAGTGGTGGGAAAGCCGGAAGAATGGCGGTCTGCCAGTAGTACCCGGCACTGGTGCTGAAATTAGATACACCGAAAATCAGGGCAGCGGGACGCACGAAGCGGGGACCGCCAGAACCATGTAAAACAAGGAGTTATGGTGGGCAGTGCAGGACTCGAACCTGCGACCTCCTGCTTGTAAGGCAGGCGCTCTAACCAACTGAGCTAACCGCCCATCGTGCCTTCGGCGGATCCAGACGACAATCTAATCGCTGCGGCGGTCGGAACTCGATTGGACCGCTCAAATCGGGCTTGATCGAGTATACGCGAGCGTGGGAAGAACGGCGATGCCTCGCGCGCGCGATTGCCTCTTGCTCGACCAGCCGCCTGCTAGACTGGCTGGGTGCGGCGGTTGATCGTCAACGCGGACGATTTTGGCTACACTTCGGGCGTGAACCGGGCCATTGTGGAGGCTCACTCGCACGGCGTCGTCACTTCTTCGACGCTGATGGCGAACGGTCCGGCGTTCGCGGAAGCGACGTTGCTGGCCCGAACCGTTCCGAAACTCAGTGTCGGGTGCCACGTCGTGCTCACCGATGGCGTGCCGGTTCTCGCCGCCGCGCAGCTTCCCTCTCTCACCACGAACTCACACTTTCGCGATGGCATGATGACTTTTGCCGCGCGCTCGATCGCCGGCCGCATGAACACCGACGAAATCATTCTGGAAACTTCCGCGCAGATTCACAAGCTTCAATCCGCAGGCATCGTAGTTTCGCACATCGACACTCACAAACACACTCACCTGTTCCCTGGCGTTCTGCGGCCTTTACTCCGGGCGGCGGCCGCTTGCGGAGTGCGCGCGGTGCGCAATCCATTTGGCCCTCGCCTGCCTCTGCAATCGAGCCACCTTCTGGCACACCCCGGGCTTTGGACGCGCTACGCGGAGGTCCGGGTTTTGGGCAGCTTCGCCGGAAGGTTCCGCGAGGCGGTCGACCGCGAAGGGTTTTCGACGCCCGATGGCACGTTGGGAATTGTGGTTACGGGAGCGCTCGATGAAACTGTATTCGATGCCATTGCCCGCAGCATTCCTGAAGGCACATGGGAATTCGTTTGCCATCCCGGCTACAACGACGCGGATTTACAGGCGGGCAAGACCCGACTGCGCGAGTCGCGGGAGACCGAACTTCGCGTCCTGACGCTGCCGGCCGCACGCGAACTGCTTGCGCAGCAGGGGATTGAGCTCATTTCCTATCGGGAGTTGGGCCGAAACATGGCTAGCAATGAAGCTGACCCCGGGGATTCAGG
Source organism: Candidatus Sulfotelmatobacter sp. (assembly GCA_049517555.1). Classification (GTDB taxonomy): domain Bacteria; phylum Acidobacteriota; class Terriglobia; order Terriglobales; family Acidobacteriaceae; genus Sulfotelmatobacter. The sequence continues at coordinate 32,393 of JBEKRY010000024.1, read as the reverse complement.
TACTCTCGTAACCTACTGACTTAATTGCACGTAGTATGATATTGGTGAGATCACCCTGTGGTGGGGTTTGTCTAATCTGGAGGCTCTTCGTTCATGTCGGCCCAAGGATCAGCTCCGCGCGCGACTCTGGACATAAAGGTCCGGGTTTGGGGCATGGGCTCCAACAACCAGCCGTTCTTCCAGAATGCCATGGCGCAAAACGTCAGCGCGACGGGCGCTTGCCTGTTCGGCATTGAGCCCGAATTGAAGGTGGGCGATGTGATTGGGGTGCAGTACGAAGCCCGGAAAGCACGCTGCAAAGTGGTCTGGGTGGTGGATGCCGGAGCGCTCAAGAAAACCCAGGTTGGAGTGCAGCTCGTGGCCGACCAGGATTGTCCTTGGATAGCAGTTCTTCCCGCGGACATGAAAGGGGATGAACGGACCCAGCAGAGCCCCGACAATCGCCGCAGATTCACGCGCCACAAGATTTCGTTTCCTCTGGAACTGCGCGACGAGCGCGTGAACACTCCGATGCGGGTGAATGCGACCGACATCAGCGGCAACGGCTGTTATGTTGAGACCGTCATGCCATTGTCCATCGGCACCGCGATTCGAGTGGATTTGTGGATTGAGCAGGAGCGTCTCTCCCCTACCGCCGTCGTTCGCACCCGCGACCCCGGCGTCGGGATGGGCATCGAGTTCACGGGCATGCCCGAAGAGTCAAAAAAGCGGTTCCAGGCTCACCTCGACAAGATCGATCGTGGAATATCCTTCGGCAAATCCGAAAGCGAACTAAAAGACGGCGAATAAGCGATAGAGATAAAGCACGTCCAAAGGATCCGGTCATTCGCTCTCCGCCCCTCTCCCCGCGACGCCTGCGCATCACTCGTGTAAAATCTGCAACCGTTATGCATTCCAGCCATCGAATGACAGGGACATCCAGCAACTAGCTTTGGAATAGGGCGCCTCGCACGCACCTCGCACATTATCATTATCACTATGAAGATCGGAATCACCTGTTATCCGACGTACGGCGGCAGCGGTGTGGTTGCCACTGAGCTGGGCCTGGAACTGGCGCAGCGCGGACACGAAATCCATTTCATTTCGTACGCGCAGCCGATCCGGCTGCGGGGCGAGGAGCCAAACATCCACTATCACGAAGTGGAAGTCTCCCGTTATCCGCTGTTCGACTATCCCCCGTACGACCTGGCGCTGGCGACTCGCATGGCGGAGGTCGCTCAGCTCTACGATCTCGATCTGCTGCATGTGCACTACGCCATCCCGCATTCGGTGAGCGCGATGCTGGCGCGGCAGATGCTGGCCGCCGGTCCGCGCGCGCAGAAGCTGCCGTTCGTCACCACGCTGCATGGCACCGACATCACGCTGGTGGGCCTCGACCGTTCTTACTTGCCGATCACCCGTTATTCGATTGAGCAGAGCGACGGCGTTACCGCGATTTCGAACTACCTGCGCGACCGCACGCAGCGCGTGTTCGACGTGAAGAACAGCATCGAAGTGATCTACAACTCGGTGAATTGCGATGTCTACCGCCGCAATCCCGAGACCTTCGCCAAGATGCGGGCCGAGTATGCCCCCGACGGTGAGCGCGTGCTGGTGCATCTCTCGAATTTCCGTCCGGTCAAACGTCTTACCGATGTGATCGAGATTTTCGACCGGGTGCATAAGAAAATTCCGTCTAAATTATTGCTGATCGGGGATGGGCCAGACCGTTCCGTCGCCGAGTGGCTGGCTGTGCAGAAGGGCATTCATAATGACGTTCTGTTCCTGGGCAAGCAGGATCAGATCGAGGAAAAGCTGTCGATCGCCGACATCATGTTGATTCCGAGCGAACTGGAATCGTTCGGGCTGGCTGCGCTTGAGGCCATGGCATGCGAGGTGGTCCCCATCTCCACGCGTGCCGGTGGAGTGCCGGAAGTCATTGACCACGGCAAGACTGGATATCTCGCCGACGTTGGAGATGTTGAGACCATGGCGCGCTACGCCATCGAACTGCTCAGCGACGAGCCGCGGCTGCGGGAAATGGGCAAGCAGGCGCGGGCAGTCGCCATGGAGCGCTTCGGGTCCGCCAGGATCGTGAAGCAATATGAGGATTTCTACCGGCGCGTGCTGGAGCGTTCGGCGTAGAAGCCTTCCGGCACCGAACTCGCCGCCTCGACCAGCGGCAACCGGATCCGGACCAGCGTTCCCTTCCCTTCGTGGCTGTCGATGGTCATGCGTGCCGTATCGCCATAAAGCACCTGCAGGCGTTCGGAAATATTCGCCATGCCAATGCCCATGCCTGACCAGCTGCTGCTTTCTTCCAGCTGCGCGCCGCCCATGCCAACACCGTCGTCCTCGACTTCAATGATGAGCCGGGAGTCGGTGACGCGGCTGCGCAGGTAGATGCTGCCGCCCTCCACCTTTGGCCCCAGCCCATGTTTGATCGAGTTCTCGACCAACGGCTGCAGCAGCATGCTGGGAACGACTACGTCGAGCGAGGCGGGATCGAGTTCCTTCACGACTCGCAGTTTGTCCCGCCCAAATCGCACCACCTCGATATCGAGATAGTTATCGATGAATTCGAATTCTTCGCGCAACGGTGCGAAGGCCTCACCACTGCTGAGCAGGCGCCGCAGGATGGTCGCCAGCTTGAAGATCACGGCCCGAGCCATATCCGGGTCGAATCGCACCAGCGATGAAATGGAATTCAAAGTATTGAACAGGAAGTGCGGATTGATCTGGTTCTGCAGCGCCTCCATGCGCGCGTGTAACAGAAGCCGTTCCTGCTCTTCCAGCTTGATCTGGATGCGCACACTGTTGAAAATCTTGAGCTCGATTCCTATAGCAGTTACCGTCGCCGCGTAGATCGCGCTATATACCCAGTAGTTGTCGGGGCTCTCGATGCTAAACATCGAGTGGGGAAAATATTCGACTAATTCCGTTTGCAGAAAGCGCAAGCCAATCACAGTCCAGAAAAATACAATCTGCCAGTCGAAAAGGCGGGGACGACGCAGGTTGCGGCGGATCATGCGAATGATGCTCTCGTCGATGAAAGGCGAGAAGGACCAGATGTCATCCTTATCGGCCGCCATGGTACGCAACTGGCCGGCAAGAAAACCAGAAAGCACGTCGAAGGGCATGGCGGCCCACTCCCCGTGCAGGAGCGCGGGCAGGCCCATCAGCACACCGCCCAGCGACCCCGCCCAGCGACCGCCGATTACGCCCAGTAGCAGCGCGGTTTCAAAACTCAGGTCGCCGGCGGCAAAACTCTTCTGGAAAATTCGAATCCCGACGCCGCCCATGATCGGCAGGGCGAACCAAAGCACAAGGTAGAGCTTCTGCCGGAAGGTGCGCTCTTCGCGAAACAACAGACTTTTGAATTCTCTGGAGCGCACCAGAGTGCTGGACACAGCCGCAGCTACGCCCAGCTTGACCAGCAAATTGATCAGGATGAGGCGTTGTTCCATGAGATTCGTTGGTGGTGAACGGCGGACTAACTCTCTACGTCGACTGTTCTCTAACTGTAGGCCAGTTCCTTCGCGCGCTGCGCGGCCTTCACCACCGCTTTGATCAGCGTCACGCGCAACTTGCCTTCTTCCAGTTCCATGATGGCGTCGATGGTGCAGCCGGCCGGCGTGGTCACGGCGTCCTTGAGCAGTGCAGGATGGTCTCCGGTCTCGAGCACGACCCGGGCCGCTCCCAGCGTGGTCTGCGCCGCCAGCATGGTGGCGATATCCCGCGGCAAGCCTACTTTCACGCCCGCCTCCGCCAGCGATTCGAGAATGATGTAGATGTAAGCCGGACCACTGGCCGAGAGCGCGGTGACAGCATCCATGTGCTTTTCGTCCACCACCACCGTGCGCCCAACTACGTCGAACATGCGGCAGGTCATGGCCACATCTTCCGCGCTGGCGTGCTTGCCTTTACAGATCGCCGTCATGCCGGCACCTACCACGCTCGGAGTATTGGGCATGGCACGAATCACCGGCACATTCGGCGGAAGATTTTTTTCGATCATCGAAGTCGGCACCGACGCTGCCACTGAGACGATCACCTGGTTTGACGTGATATGACCACTGATTTCACGCACCACGTCCTCGACCACTTGCGGCTTCACTCCAATCACAATAATGTCGGCGCCCTTGGCGGCCTCTACGTTGTTGGTGCCAACTTCCACTTTCAGCTTCGCAGCCAGCGCCTTGGCGCGTTCTTCATGTGCAACCGTCGCACAGGTAGACGTCGCCGAGAGCATGCCGCTCTTCAGCAGCGCCTGCAGAATAATGCCGCCCATCTTGCCCGCGCCTAGAAAGGCGACTTTCTTCCCTGTCAGATCATTTCCCATGATTTTCCTCGAAACTCAAATCCACAAATCTTAACCACAGAGGACACGGAGGACACAGAGAAAACGAAAACCTCAAACGAGTTTCTCTAATTTTCTCTGTGTCCTCTGCGGTTAAGGATTTACCTCGCCACGCTCGCGCGCTGCCTCTCCATGAAATTCCACGCGGTCGCCACCACGTCGCGCAGCCTGTGCTTCGCTTTCCATTGGAGCACCGCCTGCGCTTTCGCCGGATTCGCCACCAGCGTCGGCGGATCCCCCGGGCGTCGCGGCACCATCTTGTGCGGCACGCGCTTGCCGGTCACTTCCTCGACGGCAGTAATCACTTCCTGTACCGAGGCTCCGGCTCCCGTTCCGACGTTGACGGCCAAACTTTCTTTCCCCGCCGCCAGATGATCCAGCGCCTTCAAGTGCGCGCTCGCCAGATCGTTCACATGGATATAGTCGCGCACGCACGTTCCATCCGGCGTCGGATAATCAGACCCAAACACCTGCAACTCCGGCCCAAGCCCGGCCGCTGCGCGCAGCGCAAGTGGAATCAAATGGGTCTCCGGTTCGTGCAGCTCGCCGATCTCGCCGCTCTCGTCGGCGCCCGCGGCGTTGAAATAGCGCAGGCTGGCGTATCGGAAACCGTAAGCACGGTCGTATGCCTCGAGTGCCTGCTCAAAGAACAGCTTCGATACGCCATACGGATTCACCGGCTGGCGCGGCGTGTTCTCTTCGATCGGAACTTTCGCCGGCTCGCCATACACGGCGCACGTCGAAGAGAAAATGATCCTCTTCACTCCCGCGTCGAGCGCCGCATTCAGCAGCGAAAGACCGCCTTCGACATTGTTGTGGAAATACTTTTTCGGATTGGTCACCGACTCGCCCACGTAGGCGTGCGCCGCGAAGTGCATGATGGCATCGGCTCGCTGCAGCACTCGCACCAGTGCAGCGCCGTCCAGCATGTCACCCTTGACCAGTTCGAATCCTGCGGCCAGGCGCTCATAGCCGGTGCTGAGATTGTCGAAAATGATCACTTCATGCCCCGCCCGTTTCAACGCACGGGCGGCATGACTCCCGATGTATCCCGCACCACCGATGACCAGAACAACCACGTTATTTTCCTTTCCTTGCGCGCGTTTCGCCTCGACTGCCTGAGATTCAGGCCGGTGCCGTGGCGAAAGGCCGGCGTTCACAGCGATTTCCAATGACGTCATTGATCGCCGGAATCAAGTCCAAAACCGGGAGGGAAGCAGAAGAGTATTGTACACAGAACGGAATTATAAGCCTGTTCGCCGGGCCGTCTCGACCGGCCTGTTAAGATGTTCGTGATTCTTGCGAAGTTGGAGGATCTCATGACCGAACAGCTCGCGGACAAGAAATGCGTGCCCTGCCGCGGAGGAGTTCCGCCGCTCAAGGGCGAGGAACTGGAGAAGTTGCACGCGAGCGTCCCAAAGTGGATGGTCTCCGACGAACATAACCTGCACCGCGAGTTCAAGTTTCCCGATTTCAAGCAGGCTCTGGAGTTTGTCAACCGAGTGGGAGCGCTAGCCGAAGAACAGGGACATCATCCCGATATTCTGCTGGCGTGGGGCAAAGCCGAGATCACGCTGTGGACCCACAAGATTGACGGCCTGACCGAAAGCGACTTCATTATGGCGGCAAAGATCGACAGGTCAAGCAAGGCTTAACCCGCCGTTCCCTCACATGCCCGCTTGAGGTCCTCGAAGAACAGCCTGGTGCTGCGCTCAATGGCAGCATCAATCGCGAAGCCCGCGATTCGAGAAAAGACTCCTACGAACTCCAACCTGATATTGATCTCAGTCTCGTGATCGGACACGGAGTGGAAGTTTACGCTGGTCTCGAGCGTCACGCCCCCGAAATGGCTGAGGAAGTCGGCGCGGCGGTTGGGTTCGAAATGCATCAGCACCTGATCCACGGTTCCGACCGCCCCATCAAGTTCAATCTGCAGCCGGCTCTCCTCTTCCCACGGCCTGCCGCGCACCCAGCGAACGTTGCGGATGTAGGAGCACCAGCGCCAGGTATCGGACTGGGTATAAACCGCAAACACCGTTGCCAATGGACGATTTACCGTGACCCGGATCTCAGCGGACGGCATAGAAGTGGCGTGAACCGGCGATCTTCGTTAATCGCCGGCGACGAAACTGTTGCACAGGCAGTGTAGGGGAATATAAAAGGCAGAGCAAACCAGGAATTCGCCATCAGAAAAACGGGGAATTGTAACTCCGCCACTCGATACGCCACACTTAGGAAGCTGCACTGGGCCTACTGGTCCGGGCGAGGCCGAGTGCCCACGCGAGGATCGCAGCTGGAACCAGCATGAGTAGTCCAGTACCGGTAGCGACCGTTCGCACGGAGATTCCCGCATCCAGAAAAACTCCAGCTATGTATGCGGTGACCGCGAACGTCAGGCTGCCCAGTCCAAGGTCCGCGGCAAACACGCGCCCGCGAAAGCGGTCCTCAGTATTCAGTTGCAACAAAGTCGTCGAGAAGACCCAGACCGTCGAGCCTCCCATGTGTGCGAGCATGGCGCACACTGCAGCCATCCACACGCTGCGGCTTGCACCCAGCAGGCCATAGCCAAGCGCAATGGTGAGATAGCCAAACAGGATTCCGAGGCGCAGTCGCCTGTCGCTCTGACCGGCCCAGCGCGCTGAGACCAGCGGTCCGACGAGTGCTCCTAGTACTCGTCCTCCAAGCAAAATACTCATCCCGAGCATGGCTCCGCCAGCGGCGTTGATTCCGCGACCGTGCACAGCAAATTCGCGCGCCCCCATCACCGTAAAGATGACCCAACTCGGTCCCACCATCAACTCCCCAGCTTTGGCGAAAACTGCCGGCAACAAAGTCCGATGACTGCGGATGTAACGAATCCCCTCCAACACTGGGGAGAAATCAACCAGATCGCGTGGCCGTAGCGGAGCCGCCGCCTCGGCATGCGGCTCGGCAAAACGCATCCCGCTGATCAGAACCGCCGAAATAAGAAACGACAGAGCATTGAGAATGAAGACCGTATCGCGTCCGAAGAACGCGGCAACCACTCCGCCGACCGACGCGCCAATCAGCAGGTTCACCGACCACGTGGCTGACGACAGAGTGTTGGCAACCAGAACTTCATTTTCCGCCGAGATATTGGGAATCACCGCACTGCGGGCCGGCTCGAAGAACGCGGTCATCGTGGTTTCCGCCATCAGCAACGGATAAATAAGCCACACCATCGAGCGCGAACGCACGAACAGCATCGCCAGCACCACCACGAAGCGCACCAGGTCGGCAGCGATCATCACATGCTTGCGTTTGAGCCGGTCGTTCACCACTCCCGCCGTCGGCCCCACGAAAGTCTGCGGCAGGACCTGGAGAACGAGCGCCAGCGCCACCGAACTGGCATGCCCGGTCAACTGCAACAGCAGCGTATAAATCGAAAGCGTGTAGAACCAGTCCCCGATTTCGCTGACAATCTGTGCCAGCCAGAGCCGCCTGAAATTGCGATTGCCGCGCAGCAGCCGCGCATACGACGCAAGCGTGATCGAAGACGCGACGCGCTCCGGTTGAGGATCCATGCGAGTGCTCTACGAGTGCTCTAAAGTACAAGGCGGGGCGTCCGGGAACGATGGGGCGCGGCGCTACGGTTTCAGCTTCAACTTGAGGTCTGCGGCGATCTGCTGGCCGTGGAAGCGGCCGTTTTCGATAAAGATTTCATTCGTGCGCGCCCCCGCGACGATCACGCCTGCCACGTAAATTCCGCGCACATTGCTTTCGAGCGACACCGGATCGCACACCGGACGGCACTGCTGCTCTGACAGCTCGATCCCCATGCTGCGCAGAAAATCGTAGTCGGGATGGTAGCCGATCAGGGCGAGCACGAAATCGTTCTTCAGCCGTATCGGACCGCGCGGCGTGTTCAACACCACGTGGTCAATGCCAATCTCCTGTACCGAACTGCTGAAATAAGCCTCGATCTCTCCCGCCTTGATGCGGTTTTCGAGGTCGGGCTTGATCCAGTATTTGACGTGGTGATGCAGCCGCTCCTCGCGGTGCACGAGTATCACCCGCGCTCCGTGCCGCCATAAATCGAGCGCCGCAATCGCCGCCGAATTCTTGCCGCCAATCACCACCACGTCAGTGTCGTAATAAGGATGCGGCTCGGCATAGTAGTGCGAGACCTTGGGCAGGTCCTCGCCCGGAATGCCCAGCTGATTCGCCAGATCGTAATAGCCGGTAGAAACGATGACTTTCTTCGTGCGGTAATCATGTGGGCGCCCCGCGCGGTCCGTCGCCGTGATGCTGAAATGCCCGTCCTCGCCCATCACCGTCTTAACCCACTCGTACTGCCGAAGATCCAGATGATAGTGCTCGGTGACTTTGCGGTAATATTCCAGCGCCTCTTCGCGCGTCGGCTTCTGCAGGGCGGTTGTGAATGGGATGTCACCGATCTCCAGCAACTCGGGAGTCGTAAAGAAAGTCATGCCTGCGGGATAGTGAAATAGCGAATTCACCAGGCATCCCTTGTCAAGGACGACGACCTTCAGCCCGAGCTTCTGCGCCTCGATGGCGCAGGCCAACCCGGTCGGCCCCGCTCCGATCACCAGCACGTCGGTCTGCATCTCAGGGCGAGCCTTGGCCTTGGTCTGAGGCAGCGTCTCGACTTCGATAGCGGCAAGGAGATCCGGCATGGGACGAAACGCAGAGTCGGTCGAGGCAACAAGGGTTCGAGCGCAACTCAGAAGTGGATGATTTTAGCACGCGGGAAAAATGTACCTTCGCTTCCCCACGCAAACACGCAGTCTTGCCCACGATCCCGCGCTATAATTTTCGGTTGCATTCATTCGTCCGCTCGAATCAGGAGCTCTAGTGTCCACTCTTGCCGAACCCGCAACTACCCAAATCAAGACCCGCACCGAATCCGACAGCATGGGCAAGATCGAAGTCCCGGCGAATGTCTACTGGGGCGCGCAGACGCAACGCTCGCTGCTGCACTTCAATATTGGACGCGATACCATGCCGCCGGAACTCATCCACGCCTTTGGCACGTTGAAGAAAGCCTGCGCGCTGGTGAATCAGGATCTCGGCAAACTTCCCGCCAACATCGCGAAACTCATCGTGCAAGCCGCCGACGAAGTCATCGCCGGCAAGCTCGACGACCAGTTCCCGCTGCGCATCTGGCAGACCGGCAGCGGCACCCAGACCAACATGAACGTGAATGAGGTCATCTCCAACCGCGCCATCGAAATTGCCGGCGGGGAACTAGGATCGAAGAAGCCGGTTCATCCCAACGATCACGTCAACATGTCGCAGTCCTCGAATGACACCTTTCCCGCGGCTATGCATATCGCTGCCGCCGACCGAGTCAAGAATGCGTTGATCCCCGCGATCAAGACCGTGCACCACGCGATTGCGGCCAAGGCAAAAGAATTCGACAGCATCGTCAAGATCGGGCGCACTCACCTGCAGGACGCCGTGCCGCTCACCGTCGGTCAGGAATTCGGGGGCTGGGCCAGCCTGCTTGAACGCGATATTCATCGTCTGGAGCAGGTGCTCGATGGCCTCTACGATCTCGCCATCGGCGGAACCGCGGTCGGCACGGGACTGAACACGCATCCCGAATTTGCCGAGCGCGCCGCGAAAAAGATTGCCGAACTCACAGGCCTTCCCTTCCGCTCTCACGGCAACAAGTTCGCCGCGCTTTCGGCGCACGATGAAATTGTCTTCGCGCAGGGCGCGATGGAAACTCTGGCTGCATCGTTAATGAAAATCTCGAACGACATTCGCTGGCTGGCTTCCGGCCCGCGCTGCGGCCTGGGGGAAATTTCGATCCCCGAAAACGAACCCGGCTCATCGATCATGCCGGGCAAAGTGAATCCCACGCAGTGCGAGGCCATGACCATGGTCTGCGTGCAGGTGCACGGCGCGACCGCCGCGGTCGGATTCGCCGGATCGCAGGGCAACTTCGAACTCAACGTCTACAAGCCAGTCATCATCTACAACTTCCTCCACTCGGTCACGCTCATCACCGACGCCTGCCATGGCTACGTCGAGTACATGGTGAACGGCATTGAAGTCGATCGCGCGAAGGTGGATTGGTATGTAAAGAATTCGCTGATGCTGGTCACCGCGCTGGCCCCAAAAGTGGGCTACGACAAAGCCGCGCAGATCGCCCACACGGCGCACGTCGAGCACAGCAGCCTGCGCGAAGCCGCGCTGAAGCTGGGATATCTGACTGGCGAGGAATTTGATCAGTTGGTAAAACCAGAGAAGATGACGCGGCCGTAGACTAGGACTCAGCGAGCTCCGCCTCTTTTGCTGTCGGCTCAACTTTCACTTTCTTCGGCGTGGTTGTGATCACCACCACGCTCACCAGCACCAGCAGCGTTCCGATGACCGTGCGCCGGCCAATCGCCTCTCCGCCCAGAAAATAACCGACGAGCACGGCCACCACCGGATTCACATACGCATACGTTCCCACCTTGGTCGGCGATTCGTGATGAATCAGCCAGACATACGCGGTGAATCCAATGATCGATCCGGCCACGATCAAGTACGCCAAGGCGAGCCACGCCCCGCGCGAGACTGCCTGCACATGGAAGCCGCGGAATTCTCCCAGCAGCGCCGCCGTCAGGGTAAGCAGCAGCCCACCCGCGAGCATCTGCGCCCCGGAACTCATGGCCTTGGCAGTGGGCGAGGGGAGCTTGCGGCTAAGCGATGACGCCACCGACCAACTGATGGCCGCCACAATCAATGCGCAGGCACCTTCCTTATCCACGGGAGCCCCTCCAAGGGCAACCGAGTGTCCGACCAGCACGGCCACCCCAGCCATCCCAAGGAGAAGCGCGAACCCCAGCCGCAAAGTAAGGCGCTGGGTGCGGAGGAAAACAATCTCCGCAAGCGCCATGAACGCCGGAATCGTCGCCAGCATCACCGCCGCGATGCCTGAGGGAACGCGACGTTCCGCCCAGAACAGCAACCCGTAGTCACACACAAAGATCAGAATCGCCAGCAACGAAGCTGCGCCCCACTCGCGCGCCGTCGGCGAAGGTGTGCCCCGGGCGCGCATCCAGCCATAGAGCGCGATTCCGGCCACCGAGAAGCGCATGCCTGCCAGAAGAAACGGTGGAACCTCGCGCACTCCAACTCGAATCGCGAGGAAGGTCGATCCCCAGACGAAATAGATAATGGCAAACGCCAGCAGAACCTTCCACGCGCGAGGTTTGGAAGCAGAATCCATCTGCGGCCTCAGGTGTTGGCGTTAGGCATTTGCCTAAGAACCAAGATCAAGATAGGAATTAGATCACTGCCGCCCGCGTGAGACGCGAATTTCCCGCATTGAAAGTTTTTATAGGGCTATAACCAGAAACCCAGGCCCGATCGAGCAGGTCGGAAGGAGAATGTCTGCTGACTCAAAGCAGTCTTGAAAGTGCGGTGGGACTTACTTCTTCAGCAGGCTGGTATGGCTGGCCACGCACTGCCACTTTCCCGTGTCAAAAACCCAGGTGTCGGTGAAGCGGCCGAGATGATCATAAGGCTTGCTCTGGTAGGTGCCCTGCGTGTGATAGATCCCCGTGACCACCGCGGTGTCGCCAAAGAAGTTCATCTTGACATCTTGAATGTTGAGCGCGGTGGGTTTGAAGCGTGGGTCTTTGATGTCGGCAAGAAATTTCTGCTTATCGCTCATCTCGCCATCCCACTCGGTGTTCACAAACCGGCTCGAAACCAGAGCCTCGAGGGCAGCCGCATCGCGGTTCACCTGAGCTTCATTCCACAGACGCTCCAGAACCATCAGCTTGGTCTCGCGTGGATCGGCCTGCTGGGCGGCGAGTCGGACCGTGCCCAGGGACAGCAGAAGACAGCAGAAGAGGGTGATGCGATTCATGGACTTACGCGCTCGCGACATCCCCACGTGGGCGAACGCTCAAGAACGATAGCAGCGCGCAATGCAACCAAGCTATCGAAATGAACGCAAGAGAGTTACGAACGTCATAAAGCTGGCCTTAGAACGCCCAGCGCAGCAGCGTTGCGCCCACCGTAAATCCGGCGCCCACCGAAGCCAGCATGACCAGACTTCCTTTCTTCAGCTTGCCTTGCTCCAGCGCCGTATTCATGGCGAGCGGGATCGTGCCTGCCGTAGTGTTGCCGTAGCGTTCGATATTCACGACCACGGCCTCGGGGCGCAGGCCCAGCCGGTCGGCGGTGGCATTGATGATCCGCAGGTTCGCCTGATGGGGAATGAAGGCGTCAATGTCAGTGCCCTTCAGCCCGTTACGTTCGAGCAGCTTTTGGCACAGCTCGGTCTGTTTGCGGACGGCAAACTTGAAGACCTGCTGGCCGTCCTGGTGAACGTAGTGCATTCTCTGCGCGATCGTCTCTTTGCTGGTCGGGTTCAGGCTGCCGCCGCCGGGCATGTAGAGAAACTGCGAGCCGGAGCCATCGACTTCGTGAATGTAGTCGATCAGCCCTACCGAGTCATCTTCGGCGGGTTCCAGAATCGCCGCGCCGGCGCCATCGCCAAAAATCACACAAGTGGCGCGGTCGGCGTAGTCGATGATCGACGACATTACGTCGGCGCCAATTACCAACACACGTTTATGCGAGCCGCTGGCGATGAACTGCGCTCCCACCTGCACCGAATAAAGAAATGCCGAGCACGCCGCCGAAACATCAAATCCCCACACGCCCTTCGCTCCCAGCTTGTCCTGCACCAGGCAGGCAGTCGAAGGAAAAAACATGTCCGGCGTAACCGTACCGACAATGATGACGTCGATGTCCGTAGGGGCAAGGCCGCGCTGTGCCAGCGCTTTCTTCGCGGCTTCGACGGCGAGGTCGCTTGTGGCCACGCCCTTCTCCACGATGTGACGCTCGCGGATGCCAACCCGCGCCATGATCCACTCATTGTTCGTGTCAACCATTTTTTCCAAGTCGGCGTTGGTGAGCAGGCGAGGCGGCACATAGGTGCCGAGGGCGCTGATTTTGGCGCGAATCGGTTTCGTCAATGAGGGCTCCTGAGAGATTACCTTGTTGGCACACAAGTATGAAACTCAGTATTCTCAACAATTAGGAGCAGAATGTCTAACCCGAACGCTCATGTGACCAACCGATGCTTCTAAGCGGCAGCGCGGCCCTTCTCATGCTCCATCCAATCCTGGACGAAGCGCGGGCACAATACGATGCTGAAATCGTGATCTTCGCCGTCGATGAGGTAGAACAGCGCTGCGCGATCCAACTCTTCCAGGTGCGCCAGATTTAACTGCGGCCACAGACGACATTCGGTCGCAGAGTGCAGCAACTGCTCGAGATACGTTAAATGTCCCTGAAACAGTTTTCCGGATACCCGGATCGTGACATGGGTGTCGAGCTTGGGGGAAATACCGCGATTCTGCATTTGTCTCCTCTCGTGTGGCAACCGGTTGATTCTGTCCGGGTCACTACAGTTGATGCGCGAGAAGTCGTTTCTTGCGAAAAGAGTCGTAAAGAACGTGTAAATCTTGGTAATCAGAAGGGCGGGAACTACTCATCTGTGGAAAAAAATAGCCAGGCACCGGGGACCTACTGCACACGCAAGAGCCCGTTACCGTTGCTTCCTTCCGGACCTGGCGGGGTTGGCGGGAGTACGTCGCGTAAGACCGATGCCTGACCTGAATCATTCTAGCATCCGACCGTTGTGGGGTTGCTCGCGCTCCGGCTCCCCGAGCCCTTGCCAAATTGTCATCCCGAGCAACGCGAGGGACCCGGGTGTTTGCGGGCGCTCGGCAGCAGCGCACGCGCCAGCAAGAACCGAGATCCCTCGCGTTGCTCGGGATGACAAAGCCCCTTAAAGATGACAAAGCCTTTGAAAGGGCAAGGAAAAACGGCAAGTGACTTTTGGTGCAAGAATCTGTCGCTGAAGCCTTCCCTTCTGGTGACGGTTGTCGAACAATGGTTGTCTAGGCTGATTGTCCGGCCGGTTGCGCGGAAAACAGGATATCCAGCAGCCGACCATCGGGCAGCATATCTGCCTAAATCGAATGTCACCCCAGTCTGCCCAACCCGGCGTGGTCCCTCTGTCGCGGGCGATCGACTATTACTTCGACGTGGCGCTGTATTTGCTTGTCGTCACTGGCTTTGCGACCCTCGCCAGCACTGGCGGCCTGGATCTGCCTGCGACCATTCTGGTAGGCGTCGCGTTGGCGGTGCGGGGCTATATGCTGGCGAGGCGGAACTCGTTCGTGGTTCCTGAGCGCTGGACGACGCCGCTCTCGGTCGCTTATTTTATCTTTTTCGCCGCCGATTACTTCATTTTTTCGCGTAGTTTCCTGCCGGCCACAATCCACCTCGCATTGTTCGCCGTGGTCGTGAGGATGTTCTCGTTGCGCCGCGAGCGCGACCACGTCACGCTGGCCATCCTGGCCTTCCTGATGGTCCTGGCGTCGGCGGTGCTGACCGTCGACAGCATTTTCCTGTTCTCCTTCGCCGCTTTCATGATGATGGCGGTGGGAACGTTTGTGCTGATGGAAATGCGCGGCTCCGGACACGCGGCCAATGTTCAGGCACGGCATTCGAATGATCTGCGCGAACACCGTCATCTGGCCTTTTCGCTGGCCCGCGTCGCGCCCGCTTTAATGTTGATGATCCTTCTCTGCGGCACGGCCGTCTTCTTCCTGATGCCGCGCATGTCGGCGGGATACATGGGCGGCTACTCGTTTGGGAACAATCTCTCGGCGGGGTTCAGCGATCACGTTCAGTTGGGGCAGATCGGGCAGATCCAGCAGTCGAGCGCGCTCGTCATGCATATCCAAATCGACGGCGATCG
The DNA here is from genome assembly GCA_049517555.1 of Candidatus Sulfotelmatobacter sp. Lineage (GTDB taxonomy): Bacteria > Acidobacteriota > Terriglobia > Terriglobales > Acidobacteriaceae > Sulfotelmatobacter. The sequence continues at coordinate 17,289 of JBEKRY010000024.1, read as the reverse complement.
GGTGGGTGGGTCGGACTTGCATTGGCGCGGCGTGGCTCTGGCAAATTTCGACGGGCACGCTTGGTCGAATCCTCGCGAGCAGTTTATTTTGCGGCGGCAGCTGGACGACAGTTTTAAGGTGCCATCCGCCAACCCAGCTCTGCGCTCCTACATCACGCCGGGTCTGGCACGCGAGCATGTGATTCACTATCGGGTGCTGATGGAGCCCATCGGCACCAACGTCTTTTTCCTTGCGCCCTGGGCCCGCAGCGTCAGCGGTAATTACCGCATGCTGGCTGCCGATGCCGGCGGAGCCGTTTACAACTTCGACGTCCAGCACACCATCAGCCGGTACGAAGCGGACTCCGACATCGCGACCGCATCGCCCGCAGAATTGCGAACTGCAGGACGGAATTATCCCGCGCCAATCACAGCTGCGTATCTGGGGCTTCCGGCGCTCGATCCTAGAATCCCCCGCCTGGCGGCTCAGATTACGAGTTCGGCCAGCAGCGATTTCGACAGAGCGGCCGCAATCGAGAATCATCTTCGCACCCACTTCGGCTACACCCTCGAGTTGCCGCGCACGCGGGTGAAGGATCCGATTGCGAATTTTCTTTTTGAACGCAAGCAGGGACACTGCGAATACTTCGCTTCTTCCATGGCCGTCATGCTGCGCACACTCGGGATCCCCTCACGCGTGGTCAATGGATTTCGTTCCGACGAGTTCAACGACCTCACCGGAAACTATGTAGTGCGCGCCAAAGACGCGCACGCCTGGGTTGAGGCCTACTTCCCCGGTTACGGCTGGCAGACATTCGATCCCACTCCGGCGGGCACCAACGGCACGCCTCAGGGTTGGGATAGGCTCGCGCTCTATATCGACGCTATGGCGTCGTTCTGGCGTGAATGGATCGTCAGCTACGACACTTCGCATCAGTTCGCCCTGGGCCAGGCTGCGGTCAGCGGGACTCGCGGTCTGTGGGAGGGCGCACGTGTCTGGGCACGCAACCACTACGCGGCCATGCTTCTGTGGGCACGGCGCAGTCAGGACCGCATAGAGCATTCCCCGGGTCGCTGGGCCGTCGTCGGCGCAGCCATCACTCTGATTCTCTTGCTACTGGGAAACTTAGGTCGCATCGCGCGGCTGCTGCATGAAAAATGGCTGCAGGCCCACCCCGAACGTTCCCCGGAACAGGCGGCCGCCATGTGGTACCAGCGGATGGCTCGGGCCTTGGCGCGGCGCGGCGTAGAAAAACCCGCTGCGCAGACTCCGCAGGAGTTCATCAGGAAGATCGAGGACCGCCGGCTTCGTGAGCCGGTCGCGCGCTTTACCGAGGTCTACGAGTCGGCGCGTTTCGGAGATTCAGCCGACGACGTCAAGCGCCTGCAGGAGTTGTACGAGGAAGTTGAGCAGGCTACGCGGACCCGCTAGGTTCTTCGTGGAATTAGACTGGGCGCGGCTCTAGAAGCGCCAGAACCCTCCGCCACCCACAAAATAATTGTGCTGCCGTGTTTTCCCCGTCGGAGCCAGCGGAAAATCCGGTTCCCCTGACCAGAAGTCGCGGAATTCGCCCCGCATGCTGAGCTTGCGCCAGACCTTCACATCCAAGCCGAGTCCACCCTCGATCACTGCCGACGTCGTGGACTTGCCCGGGTTGGCGCCGCCATAAACCAAGTCCGGGCTCTGAGTGATGTACCCAAGACCTGCTCCCACGCTCGCCCATGGAGAAACCGCCGTGGTGGGAAACAGATTCACCCGGGCAGCTGGCACGACGAATAGTTCTTTGTAGGCCTGCGGCACAACCGCAAAACCGTAAGCGCCGGCATTCAGTTTTTCCTCGTGGTTGTACGCCAGGAGCCCTTCGGCGGAGATCGCGAAGACCGGAGTGACGAAGAACCGGCGCGCATACTCCCCTTCAAACGTGAGCCCGTTACCGGAATGGATGATTGGGTCGAAGTAGGTCGCGTTTTGGATTCCCTGGTCGCTGATGAAGGTCCGACCGATCATGCCGCCGATGTCGTTCTTTTCATCCTGCGCAACCGCCGACGGCCCGAGCACGGCCACTACCCACACGACCGCAATCCAAAGACGTTTGCCAAACATTGCCCCTCCCGCGAGGTGGTTCATAAATTGTTACGGCGGTAAGACATAGCCTAGCACGACCCCGGCTCTTTTGGACCCGTGCGTACTATCTTTTGTGGTGCCGATGCCGTGCACTGGCTCTAAGGCACAGCGATGCCAGAGCCACGCGGGATGCTAAAATAGAAAGATTGCATGCCTGTTCAAGACCTCACTGTCATCGGTTCACCCGACCTCAAAGAAGATCTCAAGCCTGATCTCCGCACCCAGCCCGTGCGCCCTCAGAAAGTAGGCTTCGTCAGTCTGGGCTGCCCCAAGAACCTGGTAGACAGCGAAGTCATGATGGGACTGCTGGCCCGCGCCGGAGCCGAACTCACCCGCCGGGCCGAAGACGCCGACGTCATCGTGGTCAACACCTGCTCGTTTATCGAAAGCGCGCAACAGGAGTCGGTCAACACCATCCTGGAGATGGCGGCGCACAAAGCCACGGGCAACGCGAAGAAACTCATCGTCGCCGGATGCCTGGTGGAACGCTTCCGCGACCAGATTCGCAAAGACATTCCCGAAGTCGACGCGGTTGTCGGTACCGGTGAACTGGAAAGCATTCTCGCCGCTGCTGGAATAGCGGCCGCGCAACAACCCGCTGGCGATCGCAGTAATTCCCCGTTTGTGGTGCTGAACCCAGTACCGAACTCAGTTCTGCCATCGCGTCCGGAGGGCGACGCCAGAGCAGCGCAGGGTCGCTTCTCCCGGGAGACGTGGCAGGGCGCCATCGGCGACCTTCCCAATTACCTTTATGACGATGCCACGCCCCGCATTCTGGCCACACCGCGCCACATGGCGTATATCAAGATTGCGGAGGGCTGCGACCATCCCTGCACCTTCTGCATTATTCCCCAGTTGCGCGGCCAGTTCCGTTCACGGCGCTTTGAATCTGTAATCGCCGAGGCCGAACGCCTCGCCCAGAGCGGCGTGCGCGAGATTACTCTGATCGGCCAGGACACAACCTGCTACGGCGAAGACTTCGGCCTGAAGGACGGGTTGGGCTTGCTGCTGGAAAAACTCGCAGGTATCGCGGATCTACGCTGGGTGCGCTTTCTCTACGCCTATCCCAACAAGATCACAGGCAAACTTCTCGACACCATCGCGCGGCACGAAAAAATCTGTTCGTACATGGACGTTCCCTTGCAGCACGCCTCGGCCTCGGTGCTGAAGCGTATGAAGCGCGGCGGCGGAGCCGATGTCTTCCTCCGTTCGATCGCCAAAATGCGCCGGACAATACCCGACTTAACCTTACGCACCTCGTTCATCGTCGGATTCCCCGGCGAAACCGAAAAAGAATTCGAAGAACTCTGCGACTTCGTGCGCGAAGCGCAGTTCGACTGGATGGGAGCCTTCGCCTACTCCGATCAGGACGGCGCCGCAGCCTACGCTCTCGACAAGAAGCTTTCCTCGCGCGAGATTGAACGCCGGCGCAAGCACCTGATGGGAATCCAGCGCCAGATCAGCAAGAAGAAAAAGAAGGCGCTGGTGGGCCGGGAGTTCGATCTGCTGCTCGAAGGCGAGTCGGAAGAAACCGAGTTGCTGCTCGAAGGCCGTACTCCCATGCACGCTCCCGAAATTGACGGCAAAGTCTTCGTCAACGACTTCCCTGAAGAGACGACCCCGCAGGCCGGACAGCTCTACCGCTGCCAGATCACCGAGGCGCATGACTACGACCTGGTTGCAAGGATTCTCTAGCGGGTCGTTTTCCGACGGCGACGTAAATCTTCCCGATTACAATACAAACCGTATGGCGCGCAAGCGTACCGTCAAACTCCGTTGCCCCATCTGCAAGAAGTCAGTTACCAGCACCGGCGCGGACTTCCCTTTCTGCAGCGACCGCTGCCGCCTCATCGATCTGGGCAAGTGGGCGAGCGGCGCCTACGTCATTTCGTCTCCGACGGCGGATGCCGACGAATCCATCCGCGAGAGCAATCCCGAAGACCAAGAGGACGAGTCGTGAACGCTGCGTCCGAGCCCGCCGTCGCTCCGCTCTGGGCGACGCTGGTCGCGACTTTCTTCGGCATCGGCCGTTTGCGTCCGGGCCCGGGCACCTGGGCGTCGGCTGTCACGGTCATAATCTGGGCAGCTGTTGCATACGAACTTTCGCCTTCCCTGCGAACTCCGGTTGCCGTCGTCCTCGCCGTGCTGGTCACGCTGGTCGGTATCCCCGCTGCTACCCGCGTGGCGCGCGCAGCGTCCGCGAAAGATCCGCAATTCGTGGTCATCGATGAGGTCGCAGGGCAATTGATCGCGCTGATCGCCGTCCCGCTCGCATGGAAAACTTTTCTCGCGAGTCTTATACTTTTTAGAGTGTTCGACATCGTCAAGCCGCCTCCAGTGCGGCAACTGGAGAAACTTCCAGAAGGTACCGGAATTATGCTCGATGATGTCGCGGCAGGAATTTTCGCATTCGCAGGAATGCATCTCTTGCTGCATTTTGGGCTACTAACCTAGCAGAGAGCTACGCTACTACCACCTCATGGGATTTTCCGACCGCATCCTCGGCAGAAAGAACGTAAACGGCGGACCACGCATTGAAATGGTCGCGCCATCTCTGGCGCTCGCCGGAGGCGAGTTGCGCATCACCGGCTCGGGCCTGCGGCCGCACGAACTTGAGCGTCCAAAAGTAAAGTTCGGCGACTTCGAAGCCCCTATCGTCGTCAGCTCCGACGGATTTCTAATAGCGCGCGTTCCCGAAGGTGCGACGTCTGGCCCAGTCGTGGTGACCACCGACGGCCATGTCAGCAATCCTCACACCGTCAAGCTAGCGGTAACCATCGCCGAGAATCTTCATCCCGTGACCAGCCCTGCAGTCGACCTGGATGGCAATATCTACGTAACCTTCTCCGGTTCACGCGGCCAGAAGGTTCCGGTAGCAATCTACAAGATTGACACCAACTACAACCTCAAGCCCTTCGTGGCTGAAATGATGAACGCCACGACCATCGCCTTCGACCGCGAGGGCCAGATGTATGTTTCTTCACGCTTTGACGGCGCCGTCTATCGCGTGGCTCCCAACGGAACTATGACGACGTATGCCGAAGGCATGGGCGTGGCCACCGGCATCGCATTCGATCGCGAGCAGAGCCTCTACGTCGGCGACCGCAACGGCACCATCTTCAAGATCGCTCGCGATCAGCAGGTCTTTGTGTTTGCCACGCTCGAGTCCAGCGTTTCCGCCTATCACCTCGCCTTCGGTCCAAAGGGCGACCTGTTCGTCACCGGACCCACCGACCGCGTTTACAAAGTCGATCCCAATGGAACCGTCAGCACTTTCTACAAAGGCCTAGGTCGGCCCCAGGGACTCGCCTTCGACGCGAACGGCAACTTATATGTCGCGGCCTCGCTCTCCGGCACCCGCGGCATCGTGAAGATCAGGCCCGACGGCCTGGCCAATCTCGAAGTCGCCGGCCAAGGCCTGGTAGGCCTGGCCTTTGCCCCCGGACGCTCCGCAATTCTCGCCACCACAAAGAACGTGTCCGGGAGCGGCTCCGTTCACCATCTTTCCTGGGACATCCAAGGCTTGCCGCTTCCGCCAGAATAGCTTTTAAACCTTGTCATTCCGACGCGCGAGCGAAGCGAGACAGGAAGAATCTGTTTCTCGCACGGCCCCTCCGCGTCGTGCGCCCTTTTCATTTAAACTTTTAACCCGTGAACGCAGAAATCATTGCGGTGGGTTCTGAAATGCTCACACCCTACCGCATGGATACCAATTCGCTCTACCTCACCGAGCAACTGAACCTGCTGGGCGTGGACGTAATTTTCAAAAGTATCGTCGGCGACGATCTGCAGCGGCTCGTAGCCGCGGCGCAGCATGGCCTGTTCCGCTCCGACATTGTCATCTTCAGCGGCGGCCTCGGCCCGACCGAAGACGATCTCACCCGCGAGGCCGTCGCCGAGGCGCTTGGCTTGACTCTGCGCCGCGATCCCGAAATCCTCACTCGTTTGGAGCAGCGCTTCGCCGAGCGGGGCTGGAAAATGTCCGCGAACAACACCAAGCAGGCGGATGTTCTTGAAGGCGCGAGCGTCCTTCCGAATCCCAATGGCACCGCGCCGGGACAGTGGCTGAGTGGAAACTTCGACGGCCGTGAACACATCATCGTGCTGCTCCCCGGCCCTCCGCACGAACTGAAAGCCCTGTTCGAGGCCGAAGTGCGCGAGCGCTTGCGGGCCAAAGTTCCTCCAGCGTTCCTCGCGGTGCGCACGCTCAAGATCGCAATGCTGGGCGAATCGGCCGTCGACGCGCGCGTCGCGCCCATCTACAAACGTTACTCCGACGTCGAGACCACCATCCTGGCCGGCGCCGGAGAGATCGAACTCCACTTCAAAACCCGCGCCGCAACCCAGGACGCCGCACAGCGACGCGTCGATGAAGTCGCCGGCGTGGTCGAAGACGAACTCGATGATGCGGTCTACTCCCGCAATGGCGAATCGCTGGAACAGATCGTCGGCTACTGGCTGCAAATGCGCACCGCCACCGTAGCTGTCGCGGAATCCTGCACCGGAGGCCTGCTGGCCGAGCGCATCACATCCGTCAGTGGAAGTTCTCGCTACTTTCTCGGCGGCGCCGTTGTGTACTCCAACACTCTCAAAACCGAGCTAGCCGGCGTGCCCGCCGAAATGATCGAGCGTCACGGTGCGGTCAGCCGCGAAGTCGCCGCCGCACTGGCGGAAGGTATTCGCTACCGCTGCGAGTCAACGCTGGGTGTAGGCATTACCGGCGTGGCTGGGCCGAACGGAGGCACTGCAGAAAAGGCCGTGGGCCTGGTCTTCCACGCCGTGGCCAGCAGCACCGGAACCGAAGTAGTGCAACGCAATTTCCCCGGCGACCGCAAACGCATCCGCCGCTTCGCTTCCACCATGGCACTGGATATGCTGCGGAAGCAATTGATGTGAGGAAAGCTTCTAGCTTCTAGCTTCTAGCTCTCAGCTCTCAGCCTGGCTTTTGGGTGGGGCAGGGCTTCTAGCGCCGCGACAAGTTTCGTATACGACTCCTGGCTTTAGACCCCTGAGGGCATGTAGCTAGAAGCTAGAAGCTAGAAGCTGGCAACCTTCGCATGCGCCTTTTCATTGCTCTCGATATCACCGACGCTATTCGCGGCCGCATCGCCCGTTTCGTAGAAGGCGTAACCGGATTCGCTCCCGACGCGCGCTGGGCAAAGCCGGAATCGCTGCACGTGACTCTAAAATTCGTCGGCGAGCAGCCGGAGTCGGTAGTCGAAAACATCAAGCAGTCGTTAGCCATCATCCAGTCGAGCGCACCTGAAATAGACTTCCGCGGCTATGGCTTCTTCCCCACCGCAAAGTCTCCGCGCGTTTTCTGGCTTGGCATTGAGGCCGGCCCTCAACTGGCATCGGTTGCCGCTGCGATCGATCAAAGAATGGCCAGGCTCGGAATTCCAATAGAAGATCGCGCCTACAGCCCGCATCTCACGCTCGCCCGCAGCCCAGGCGGCTCCGGCTCGCCGCGCCGCGACTCAACAGACTCCCCTAATCGTGTCTTCCGACACCTGCAGGAAAAACTGGCCGCCCGACCCACGCCGGAGTTTGGTACCATGACGGCCCGCGAGTTCTTTCTGTACCGGAGCCAGCTCTCGCCGAAAGGATCGAAATATACAAAACTGGCTGGATTTACTCTTGCCTAGCACTTATACAATTGCACCGACATGCGGACCGCATTGCAAATCGCCGCCACAAGCTACATCCTCGGCTCCATCCCCTTTGGATATCTGCTGGTGCGCATCTTTCGTGGCGAAGACGTGCGCCGCACCGGCAGCGGAAACATCGGTGCAACCAACGTGGCCCGCAAGTCTCCGGCGCTCGGCGTGGTAACACTGCTGCTTGACGCGCTGAAAGGCGCGGCGGCAGTGGCAGTCGGCATTACCCTGAGTCCTCCGTTTTTTGCGCACACTTCGATCGCGCGGATTCCTTGGCGCCTCGTCCTGCCTGCTTCGTCGCCTGACCTCGTCCTCTGGGCCGCTCTGGCCGCCTTATTTGCGGTTGCGGGCCACATGTTTCCCGTCTGGCTCAGGTTTCGCGGAGGCAAAGGCGTCGCCACCGGCCTGGGGGCATTCGTCATGATCGCCCCCGAGGCTGTGCTGCTGTCCGCGGCGGTCTTCATCATTCTCGTGCTCATGTTCCGTTACGTTTCGTTGGGATCGATTGCCGCGGTCGCGGCGTTTCCCAATATCGCATTGCTGCTGCACGAATTCGGCAATGTACCCCTGGCACTCGCGCTCATGTCGCTGACATCGGCGCTCATCGTCATCAAGCATTACGCCAACATCCGCCGCCTGCTGGCGGGCACGGAAAGCCGTATCGGCTCGAAATCATCGGGAGGCCTGCATGAGTGAGATCGCCGTCATTGGCGGAGGCGCGTGGGGCACCGGCATCTCCATCGTACTCGGACGCAAAGGCGCGCACTCGCCCACTCACGCGACTACTCATAAAGTGCGCCTGTGGGCTCACGAGGCCGAAGTCTGCGAATCGATCACGCGGACGCGAATCAACGAGAAGTTTCTTCCCGGTCGCCGTATTCCAGACTCCGTAACTGCCAGCAACGATCTCGCCGCAACTCTCGACGGCGTGCACGTGGTCGTCAGCGTTATGCCTTCGCAACATTGCCGAGCCCTGTTCGAGCGTATGCGGCCGCTACTACATCCTCATGCCATGATCGTAAGCGCCACCAAGGGACTCGAAGAAGGTTCGTTGCAGCGCATGACCGAGGTGATCGCCCATGTGCTCAAGCGGGAGGATGGAACCGCCCCCGCGGTCGGCGCGCTCAGCGGCCCTACGTTCGCGCAGGAGGTCGCACGCGGAGACCCCACCGCAATCACCATCGCATCGGGGAACGCCGAACTCCTGCGGACCGTGCAGCAGGAGTTCAGCGATCCCACTTTTCGCGTCTACACCAACAACGACGTCATCGGCGTGGAGTTGGCCGGCGCACTGAAAAATATTGTCGCCATCGCCGCCGGAATCTGCGACGGCCTCGGCTTCGGTCATAACTCAGCCGCCGCGTTGATTACCCGCGGCCTGGCGGAGATGACTCGCCTGGTTGTGGCGTGCGGAGGTCGCACCGAAACCATGGCCGGCCTGGCCGGACTCGGCGACCTTGTTCTCACCTGCACCGGCGGTTTGTCGCGAAATCGCAGCGTCGGTGTCGAGCTCGGTCACGGAAAAAAGCTACCCGAGATTATCGCCGCTATGCACGGCATGGTCGCCGAAGGAGTCTTCACCACCTCGGCCGCAGTCGGACTGGCTCGCGCGCGTGATATCGAAATGCCCATCACAGAGCAGATGCACGCCATCCTGCATAAAGGGAAATCTCCCCGCGAAGCCATCCAGGAACTCATGTCGCGCAGCGGTAAGAGTGAAGCAGGAAGCTCTTAGCTCTTAGCTCTTGGCTCTTGGCTCTTAGCTCTTAGCTCTTAGCTTTTGGCTTTTGGGGTAGCGCCGGCATCTTGCCGGCTGTTGCGTGGGCGTCCCACGCTGCCGATGACCCACAGCTCATCGACCGTGTTACGCTACCGTTCAACCTCAATCTTCGGAGTCGCCCATGCGCCTGAGCACGTTTGCGGTCGTGATCGCGTTCCTCCTCTCCCCTCTGACCAGCGCACTCGGACAAGCCAAGACCATCGCCGAACGCCTCGGCTACCCGCCGGATTCGAAGCTTCTCATCATTCACGCCGACGACCTTGCCGTCGCTCACTCGGAAGACTCCGCCAGCTTCGACGCACTCGACAAGCATGCCGTCACCTCTGCCAGCATCATGGTTCCGTGTCCCTGGCTCACCGAAGTTGCCGCCTACGCCAAGAACCATCCCGACGCGGACATGGGCCTGCACCTGACCCTCACCAGCGAATGGAAAACCTATCGCTGGGGCCCAGTCGAATCCAAGAATATGGTCCCTAGCCTGCTCGATCCTTCCGGCTATCTCTGGCCCGACACGCCTCAGGCTCCAGGCGCGCTAAAACCCGCCGAAGTCGAGCACGAAATTCGCGCCCAGATCGAACGCGCGAATGCCCTGGGAATTCACCCCACCCACCTCGACAGCCACATGGGCGTGCTTTTCGCCCGGCCCGACCTCTTCGCCATCTATGTTAAAGTCGCGCGTGAATACAAACTACCCTTCCTCGCCTTCATCGCCTCGGACACTCCCACCCAACTCTCTTCGGTGCTCTCAGACAAGGACATCCTGCTAAACTCCGTGGTGATCGCCAACCCTTCCATCCGCCCAGCAGATTGGAATACTTTCTACACAAACGCGATCAAGAACCTGAAGCCCGGCGTCACCGAAATCATTGTCCACCTGGGTCACGACGATGCCGAACTGCAGGCCGTCACCGTGGACCACCCCGACTACGGGTCGGCCTGGCGCCAGCGCGACTATGACGTTGTAACCAGCCCAGAATTCAAGCGGGCTATCGAAGAGAATCACGTAATCCTCATCCGCTGGAAGGACTTGAAGAAGCTCTTGCAATAGACTTCTGGAAACCAGAAGGTAACGCATGTGCAACAGGCCCCGTGAGAGTTCTCTCGTCCGTCCGTCCCCGTGCCAAAACCCGCGCCAACCGCCGCTTTCCACAGGTACTTTAGTAATGGCAATCCTCCCACCTTTTCCTTTCGTCCGCCACATTCCCCGTTAGAATTTTAGAGATACCTTTGACCGCCGCCACTTCGCCTTCGGCGTCCGCGATAAGTGAAGGGAGAGACTTGTCCTCCAGCACTCAGAATCACGCACGCATTCCGATTCTGTACCTGATTCTCGGCGTACTCCTGGTCATCAGCATCGTCCCGATGTATTTCTACTCGGCACAGGTCGAGTCCATCAATCGAGATCGGCTAAAGACCAACGAGATGTTGCTGCAGAACACCGTCACGGGCTCGCTGGCGGACGATCTTGCCCAGCACGAACGCTCCCTGAGGATGATGCAAGCCAACCTGTCGTCGGCGATTCAAGTGGCCAGCGGCGGCGACATTGGCGAGAGCAATATTCAGTCCCCGGAACTGCGCGCCCTGCTCGAGAACTTCGTATCTTCTTCCGACGAGATCGCTTACACAACTCTGCTGAACGCCGACGCCAAAGGCATTTCTGCCGGGCGCATCGCACCTGACGCTTTCCTGAACCGCGAGCTGGAACGCTCCTACGCCGCCGCGCGCGACGGCCGCGTTTACAACGGGCAGGCGCTCGTGGTCGGCGAAGGCAAATCTTCCCGCACCGTGTTTCTCGTCAGTTATCCGGTGAAATATGGACAGCGGTTTCTGGGTGTGATTGCCTCGGTCGTCGACCTTCAATTTCTGATCCGCCGGCTGCGGGAAGCGAGCGGTGGAGGGTTGACGCCCTACGTCGTCGACGCTCAGGGTCGCCTGGTCGCCGCAGCCACGCCTGAGTTTGCCACCGGCCAGGACATGAAGAATCTCGACATTGTGCGTGACTTCGTCGAGGGCGGCAACAAAGTGCAGTTGGCCGCTACTCGTGAATTCACGGTAAAAACCGGTTCCGAGCGCGTCGATATGCTTGGCACCTACAGTCCGGTTACGTCGCTGGATTGGGCGGTGGTCGTACAAAAGCCGCAACGCGAGGCCTACCGTGGAATCATTGAAATGCAGCGAACCGGGCGTCTGTTGGCTCTGCTGGCTGTGCTGTTGAGCATCGGCGTCAGCATTTTTGCGGCGCGCCGCATCACTCATCCTCTTCACGTGCTCACTCAGTCCAGCCGGGCGTTGGCGCGAGGCGACTTCTCCCAGCGCGTCAACCTCTGGAGCCGCACCGAAATCGGTGAACTCGCCCATACTTTCAATACCATGTCTGACGAACTCGAGCATTTTGTCGAAGACCTGAAACGTGCTGCCGAAGAAAACCGCGAGCTATTCATGGGTTCCATTCAGATGCTCGCCGGAGCCGTCGACGAAAAAGATCCGTACACCCGCGGCCACTCCGACCGCGTCACCCGCTATTCCCTGCTCGTAGCCAAAGAAATGAACCTGCCCGCCTCATTTCTGGAAACTTTGCGCATCTCGGCCCAACTGCACGACGTGGGCAAGATCGGCATTGAAGATCACATTCTCAAGAAACCCGGTGCACTCACCGAAGAAGAATTCGAAGTGATGAAGACCCACACCACCAAAGGCGCCAATATTCTGCGCCCGGTCACGCAGTTGGCCGAAATGCTTCCCGGCATCGAGCTGCACCACGAAGCGCTCGATGGCCGCGGATATCCCTACGGACTACAAGGCGATCAGATTCCGCTGCTGGCGCGCGTAATCGCGGTGGCCGACACTTTCGATGCCCTCACCACGAACCGTCCTTATCAGAAAGAACACACGCCCGCGCAGGCCTTGCAGATAATCCAGAACCTCGCCGGCAAGCGCCTCGATCCTACCGCGGTCCAGGCTCTCCTCGCCGTCTATGCCCGCGGCGATATCAAGATTCAACGCTTCACCATCAAGCGCCCCATCTCAACCCCGCCCGCCGAAGCTCCGGCCGTTGCAGTAGCGGCAGCCAGCGCAACCCAGTCAGCTTCCGCCGAAACCACGACTCTGGAACGAACTCGAGTCTAAGCTTCAGGCTGCGAACGGTTCTCTTGTCTGGTCGATATGTCTAATTGATATGTGACCGAACTGGCCGCATCACAGTGCCGCCACCCTCCGCTGCACCAGCAGAAAATACGCCGCCACCAGAACCAGCACCATTCCGTTTACGCCTAGCACAATCGGCGCTGTAAACATCGGAACCAGCCATCCTGACAGCAGATTCCCCATCGGCATCCCGCCGCGAAAGGCGCAGTTGTAGACGCTCATCACCCGCCCCCGCATTTCGTTGGTCGTGATCAACTGCACCAGCGAAGTCACCGTGGCGAACACCGCCATCATCGACGCGCCGACAAACAACAGCATGGAGTAGCTCAGCGGCAGCGACTTCGAAAACGAAAACCCCGAAATTCCCAGGCCCAGGCAAATGAGCATCAGCAGCGCGAACCGCCCCTTGCCGCGCATGTTGCCCAATGCCGCCATCGCCAGCGATCCGCAGATCGATCCCACCCCCATCACCGAAAGCAAGTAGCCATAGGTCTCCGGCCCGCGATGAAAAATATCTTTCACAAACACCGGAAAATACGTCTGCATGGACATGCCCAAGAATGTCATCAGGAACGCCAGCACGATCAGTCCCACCATCGAGCCGTGGTGCCAGATGAACTTGATCCCCTCCATCAGGCTTTTCAGCATTGATTGCTTCGTACTCTCCGGCACGAATCGCGTCGAGATGATCGAAAGCGAAATAATCGGCGCCAGAAACGAAAGCGCGTTCAGCCCAAAGCACCACTTCTCTCCCAGCTTCGCCAGCGCGATCCCCGCCAGCGCTGGACCCACCGTCACCGCCAGGTTGAACTGAATCGAATTCAGTGCAATCGCATTCGGCATGTCCTCGGGTTCGACCAGTGTCGGAATCAGCGCCGAGTACGCCGGCCCACCAAACGCCTGCGCGAACCCGGATACAAACGACAGGCATAGAATCTCCCACACGTGGACTACGCCGACGGCAACCAGCACAGTCAGTGTCCCCGCGCTCGCCATCTGTAACCACTGCGACATCAACAGAATCTTCCGGCGCTCGGTACGGTCCGCCACTACTCCACCGATGATCGTATATAAAAAGATGGGGAGCCCCGACAGGAATCGATCCACGCCCAGCAGTCGGGCCGAATGGCTGAGCCGATAGATCAACCAGCCCTGCGCCACAATCTGCATCCACGTGCCAATACTCGAAGTACACGCCCCAATCCACATCAGGCGAAAATCGCGATATTGAAACGCTTTGAATATTCGGCGCAGCGTCGAAGTGGGCATGGGCTCCGTGCGGATTCTGTGTCCAGACCCTATCTTCGCACGAGCGAGCACTTACTTTCTTCTCGCTTTGCTTTACACATAACACTTCTGGGTGCAAAATCGGACCGCCCCCAGCCTTCGCTTGCGGCCTCAGCCGCGCCCCTTGCCCGTCTCACCTTGCCCGTATAATCAAGTTTTAGGCCTTCTATGATTCAGACGCTGTTCGGCAGCCTTACCGAAGAAAAGAAAACCGGCTTCTAGCAGGCGGTCACGCGCACCCGCGAGAATCTCGCGGAGCGCATCGAAGAAGTCGTTTCGTTCGGCAGAGAGATTGATGCGAGCACCCTTGACGATCTTGAAGCCACGCTGATCGCCGCCGATCTCGGCAACACGACCACCCAGGAAGTTCTCTCCAAACTGCGCGACAAAGCCGACCGCAAGCAGATCAAGGACGTGCAGGAGCTCAAGCGCCTGCTGAAAGAAGAGTTGCTCGCGATTCTGAACGCTGCCAACGCGCGCCCCGTCAGCAAAGTCGAGGGCTCGCCGGAAGTGATCCTCGTGGTCGGCGTCAACGGCACCGGCAAAACTACCACCATCGGTAAACTCTCCCAAGTCTTCCGCTCGCAGGGAAAAAGCGTGCTGCTCTGCGCCGCCGACACGTTTCGCGCGGCTGCCATTGACCAACTCGAAATCTGGGGATCGCGCACCGGCACCGAAGTCATCAAGACCAAGCCCGGCGGCGATCCTTCCGCCGTGTTGTTCGACGCCCTGCAGGCCGCCGTGGCGCGCAAGGCCGATTACGTCGTCGTCGATACCGCAGGCCGGCTTCACACCAAGTCCAGCCTGATGTCGGAGCTCGATAAAATGCGGCGCACCGCGCAGCGCATCATTCCCGGCGCGCCCCACGAAACTCTGCTGGTGATGGACGCCACCACCGGGCAAAATGGTTTGCAGCAGGCCCGCATGTTCACCGAATCCGCGGGCGTGACCGGAATCGTCCTCACCAAACTGGACGGCACTGCGAAAGGGGGCGTCGTAGTCGCCATCTGCCGCGAACTTGGCCTTCCCGTCCGCTATGTCGGGGTGGGCGAAAAGGCTGGCGATTTGCTGCCGTTTGATCCGAAGGAATTCGTCGATTCGCTGTTTGAGTAACAATTCTTGAAGGGTATGCTTCGGTAAACGCGTTCGAGCAGGAGGCCACATGCGCGACGAAAAGCAGAGACGTTCCTTGAGACAACAGTTGGAGGACGCGCTACGCCGTCTGCTTCGCAAGAAACCCTCGCCTCCACCCGCCGACCCCTACGCCTACTCGATGGCTCCGTTGCGTCGCGGCCCCAAAGGCCGGAGTGGCGCCGCGGTTGCCGAGATCGAGGACGATTCCTACCGCAGCTTCCCTCCACGCACCTAGCGTCACGGCGACGAGCCGAGGTTCCACTACCGGCCGCAGCCTGCGGCGGAGTTCGAATCTTCTCGTCAATCCTTGCACAAGAAAAAACGGGACGGCCTTTGCGGCCGCCCCGTCACGTTCCTATCATCCGGTATTAAACGAACTAAAGCTCAACGAACTGAAGCTCAACGAACTGAAGCTCAGTGATGCGAACCGCCGGCCGCATGCCCGGACGAAGTGCCGGCAGGTGCCAACGCGGGAGCCGCCATACCGCTGAGAGGCTGCGAAAAGCCAGAACTCCTTGGTGCACTCGAACTCCTGGATGCATTTGTGGAGAACGGCGGCCCCAGCGGCACCTCGGCCGATCCGCTCTTCGCAACCTGATGGTTCAGATGACCGAGATTGTCGAGCGAGCCACGCGGAATCCCCATGCCCGCTGATCCGGCATGCAGCACGAGAGTCGACGATATCGGCGAAACACTGCCGCCCTTCCCCACTGCAACCATCTTCGTCCCCTCGACAGGCGCCACCAGCGGATGGAAATTGGCCGGCAAGGTCCCGGCTACACTCGGCGCGGTGAGCCAAGTATTAAATCCTCCCGGCTGCCACATCCATCCCGTTCCTGGAACTGAGATCCAGCTTCCGTAGCGGAAAGGCATCCATCCCCAGGGATAAGCCGACGCGAACATATAGCCGTAGCCGGGATACCACGACCAGGCGCCATCCATGAACGGATTCCAACCGATGCCCGTGAAGTAGGGCTGCCACATCGTCCCGTAGCCGGGGACGTTGCTGTATGCGCCGTAATAATTCAGGTCGCTTGCGCCATAACCGTACGGAGACGAATTATTCTTCGCGTACTGCTCGTGGTAGGCGCTGGCGTCTTTGTCCCATGAATCGAGCGGAGCGTCGGAAATGTTTTTGGCGATCGTATATTTATCGTTATCTGCCGCGTCAAACTTCGTCGTTGTCTTCTTGTCGACGGCAAATTTTCCGGCTGCGCCGTCGACTTCGACATCGCCTTTGAATACAGCCAGACTGGCCGCGTCCGCCGATGTATCGACCCGGAAGTGCGCCGGCTGGGCCAGCGAAATCTTCTCGCGCAGAAAATTCAGGCTGACTTCATCCTTGCCCAGCCAATTTACGTAGGCCATGCCCTCGACCAGATTGATCACCGAGATGCGCTTGCCCGCGTCACTCAGCCCCAGCGTGCTGAACTCTACTGTAGTGTTGGGAGTCAGGCGCAGGGTGCTGCCGTCTTCAAACTCGATCTCCGCCCGGCCGCGGTCACGCGTGCGCACATGCGCCCCTTGCGTGATGGGCAGGTTAAGAAAGGCGTTCTCAAATCCCATGCCCGTATTCTTGTCGATCTGCACCGAACCTTGCACATCGCTGAGGCGCACGATGCGGGCCTGCGAGGCGGCCAGAGCTGGCAGCGCTAAGAGCGAGCTGGCAGCCGCCGCCAGAACTACCGTGCTGACTTTGGAAAGAGAGAGCTTCGACATAGCAACCTCCGGAGGGCTTTCTTTGCACCCATTAGAGCACGGTTCTGCGAAAGAAATTGTAAAAACTTGAGTCCCAGATCGCTCAGCAGAGTCGGCAGCCGGTCATTGAGGCCAGGACGAACAAATAGCGGAACACGACCCCAATCCTTACAACGATCCCGCAGGACTACTGCCGGCTAATGTGGCGCAGCCACGCCATTGCCCATTGCCATAATCCGCTGCGCCCGCGCCCGTACCACATTCATGACAGAACCGTCGTCGTAAATCTCCTGTAGAACCGGCCTTGCCACTTGCAGTTCGATGAGATTGCCGCTCCGCGCCTGATCTTCCATCCGTTTCAACTCGTCGTCAAGGCCAAGCTTCTGGTAGCGGTGGTAATACGCCAGTCGGCGGCCGAATTCCAGCGTTGCACTGAGGCTCTCGAACAACGTCGTCAACTGCTGAACCGGCTGCTGCGGGGAAAA
>JBEKRY010000023.1:0-36813 GCA_049517555.1 Candidatus Sulfotelmatobacter sp. | reverse complement strand
TCTCTGGAAGTGCCCAACTGTAACTATGAAGGGGTCGCGACCAATTGCGGACCCGTAGGCCTTCCGGCGCCCAGACATTTTCTTTACCGCAATAACGGTAACGGCACGTTCACCGACGTCTCCAAAGAATCGGGGATCGCCGCCGTGCAAGGTTCGTATGGATTCACCGCGTTGGCCTTCGATGCGGATGAAGACGGCTGGCAGGACATTTTCGTCGCCTGTGATTCAACCCCGAGCTTGTTACTGATGAACAATCATGATGGAACTTTCCGCGAAGAGGCATTGGTGCGCGGGGTTGCTCTAGGCCCGGGTGGTGATCTCGTAGGCGGCATGGGCGTCGGATGCGGCGACTACGACCTCGACGGCCATCTCGACTTGGTGAAAACACACTTCCAGAATCAGGCTACAGGCCTGTATCGAAACAACGGGAAGGCTGAGTTTGACGACGTTTCCGCTGCCGCCGGTTTGAGCGGGGAACGCCGCTTCATCAGTTGGGGGACGGCGCTAGTCGATCTCGACAATGATGGTTATCCGGATATTCTCACGGTCACGGGGACGGTCTACCCGGAGCTTGAACACGTGTACGCGAAATATCCCGCGCACAGCCCGCGAATACTCTTCCGCAATCAGGGCAACGGCAGATTTGTCGAGCTGGGCGATGAGGCCGGACCCGGGATTTCTGCCAAGCATCAGAGCCGCGGCGCGGCTTTCGGAGACTTCGATAACGACGGCGATATCGACGTCGTCATCATGAATCGCAATGAGCCGCCTTCGCTTTTGCGCAACGATGCGCCTCCTGGGAATCATTGGCTCAAGGTCCGACTGGAAGGAACGAAGAGCAATAAGAGCGCACTGGGATCGCGCGTGCTGGTGCACTATGGCGGAAAGGTGCAGGCGCAGTGCCTGACCAGCCAGAGCAGCTACCTGTCATCCAATGATCCACGCTTGCATTTCGGCTTGGGCAAAGTGTCCACGGCAGACGTCGAGGTCTACTGGCCGACCGGAGTGAAAGAGACGTTTACCGGCATAGCGGCAGATCAACTCGTGACCATCCGCGAAGGCCAGGGAATTGTAAAAGGGCGGCCTTTTCGCTGAAGCGCACTTTACCCTCTAAACAGCCTTTACAACAGGCCCGCATGGGGGCAAAATCGAGACGCCTGTTTTTTGTGCGCCGGGCGGAACTGAGACATTCTTATGTACGGGCCCAATTTGCTTCGATCCTTTCTTCGCCGAGCATTAGTTCGCCGATCACTAGTCCTCCAATCGTTAGTTCGCCAGTCATCAGTTCGCGCCATCTTTTTCTTTCTGCTTCTTTCCGTCCTGTTTGCTGGCCCCATTCACAGTCAGTCGGCTCCCGACAAAGACACCGGGTCTTCTACCACTACCATTCTCAAGAATGTCGACGAAGTTTCAATCGACTTCGTGGTTCGCAACAATAAAAAGAAGTTTCTGGATCTCAAGCCCGCAGACGTCGTGGTCACCGACGACGGTTCCACGGTAAAACTCACCGATCTTCGTCTTGTAAGCGGGAAATCGAGCACGAATCATCTGGTCACGTTCTTGTTCGATTCGCTGGACCCATCCGCCGCGACCAACGCGCGTGAGGTCGCTCAAAAGATACTGAAACTGTTCCCCGAGCAGGGCTTTTCTTTTTCCGTTTTCAACACTGACGGACGCATGCGGCTGTTCCAGGAGTTCACCCCGGATCGGAAAGAAGTTCGGCAAGCCATCAGTCTGGTTACCAGCGACAAGAGCCCGAGTCGCGACCAGGCCGCAGCCCTGACGGAAAAGAGATTGATCTCTGCCCTACAGTCGGGGACCGTGCAACCGGACCCCCAAGCGCCGGCGGATAATCGCGGCGTAGATAGTCGGAGCGTAGATAGTAGAAGCGTGCAGCGAGCACAGCTCGCATCGCTCACGGAATCGCAGCGAATCATTCAAGACCAGCAGACCCCAGCCCCGCTCGCCAGCTTGATGGCTCTGGCCCGGGCGCAAACTGCGATTCCGGGACGAAAGCTTGTGATTTACTTCACCGAAGGCTTACAGCTCGATGCGGACACGCGCGACGTCTTGCGCTCCATCGCCGGCGCCGCCAATCGCGCCGAGGTCAGCATCTATGTCATCAACAAGACTGCGCTCGACACGAAATTGATGGATGGCTTGGTGGCAAGCGCGGCCATTGGAAACATGGCCTCCTCCGGTCGAAGCACATCGATGGCTGCTGCATCGCAGACCCCGCTGGCAGCGGGCTTGGCCGCGCAGACTCCGCAGGCATACGGGCCGGGAATGGCGGCGCAAATCAGCGACCAGATCACTCGAATTGAGGGCGAGGGCCTCGCCGGCAACAAAGATCCCCTGGCAGGAATGGCGGCAAGCACCGGAGGGGCTTATATCTTCTCAGAGGACGACCTGAAGAAGCCGTTCAAGCAGGCCGTTGCCGACCTGACTACCTACTATGAGGCGTCGTATGTTCCTCCCACTCTGGGCTATGACGGAAAGTTCCGTCCAGTCACGGTCAAACCCGTGCGTCGAGGACTGAAAGTGCAGTCGCGAGCGGGATATTTTGCCGTCCCTCCAACGGGCAGCGTACGACCGTTCGAGGCGCCGCTAACGAAACTGTTGTCCGAGGCGCAGTTGCCGACAGATCTGCAATTCCGTGCTTCCGTCCTGCAACTTGGCGATCTGACCACAGGGAATGAGAACACCCTCGTTGTCGAGGTGCCGATCTCCGGACTCGAAACCCGAAGCGATCCCAACGCCAACCTGATTTCCTGGCATGTGGCGGTTGTTTCGGAAGTCAAAAACAAGTCCGGCGCGGTGGTGGAGCGATTCAGTGAGGATATCCCCGGACACGGCGCTCTGGATTCGAAGGAGGAAGTGCAGCAGGGCTATGCCACCATGCAGCGCCATTTCGCGCTGCCTGCCGGCGATTATATTGTTCAAACTGCCGTGGTCGACCGTAATAGCGGAAAGATCGGCGGAGAACGAGCGCACTTCGAAGTTCCGAACGCCGCATCGGGTCCATTCTTGAGCGATGTTGCGGTGGTCCGGAGAATCGATCCTTCCTCCGATGAGGTAGACCTCTTCGAACCGCTCCGCTATCAGCACGGCAAGGTGGTTCCGAGCCTTTCCGGCGAGGTGCTTCCGGGAACAAAAGACACCTCTTTCTTTTTTCTGGTGCATCCAGATTCCAGCGCGTCGGACCCAGCGATATTGGAATTGCAGGTACTGCGGAATGGAGAGCTGTTCGGGCAAGTACCGTTGCAGCTTCCAAAGGATCTTGGCGAAGCGTTCCCCTATCTTGCATCGCTGCGAACCAGTTCGTTGCCCGCGGGAAACTACAACCTGATGCTGTCGTTGACGCAGGGCGGGAAGATCATGGAGCGCGAAGCCAGTTTCAGCATTGCCGGGCCCGCGCTGGCGAATGCGGCAACCGGGAAAACGGAGCCGTTCGCGCCCGGCAAAGGCGCGGTCATGATGGCAGATTCCGGTGTGGGAGAGGCTGAAATCAATCCAGCGGCGCGACAGCCCTTGGTGATCACTGCGCTGCCCCCGGATTCAGTGACTCGTCCTTCGAACGACGAGTTAGATCGAATCATCGCCGGGGGCCGAACCCACGCACTGAATTATTCGCTGAAATTGCCGAATTTCTTGTGCGTTGAAGTGACCGACCGTGCCGTCGATCCCTCGGGAAATGGGAAATGGCATCGCAAAGATTCTTACGGCGAGCTGCTGCGTTTCGTCGATAACCAGGAGACACGCACGACGCTGGAAGTCAACGGCCAGCCCAGTTCGATGAAGCGGGATGACATGATTGGATGGCCAATATCGATGGGCGAGTTTGGCAGTCTGCTCAATCTGGTATTCCAACCGTCGTCGAAGGCCGAATTTCACTGGAAAGAAACCGATGCCTTGGCGAACGGCACCGTGCAGGTTTTCGAGTATCGGGTCGAACGCCAGAACAACGGCATGCTCCTGACTGACAACAGCAGTAGGATATACGCCGGTTTTCATGGGTTGGCGTACATTGACAGCGCCACGTTGGGCATTCGCCGGATCACCATGGAAGCGGATGATCTGCCACTTGATTTCTCCATTCACGCGGCATCGATCGCGGTTGACTACGATTACGTTTCAATTGGCGCGCACGACTATTTGATGCCTACGCGGGGCACGATCCGGCTGAAGCGGGGCCGGCACGAGGCTGATCTCAATCAATTTGTCTTCCAGGACTTCAGGCGCTACGCCTCAAAAACCAAAGTCATTCTCACCCCGTGAGAAGAGTTTGCGCCGTCGGGCGTACTTCTCGGAGCGCTTCCCTACTTGGCGGCAACGCGTCGTTCTAACTGCGCGATCTGTTGCTTCAATAGATCCTGGTTCGGCCCAGGCGGCACATAGCTCAGACTGCTGCGCAAGTGGGCGAGAGCTCCCGCGAAGTCGCCCTTCCCCGCAAGAATTACCGCCAGCAACTGTTCAGTATTTAAAACCGAATGCCGAGGGTCGAGGGCCAGTGACTTGACCGCGCTTGCCTGGGCAACGTTAAGCTTCCCCAGCTGATAGTTCGCCATTGCGTTGAGGTACCAGCTCTGCGGCGTTCCTTCCGGATAGAGTTGCAGCATGTGGTTCGTGTTTACAAGAACTTCCTGCCAGTTGCCACTTTGAGCCGCGAGAACCGCGAGTTGTTCGTAAGGAAGTACAAACTTATCGTCCGCCGCCAGCGCCTTCGAAAACGAGTCACGGGCTGCCTGCGGATCTGAGGCCTCTTGCAGTTTCCCGAGTTGCAGCCAGGCTTCGGCGAACGTCGGGTCGGTCTGTACCGCCTTTTTGAGGTCTCGCTCGGCACCGTCGGTATCGTGCTGGAGCATTTCATCCCGAGCCTTTTCGAGAAGCTTGATAGCTTTTGCAGGCGCTGTTTCCGTCGTACGGCTCAAGGTGGTAGCCGAATCGCGCCCGGTTCGCGAGAGAATGAGCGTCCCAATATCCGGCTGGTCGCGCAGATTCGACTGGGTCAGGGTAACGGCGGTGGAACGAAAACCAGGGATCGCGCCCTGCACGACGCAACCTTCGAAATGCGTCTCCATCTCACGCTGGGAATCGCCTTGCTTGCCAAGGGCGCCGGGCAGCGTCACTGAAACAATTCCGAAATTGCCCTTCGCGTCGGTTTGTGTGGTATAGACCACTTTTCCGGAGCACGTGACCGTCACCAGCAGCGGTTCCCAGGGCAGAGGTTCTCCCTCCATCGCCAATTTGCCCAACAAAGCACCTCCGGCGCGGCCCTGGGCCGACATATCCGCCCAATAATCGTACAGACCGCTGTCCTGAATTGACTCCGGACGAGTGATCGTGCTCGGCGGACCGGCAGCAGTCGTAGAGGGGCGGGTTTGTCCCAAGGCGCTCAGCGAGAAGGAAAAAAGAAGGAGCGACAAGACAATCCGAAATAAAGCTTTAGCAGTCATCACAGTAGTCCTGAGCAGTGGCTCTGGACGCTCGTATTATCTTAGCCGATCTTTATCTGTGCGCAGCATCTGTGCGCAGCATCTGTGCGCAGCGAGCATCGCCAATCGGGCACTCAGGGGAAAAGAATCAGCCCTTCGAACCCGGTTCAAGCTTACGGGAATTTGGGACGAATACTGACGTATATTTGTTATACAATGCGGGCCATTCGAGATTGGGCCGACGCCGCTGAATCGCCGACCGCAGTGAGGTGAGAACCATGTGGAAACGCGCCCTTGTAATACTCATCCTAAACGGCCTGGTCGGTCCGTTGCTTGCCGGACAAGAGCCCGCGACGAACGAAACGCCAACCATTCGCACGACGACCAGAGAAGTAATCCTCGATGTCATCGTCCGCGACCAGCATCACCGCGCCATTGCCAATCTGCGCCCCGATGAAATCGAGGTTTTTGAAGACGGCGTCAAGCAGCGGATCAATGCCTTCCGCAATGTGGAAGGGGCGCAACAGTTACAAACCGAGCAAAATCTGGCGACGAGCGGCGCTCGAGTTCCTTCTGGAACGCCGGCAATACCAGCCACCGCGCTTCGCGAGCTCAATTTCGTTTCGGTGGTTTTCGCCCAGATCGCTCCACTCAATTTGGAATTCGCTCATCAGGCGGTTCTGGAATTTCTCAAGAGTGGCAGCCTGCCAAACACCTACGTAACCATTTATCGGCTGGATCGCTCGTTAAAGGTGATTCAGCCTTACACGGCTGACAAGGCGTCGCTGATGAATGCTGTAAATGCCGCGGCAAAAGGCGTGAACTCAGGAGGCGACCTCGGCCTTTCCGCCACGGTTGCGTCCGCGGTCGACACGGCAATCCAGGCCAACACCACGAACATCATAGCCAACCCGCTAACCAGCGTTTCACAGGCTCTAGGGGCTCAGAACGCGGCTTTGAACCCGCTACCGGGAATTGTGACCGATCCCTTGTGGGCGAGAAATGCCGCCTCCGAAGATGCTTCGGTCACCCTGGGTAGCGCTCTTTTGACGCAGGCTCACCTGGCAAACGGCCTGCGGTTTACTGAAAGTCTCTCCAATGGGATGGATGCCATGGACTCCCTACGGGAATTGGTAAAAGTTCAGGCAAAACTTCCGGGAAGAAAAGTCGTTCTGTATTTGGCGGACGGACTGACTTTACCGATGGATCGCCGAGAGGTTATAGACGGCGTAATCAGTTATGCCAATCAGATGGAAGTGGCGTTCTATGCCGTCGACACGCGCGGGTTAAGCGTGGACGATCCGAACGTGCGATCGCTGGCTGACCAGGAACGAGTCGGAGCTGAGAGTTCCGTGAACATCGTGAGTCCGCGTATGGGACACCTGGAGGACGACGACACGCAACTCACCGCCGTGTCCGACAAGCAACTGGCGATGCAGGAACTGGCGGAGTCGACCGGTGGGTTCGCCGTCACCAACACAAATCAGATCGCGCTGCCCATGCAACGCGTCATGGAAGACATTCGCACTCACTACGAGGTTGCCTACACGCCGACTGCGAAGAATTACGATGGACATTTCCGCAAGATTCAGGTGCGCATTAGTCGCCCTCACGTCACCGTGCAAACCCGTTCCGGATATTTTGCTCTGCCGAACATTACCGGGGAGCCTTTGCAGCCCTTCGAATTGACCGCGCTGCAAGCAATCAATACCCGGCCGGCGCCGGTGGAATTTCCTTATCATACTTCGCTGCTCAAGTTCCGGCCCAAAGGTGATGCGGTCGAAAACGAAATGGCCTTCGACATCCCGGTTTCCAGCCTGCGCGTGGTCACGGACCCGAAAACCGGCAAAGGCACAATTCGCGTGTCTGTGGTGGCGATGATCCACAAGAATGACGGAGAAGTTGTCGGCAAAGTGAGCCGTGATCTGGTGCGCGAAATATCCGAAACGGAGTTGCCGCGTCTGGGAAATAACCACATTGTTTATGCCGAGCCGATCGAATTGCCCGGAGGGCATTATTTAATCGACGCCGCGGTCACCGACGAACTGGCCGAAAAGACCACCGTCAAGAGGTTGTCGGTTTTTATCGATCAAGGAAAAGACTTCGGTGTGAGTTCGCTGCAACTGGTCCAAGGAGTTCAACCGTTACCCGTGCCCCGCGATAGCGCGGATCCATTTGAAACGGATTCCGGGCGTATCGTGCCGATACTGGCGGACTCCATGCCCTCCGGTAAACCGATCGACGTCTATTTCGTCGTTTACCCGACGACCACATCGGAAGCCGAGCCCACCATCACACTGCAGCTGTATCGCGATGGCCGCGAGGTTGGAGTGAAGACCCTGCCTTCGCCGCAACGCCAGGCGGATGGCTCGATGCCCGTGCTCTTGCGCATCAATCCCGATCCCGGGCAGTGCGACATGGTCATCACGGCGCACCAGGGACCCAAGACATCGGAAGCCATGCTGTCAGTGAAGATCATCCCCGGCGAAACTGCGAAACCGAATTAGCTGTGCGACGTAGCAGGTAGGTTGAAACTCCAAAACGGCCCCGTTTGTGAAGTCGAAAGAACACGGACTTGCCATGAATTGGAGCGCAAGAAGGCTATTCGACAAAGCATCCCGTTCCAAGCCGTGCGTACAGCGCCCCAAGAGCGCCGAGGCTTCCTCGTTAGGGCGCTGCCTTGGATGTTTGCTCTTCGCCACCCTGGCGTTCTCCGCTGCCGCTCAGCCGGGCGATAAAGAGCCCAAGACTGCGACAGAGTGGTTCCAGCGCGCCGCCGATCAAGTGGATCTGCGTGCCCCCGGCTCGACTCCCTTTCACATGAAAGTGACGTTTCACGCTCTCCCAGGCATGGTTCTGAGCAAGAAGGAATCGGAGCAGATCATATCGGGTGATGGAACCTATGAAGAAACATGGGTCGCGCCAACAAGATGGCGGAGGGAAGTGACCTTCGGCAGCTATCACGCGATTGAGGCAGAGTCCGAGGCTGGACGAAAAATGCAGGCCAGTTCAGACTATGAGCCGAGCCGCGTACTGATGCTTCTGGAGGCACTGCTGGTTCCGATTCCTCGAGACCTATACTCGCCGTCGCTGGCGGACCAGCAATACTCGTGGAGGATTGAAAACGGCGCTGTCGGTGGCCAGTCCTATGTGAAGATCAGCCGCACTTTCGGAACTGGCAAAGCGCTGATCGGGTATCTCTTCCTGCCCCACGGAGAACTGATTCAAAGCGTCAACCATGGGATCGTGACTGATTGGACGGGCGCGACGATCTTCGGCGGAAGGTTGGTTCCACAGCACATCCGGGAACAGGGTGGTGCGCGCGACCTGCTTACCGCAGATGTGTCGATTGAGACTGTTGGCTCGGTTGATCGGGCGGCGTTTGAGCTTCCCGGTAGCCCGGCCGAGGCGGGCATGACCCTGCGTCCGCTCCACTATTACGAGGTCCATGGCTGGAATAAAATGTCGGAGTTCCACTACATTACTACCGGCTCGGACACGCCTCACGGTGACATTCGGCGAATCCTCGACCGTCACGGTGTGTCGAGGGAAGTGGAGATTATCTACTGGCCGAATCTTGAGGACGTCAAAATCTTTCTGCCCTCAATTAGGAAGGAGACCTTCCGTCCGGTAACGATCGATAAGAGTCCCTGTGAATTTGACCTATCCTTTTCGTTTTGATGCTGCACGTAGTTTCCTTATCCGAAACGGGCTGTGGTGGGTGCCGCATTCAAACTTCCCTTGGGCTTGAGCTGGAGTCCGCCACCGCATGTTGCGCGATCCCGCTGTAATAAAATGTACCCCGATTGCCGCCGCCATCAACGCCGCGGGTAACCGCGACCAGGGATCTTGAACTGGAGGAGACGCCGATGAAACGCTATCTCGGTGGCCTGCTACTCGCAACGCTGAGCTTCTCCGTTGCCGCGCACCCAGCCGCCAAAAAGCCGGACCCATGGACGGAATGGTTCCAACGCGCCTCCGATCAAATGGACCTGCGAACGCACGGCTCGACTCCTTTTCATCTGAAGGCGGTTTTCCACGCTTTTCCAGGCGTTGTTTTCAGCAAGAAAGAATCGGAGCAGATCATCTCCGGCGATGGGACCTACGAAGAGACTTGGCTCACGCCGACCCGATGGCGGCGGGAAGTAAACTTCGGCAGCTATCACGCGGTCGAAGTCGAATCCGAGACTGGGCGGAGAATGCAGGCCAGTTCAGACTATGAGCCGAGCCGCGTGCTGATGCTTCTGGAGGCACTGCTCTATCCCGTCCCCCGAGATCTGTATTCGCCGTCCTTAGCCGATGAGCATTATGTCTGGAAAATTGAAATGGGCGCAGCTGGCAGCCAGTCCTATGTGAAGATCAGCACGGACGTTGGAAATGCCGTTCGCGCCGGAGATGCCATGCGTGGCTATCTCTTTTTGCCCAGCGGAGAGCTGTTGCAAAGCATTGAGCGGGACTTCGTGACTAACTGGACGAACCCAACAGTCTTCGCTGGGAAATTAGTTCCGCGGCAAATACAGGTGCTGGCTGGCACGCGTGATCTGCTCACAGCAGCGGTGACGATTGAGGCCGCAGGCGCGGTCGATGGTGGTGCCCTTGAACTTCCCGGACCCCCAGCGGAGCCGGGGATGACCTTGCGTCCGCTTCACAAGTACGAGGTCCACGGCTGGGATTATTCGGATTCATTCAGCTATTTGGCAGGCCCAGAAGGTGCGCCGCGGGGTGCGTACCGGGAAATCCTCGACCGTCATGGTGCAATTCGAGAAGTGGAACTCATCTACTCGCCGTATCCCGGGGGCTGGGAGCCCCCTATTTCACATGCCAGAAAAATTACAACCCGACCGCCAACGATCGACAAGAGCCCATGTCAAATTGCTCTGACTGGGTACTCCGCGCACCCATAGGGAATCCTTGAAAGCGTGTTTTCCGGACTGGCGAGTGGCCCATTCAAGCCGCCCCTTGGCTTGCCTGGGAATCCGCCTCCGCACCAAGGTCGTTTTCCACAGCTTTCCACAGGACGAAATCGCTCGGGTGTGACGAACGACCTTTACTGAGACTGCCAGATGTGACAATTTCGAACATGCGCGGAAAGCCCTCCAGCATCGAAAATGAAAATGCCCCGCGGCAAGCTTCCGGTTGCTGCAACCGAGCCCCTAACTCCTTATTCCGGAAGATTTTGCAAGCAAGTCCTTATTCCCCAATATTTTACCGCCCGCGCCCCGGATATCCCTACGCTAACCCCAGCAATAACAATATTTTACGCGAGGTGCGCAAAAAAAAAGCGCCCACATCCGCTAGAAGCAGCCCGGTCGGAACAGGCCGTTTTGCCCAAGCTGCGGTATGCTGGCAATCATGCGTCTGCTACTCATCCTCTCCCTGTTTGTGGCGTTTTCTTCGGCCCAGCAGCGAGATCCCGACCGGCTTTTGAGTGACGCGATTCAAGCCCAGCAGCACGGCGATTATCAATCCGCCATCACGGAATATCGCCAGCTGCTTCAGCTTCGTCCCGACAACGTCGAGGCCAAGGTGAATCTTGGCGCAGCTCTGGCGCACGTGGGCCAGTTCGACGAGGCCATCGCCATGTACCGGTCAACCCTCCCTTCGCTGAAAGACAAGAACCCCGTGCTCCTCAATCTTGGTCTGGCCTATTACAAGAAGGGCGATCTGGCGAATGCGCGCGAACAGTTTGCCGCGCTGCATCAATCGGCGCCGAGCAACGTTCAGGTCGCGATTCTGCTGGCCGACACTGAGATCAAGTTAGGGGACGCCGAATCCGCTACCAGCATGCTCGAACCGCTGCAGAGCGCGAATTCGAGCAATGCCGATTTCGACTACGTGCTCGGATTGGCCCTGATCAAGTCCGGACATCGGCGCGACGGTGTTCCACCCATGGAGAAATCCGCCGAACTGGCAAAGAGCGGAGATGCTTACATGCTGGCCGGCGCCACGCTAATGGATCTCAACGAGTTCGAGCAAGCCCGCCACGATCTGGAGACCGCACTACAGTTGTCTCCCAATCTGCGCGGTCTGCAGACTCTGGTGGGGACGGCAAGAGATAAGACGGGCGATCAGAAGGAAGCCGAACCCGCATTCCGGGCGGCCATAAAAGAGAATCCGGATGATTTCGACGCCAATCTCTACCTGGGCGCGCTCCTATATAAACGGCGCGAGATCGAGGAAGCAAAGGTGTACCTTGATCGAGCGGTCAAGCTGAAACCTGCCGACTCGATGGCTCGCTACGAATCGGCGATGCTGAAGAGCACCGCGGGCGAATACGAAGAAGCCGCTCGGGAACTTGAAGGCGTCGTCAAGGACGACCCTGATTGGCTCGAGCCGCACGTGGAGCTCGCTACGCTCTACTACAAGCTGCATAGGCCGTCTGATGGCGCCAAAGAGCGCGCCACGGTCGATCGGCTCACCGCCGAACAGCAAGCCAAGGGGCCGAAGTAGCCGCAAGAATGAAACCGCTTTAGTGATGAGAAGGCGCGCCAGGCCCCGTCGTCCCAGGCTACTTCTTCGACGATGATTCGGTGACCTCGATACGCCGATCACCATCGACATCCCGCAGCGATTGGACCATACCCGACGGCCAGTGGATCTCGACTTCTTCCACGCGACGGTCGGGTCCGAGACCGAAGTGGACCGGACCATCACTGGATGACGCATAACCAACACTGGTCGTCATGTGGTTGTATTGCACGCCACTTTTCGTTATGACCTTGATGCGAGCACCAATGCCGTCGCGGTTGCTCTTGGTTCCATGCAGAGCGATCTCGATCCAGTGGCCGGACTTCGGGCTGCGGTTGATCCAGATCTCGGCGTCCCTGTCGATCGCACTGACGACGACATCAATTCTTCCATCTCCATCCAAATCGCCGAAGGCGCAACCCCGATGGCGTGCAGCCGGCGAGGAACTGAAGCCTGCCGGTTCGGTCAGCTTGGCCCACTTCCCCGAGCGTCTTCCTTCGGCACCCGGATTCCGGAACACCGCGTTGTATTCATCAATCGGCTGCCCGGGCAGGGGCACGGATTGCACGTGACCGCCGCTTACGAATAAGTCCTTCCATCCATCGTTATCGAAGTCATACAAGCCAACGCAATAACCGGACATGTGGATACTGGCCTCATGCATGCCACTCTCGGTGGTGATTTCGCGAAAACTCCCCTTGCCGGTGTTCTGGAATAGCGGGAAAGTCTGACCAATCAGGGCGGCAAACGCGATGTCGGGATAACCATCATTGTTGAAGTCACGAAAATCCGCGCCCATGCCGGAGATGAAATTCCCATCTTCAGGCAAGGCCACTCCGGTCTCGAAGGCGACTTCTTCGAACTTGTTTCCCAGATTGTGAAAGAGCGAGTTGTAGGCGGCGTCATTGGCGACAAACAAATCCGGACGGCCGTCAAGATCGTAGTCAGCCATCACCACGCTCATTCCTTTGCCGACGTGATCGCGAATTCCCCACTCTTTGGAAGCATCACGAAAAGTGCCGTCTCCGTTATTCAGGAAAAGCTGGTTGGGCTGGCCCTTGAAGAACTTGGGGTGGCAATAGTCTCCTACGCGATCGAACTCGCAGCGGCGTTCCGCGTAATAGGTCCATTGCAAGTAGTTGACGACGAACAGATCGAGCAGGCCGTCGTTATTCACGTCGACCCAGATCGCAGTAATCGCAAACCAGGGACCAAATTCGGGATCTGGATGATTCAACGAAGCGTCGAGGCCAGATTTTACGGTGACGTCGGTGAAGGTGCCGTTGCCGTTGTTGTGGTAGAGCGTGCTGTGATGAACTCCGGCAACAAACAGGTCGGGATGCCCATCATTGTCATAGTCGCCAACCGCGGCTCCAATGTCGTATCCCGTGCCGGCCAGGCCGGCTGCGTCCGTCACGTCGGTGAAGACGCCGTTACCATCATTGCGGAAAAGGCGGTCGCGGAATTCGGGCGAGTCTTTTTTCAGCGTGGCGACGTTGGCGCCATTGGTGAAGAAGATGTCGGGGCGTCCGTCGCCGTTGTAGTCGAAGATGGCAACGCCGCCGAGCATGGTCTCGGGAATATTCTTTGCGGGCGTTACGCCGTTCGCCAGCCGGAATGAAATCTTCTTTAGCTCAAACTCGATGGGAGCGCCGGGTGACGAACCTTGTCCGGAGAGAATTGGAAGAACGGAAATCAAACCGACGAGAAGAAGTAACCCAGTACGCAAACCGAGCTTTGCGAAAAAACCCGTCATTCGTCATTCATTGGGCACAGTCAGAATCAACTTATCGCCGAAGCGGCGAGTCAGGAGTTGTACATTACGCGAAATCTTGGGAATTCGCTAGTTGCTTCTGGGACCAATCGCTGCATGCGAGATTACGGAGCTGGAATCGCGGCTTGAACGATGTTGGAGTATGCGCTTTCGCCGCTCGAGTCCACCGCTGTGGTCGCGTAGCAGTAACTCGTGCCGTCGGTGACCGCGTTGTCGGTATAGGCCGTGACGGTGCTCGCGGTGGAACCGATGTCTGAATACGAACCGCAGACGCTGGACACATAGAGGGCGCGATAAACGTTGTAGCTGGTAATTCCCGAGGTCGAACTGGCAGTCCACGTGAGGCTCACGGAATGGACGGGCGCTGCCGTGCCGGTACCCGAGAGACTGGCGGTGTTCGGGGTGTTCGCGGCGTTACTGGTAAACGAAGCCGTAGCCGAAGCGGCTCCCGTCGAACCGGGTGCAAACTTCACGGTAAATGTAACCGGAGTAGTAGTCGTAACCGTGACTGGAAACGTGAGGCCGGTAATCGAAAACTCGGAAGGGTTGGCGCCACTCAGACTCACCGCACTTACCGATACGCTCGCGCCAGTGGCAGTCAGCGTTCCGGTTTGAGTTCCACTTGTACCCACCACCACGCTCCCATCGTTGACCGCGGTCGCACTCAGAGTGCCTGAGCTGGGCGTAACCGCAGTCGCGCTTATGGCTGCACTGAGTGCAGGATCCGTGGCGTTCGAGTCGACCATGACGCTTCCGCTCACGGTACCCGCGGAAAGTGGCGTAAAGATCACGCTGAAAGAAGTGCTCTGTCCGGGAGTTAAAGTCAGGGGCGTGGTTATTCCAGAAGTGGTAAGGCCAGTCCCGGCAATTGTGACCTGAGAGATAATCGCATTTTCACCGCCAGTATTTTGTATGGTCTCGGTTTGCGATTGATTCTGCCCGACCACGACACTGGTAAAAGTAAAGCTCGGTGGAGTAGCTGTCAGCGTGGCGGGGGCTACGCCGGTTCCAGACAGGGGAAGATTGAGGGGTGTGCTTGATCCACTTACTGTGAGCGCCAGATTGCCGCTCGCCGCGGTTGCCGTCGTCGGCGTGAAAACGACCGCAAACGTACTGCTCTGATTCGCCGCCAGCGTCAGCGGTAAGGTCAGTCCGGTAGCACTGAAGCCCGTGCCCGTAAAAGTCGCAGCCGACACCGTGAGAGATGTCCCGCCCGAGTTCTTTATAGTCTCCGTCTGACTTTGATTCAGCCCGACCTGCACGTTTCCGAAGCTGAAGCTGGTCGGACTGGCGGTCAAACTTCCGGCCGTGACCGCAGTCCCGGCAAGGCTTACAGCCAGGGCAGCATTCGTCGCGCTGGAAGTAATCGTGACGGTTCCGCTGGCACTGCCGGCGGATTGCGGCGAGTAGGTCACGCTGAAAGAAGAAGTCTGTCCTGGCGTTAAGGTCAGTGGTGTGGTGATTCCTGAAATAGTGAAACCTGTCCCGGCAACTGTCGCCTGGGAGATGATCGCATTCACTCCGCCGGTATTTTGTAGGGTCTCGGTTTGCGATTGAGTCTGGCCTACCTGAACGTTCGTAAAAGTAAGGCTCGCGGCGGATGGGCTTAGCGTCGCGGGCGTTACTCCGATTCCTGACAGCGCAAAATCGAGCGCCGTGCTCGATCCGCTCACGGTCATTGCAAGCGTCCCGTTGGCTGCTCCCACCGTTGTGGGATTGAAAACTACAGCGAAGGTCGCACTCTGATTCGGCGCCAGCGTCAGCGGCAGGGCCAGGCCGGTAGTGCTGAAACCTGTACCTGAAAACGTCGCTTGCGAGATCGTGACGCTTTGGGCGCTCACGTTGTTCAAGGTTTCGTTCTGGCTCTGGCTCAGGCCTACCTGCACATTTCCGAAGGTGAAGCTGGCCGGGCTTTCGGTCAAGGCTCCAGCCGCAACTCCCGTCCCGGAGAGAGCGATGCTCAACGGAGTGGTCGACGCGCTGTTGGTAAGTGCCAGACTGCCGCTGACGATGCCGGTCGACTGCGGGTTGAAAACAACGCTGTAAGTCACGCTCTGTCCTACGGCCAAGGTCAAAGGCAGGGTGAGTCCGGTGGTAGTAAAACCTGGCCCGGTGACCGCCACTTGCGTGATGGTGAGACTGGATCCTCCCGTGTTTTCCAGGGTATCGGACTGAGTTTGGCTAGTCCCGATCTGCACATTGCCGAAGGTGATGCTCGTCGGCTCGGCCGCCAGCAGACCCGGATCGGTCTGCGTGACCTGGGTGTTCGATTTGCCGGAACTGAAGCCCTGGCAGCCCACCAGAGCGACCAGTGCAATCACGACCAGAAACGCATTCAAACGAGCGGGGAGGTGGCCCATAAGAGTTCTGTTATTCGCCTGCTATCGACGACTCAGTCAGTCTGCCTGACAGATGGACATCCCGTAAGGTTCCGAAAGGCCACTACTCGGCACCGCCAAAGGCCAGTCAGTCGCGGCCTTTCGACCATGCCGCCCGGTGCTTCGCAAACCTTGAAAATCGGTTAATTTCTCCCATAAACGCCTGGCAAATCTACCGGCACCGGATGCCCTTGTGGAATCTATCCGCGGGCAGCCGAATCCTGCACACTGAACAGCATGAGACTCCCCCAGTCCATCATCCGGCCTATCTCTGTCTTCTCAGCCCACTTTTCAATCATCCTTACAATCGTTCTTCCGGTGATCGGCGGAATCCTGCTTCTCGGCTTAGGATCGCCCAATGCTTTCGCAAGCGCGCAACTGACCCGTTCGCCCTCAATTCTCCGATTTGGCAATGTCGACGTCGGCCAGACCGAGACTCTGATGGTTACGGTAACCAACACTGGGCTGACCAGTGTAACTCTATCGGGGGTCAGCGTGAGCGAACCTGAGTTCGGCACGCCCAACCTAAGCTTGCCGCTGGTCCTAGCTGCGGCTCAAAGTGTCGACGTGAGTATAAGCTTCACGCCGACGAAAACGGGATGGACCCCCGCAACGATCAAGTTCACCAGCAACGCGTCCAATCCCAGTCTGACGGTGCAGACGGGCGGCACCGGCGTCGATAGCGAGGCCGTGACGGCCAGCCCGTCGACTTTATCGTTTGGCCAGGTGACGCTGGGAGGCAATGCCAGCCTGCCTCTGGTGCTTACGAATGCGCGAAGCTCGGCCGTAACGATCTCGTCATTACAGATCACTGGCAGCTCTTTCTCGATCAGCGGTACCACGTTTCCCCTGACCCTGAGCGGAGGGCAGAGCCTCGCGCTGACCGCCACTTACACTCCACAGTCGGCGGGGATCACGGGGGGCAGCATTCTTCTCATCGGTCCTGGGTTGTGTGTACCCCTCACCGGTACAGGGACCACGAGTGGAGTCGGGCAATTGTCCCTCGCGCCAGCATCGTTGAATTACGGCAACGTCGCCGTTGGAACCACCGACACTCTGGCCATCACCATGACCGCGACTGGCGGCAGCGTAACCGTTTCTTCGGCGACCAGTAGCAGTTCGCAGTTTGCCTTGACCGGAACTACACTGCCAGTAACCATCGCATCGGGACAAAGTTTATCGGTCCATGTGGGCTTTACGCCGAAGAGCAGCGGGAGTGAGTCTGGTTCTCTGTCATTTTCCAGCACGGCTTCAAACTCGCAGGCGATTGCGACGCTTGCCGGCGTGGGCACAGTGACGAGCTACAGCGTGAGTCTGTTGTGGAACTCCACTCCAGACGTAGCCGGCTATAACGTTTATCGCGGCACCAGTGCGAGCGGATCCTATACCAAGCTCAATTCCGCTCTGGACGCAAACACTGCCTACACCGACAGCTCGGTCGCCGCAGGCAATACTTACTATTACGCAGCTACCTCGGTAAACGAGGAAGGACTGGAAAGCGCGCTCTCCAGTCCCCCGGTGGAGGTTGCGATTCCGTAGCACTCGATTGAAGGGCGGAAGCCAGCAGGAGGTTTGCAAAGGCCTTCTTCCCTCTTCACCGGCTCAGAGGACTCTGAGGGTAGCTAAGTCTGAATCTTTGTCCTTGCGTCATCGTCATTGCGTCATCCCAAACTGCGGCGCAGTTCAGCCGCGGGAGGGATCTCCCCAGGCACGATTCTCGGGGGGATCCCTCGCCCCGCCTGAAAAGCGCCTGGGCTCGGGATGGCGCCACGCTTGAACGCTCGACCTGAGACATTACCGGTTCCTTCCCCGCTCGTAAAACTGACTTCCGTAACTCCTGCCACCCACAAAGTAATCATTCTAAATACCTTAGTAGCACCAACGGGCCATTCTCCGGGGTTCGCGGATGCGGTAGTACTAGTACCAGTGGCCACTGTCCAGGCCACACTAAGGTCATGTCGATGCGGTTTCTCTCAATGCGGTTGGGTGCAGGCTGGTTTCGCGGGGGCTGGTTTCGCGCGATTCTTAGGCCGCGAACCGCCATTTTGCTTACGGTTCTTGGCTTGTGCCGCCCGGGAATGGCGCAAGGGTCGTTTGCGCTGCTTCCACCGCGGGCCGTGGATACTGCCCCGATCAGTGCCCCAGCGGCCCCGATCGCTGCGCCAATCGTTGCTCCGATCGCTGCTCCGATCGCTGCTCCGATAATCAGGATTGAGCCGGTGAAAACGGGGAACCCCCGGGAAGCGTCGGAGCGCCATCGATTCTGGGATCGCCAGAACAGCTTGTTATTCGCGACGTCTGCCGCTTTCAGCGCCGGCGATTTCGTCGTGACCCGCGATAATCTGCGCTCCGGCGGCCAGGAGTACAACCCTATGGTTGGAGTTTTCGGCCACAGTTCAGCCGGGTTGGCGATGAATTTCGCAGGTGAGACTGCCGGGGTGGTCGCGCTTAGCTACTTCTTTCACAAGACCGGGCATCACAAACTGGAACGAACGGTTTCCATGTTGAACATCGGGGCGTCGGCAGCTGCGGTCACGTTTGGCATGGCCAATCGATAGAATCGCAAGGGTCGATCCTCTAATCTGCAGAGCTTCGCTGCGTCGATTCTTCGGCCCTCGATCTTTTCCCGGTCGATCTGCCGCTCGTGTCAGGTCGTGGTTCCTGGTTTTCGCCGCGGCGCAAGATCCAAAGCAGCAAGAATATTCCCAGCAGCGCGATGAGAAGAAAAATGATTCCGCCGTGCCGGTGGAATTTGCCGGTTAGAAAACCGGGATCGACTTTCGTGGCGAGCACTCCCAGCGCGAATATCCGTAGCCCGTTCTTGAGGACGCACAGCGGGACTGCCACCGCAAACACCGCAGCCTTTCGCCAGAATGAACGCAGCAGCAACTGCGCGCATACCATGGATGTGACCAGCAGCATCATGCTCGAACGGATGCTGCTGCACTCGGGAGCGACCTCAAGCGTGAGCCCTGGAATGTGTAAGAGCGTGCCTCTTTGCTCTACGGGGAAACCTGCAACCGCGAAGAACCCATGAGCCGAGGCCGCCGAGCCTTGCTGCAACAGGCTCACCAGCGGGTCCAAGAGAACTTGGGGAAGCGGAACCATCCACAGCAGAAAACAAAGAGGAAATAGTGCCCGCCGGAAAGCACTAGCGCCGAAGCACGCGAGAAAAGCTCCAATCCACCACGCGACCAGCGCCAATATGTTCAGCGAAAGCTGCACGTCGGGCGAGGAGAGCTCAATCCATACCATAGCAACCCTCGCCATCACCGCGATGAGCAGCAACGCGGAACCGACGGCCGCGCTCAGGACCGACGGGCCTGCGGGCGGTTCCCACCGCAGGAAGATCAAAGCTGCACTGATCGGAAGAATAATCAGGATGTGAGTGTAGTGTTCATTGTGCAATGCCAACGTAAACAATGAAGCGAGAGGGTTCCACCAAATGGCAACGGCGATTGCGCTGAGCGGACCGAAAACCACCGGCGGCGCAGACTTGAACATCGATTCGAGATTCAGCGATTCGAGATTCGGTTCGGTTACCACAATATAGTTTCTCACCTGCCGCGCTGGTGCTCCACTCACGGTAACACTGCTGGGCCTTTGGGATCAGGGTTGTTCTCTGAGGAGTAACTAGGTCGCAAGTCGCGATAACATGGAAGGAATACGCCTGAGCTCAACCGGGCGCCGATTGGAGATTTAACATGCGGGATTGCCGCCAGTTCTACATCGATGGGAAGTGGATCGATCCAACCGTAGCCCAGGACTGGAAAGTTACTAACCCGGCCACGGAAGAGCCCATCGCAACCATCTCGCTGGGGAGTGCAGCCGACGTTGACAAAGCCGTGGCCGCAGCTGCAAGGGCGTTTGAGTCTTACTCGCAGACTTCGGTGGACGAACGCGTGGCACTGCTGCAGCGCGTGATTGAAGTCTACAAGGCAAAGTCAGAAGAGATGGCACAGACGATCTCGTCGGAAATGGGATGCCCGATCTCGCTCTCGCGATCGGCGCAAGCCGCGGCCGGGGTGGGACATTTGTTCGAGATCGTCAAAGTGCTTCAAAGTTTCAAGTTCGAAGAACTCAAGGGCTCGACACTGATGCGAAAAGAGCCCATTGGGGTTTGTGGCTTGATCACCCCATGGAACTGGCCCATGAATCAGGTTGTCGCGAAGGTCGCGCCCGCCCTGGCCGCCGGCTGCACGGTCGTGCTGAAACCCAGTGAGATGGCGCCGCTGTCGGCTTATCTGTTTGCGCAGATTCTCGATGAGGCCGGCCTTCCGCACGGCGTGTTTAATCTGGTCAACGGCGACGGTCCCACGGTGGGCGCCGCGATTGCTGCGCATCCTGACATCGCGATGGTCTCCTTCACCGGGTCAACGCGTGCGGGTATAGCAGTGGCTCTGGCTGCGGCTCCGACGGTGAAACGGGTGACGCAGGAACTCGGCGGCAAGTCCGCCTTCATTATTCTGGACGACATTTTGGACGATACCGATTTTGAAACGGCCGTGAAGGACGGTGTACAGGCCTGCTTTCGTAATAGCGGACAGTCCTGCAACGCGCCCACGCGGATGCTGGTTCCCCGCTCCAAAATGGCCCAGGCAATTGCGGCTGCGGAGAAGACCGCCGAGGCCACCAAAGTCGGCGATCCGCTGGCCGAAGGCCATCACATTGGTCCGCTGGCGAGTAAAGCGCAATTCGATAAAGTGCAGCGCCTGATTCATGCGGGCATTGCCGAAGGCGCGCGGTTGATTGCGGGTGGGCCGGAGCGTCCCGAGGGGATGGGCAAAGGCTATTTCGTGAAGCCAACCATATTTGCCGATGTCCGAAATGACATGACCATCGCGCGCGAAGAGATTTTCGGCCCCGTGCTGTGCATGATTCCGTATGAAGATGAAAACGACGCCGTGCGGATTGCGAATGATACGCCGTACGGTCTGTCCGGATTCGTGAGTGCGGGGGATATCGAACGCGCCCGCCGGGTTGCCAAGCGAATTCGCTCGGGCAACGTGCACATCAACAATGCGAGAGTCGATTTCGGAGGCTGCTTCGGAGGTTACAAACAATCCGGCAATGGGCGCGAATGGGGCGAGGCTGGGCTGGCGGAGTTTCTCGAGCTGAAAGCGATTTTCGGTTACACGCCGCGGGTGAAGTAAGACTCGGGTTGGAGCTGCGGGCAATGGGTCGAAGATCTTCACCACGAAGGACACGAAGTCACACGAAGGAAACCCATCCAAAACGAAGTCCTTCGTGATCCTTCGCGTCCTTCGTGGTTGAGGGTTTTCTCTTTCCCCCGCAGAGCCGCACGGGTTATTGACTGCGCAATTCCGGTAAACGTACGATCAAAGACGCGGGAGGCTTGCATGGCGCTCGGAACCGGGTGGTCCAAGACCTGGACCTATTTTGAAGATGCGTGGCACGAAGGCAACGTGCCGATCATGGGCCCGCGCACTCATGCAGCGTGGCTTTGCTCGGTCGTGTTCGACGGCGCCCGCGCCTTTGAGGGAGTGACTCCGGATCTGGATCTCCACTGTGCGCGAGTCAATGACTCGGCAAAGAAACTTTTTCTCAAGCCGACGGTCTCGCCGGAAGAATGGGTGCGGCTGGCGCGCGAGGGGATCGCGCGTTTCGATAAAGATGCTGCGCTTTATATTCGGCCGATGTACTGGGGCGAAAAAGAGGGACTGTGGGTGCAGAATCACGATCCCGAGTCGACCCGATGGTGCCTCTCGATTTACGAAGCGCCGATGCGCGCGCCCAAAGGCTTCTCGCTGACGCTTTCTCCTTATCGAAGGCCAACTCTTGAGACCATGCCGGTCGATGCCAAAGCCGGATGTCTTTATCCCAACAATTCGCGGGCGCTCTTCGAGGCGCACGAGCGGGGATTTGACAACGCGATCGTCTGCGACATGGTGGGCAACGTGGCTGAACTCGCCACTTCGAACGTTTTCATGGTCAAGGATGGTGTGGTGTTCACGCCGATTCCGAACGGAACTTTTCTAGCCGGCATCACGCGCCAGCGAGTTATTGGATTGTTGCGCGATGCCGGCGTGACCGTAGTCGAGAAGACTCTCACCTATACCGACTTCGAAAAAGCCGACGAGATTTTTGCCACCGGAAACTACTCCAAAGTAGTTCCAGTCACTCGCATCGGCGACCGCCCGCTGCAATTTGGTCCGGTGTATACGAAGGCGCGAGAACTCTACTGGGCCTTCGCGCATTCATGACGCAGGCATCCGCCGCAGAGGCGCTGATTCCCATTTGGCAGCGGGTGCTGCAGCGGTCTTCTGTTCGTCCATCCTTGGGTGCAAATGACAATTTCTTCGATCTCGGCGGCACCACTTCGTCGGCTACCAAGCTATTTGATGAAATCGCCAAAACTTTCGGCCGCGAACTTCCACCCGAACTGATCTACGCCACGCCGACAGTCGCAACGCTGGCAGCATTGTTGGAGGATCCTACTCCACCGCGGGTTCCGCCGCTTCTGCTCATGAAAGCTGGAACCGACCATCCGCCCGTGTTCATCGCGCATGGACTGGGCGGTACCGCGTTCGAAGTTTCCGATCTCGTGGGAAAGATGAAATCCCGGCGCCCGATTTACGGGATGCAGGCCAGAGGAATCGACGGCGTGGACGAACCATTTACCACGATCGAAGACATGGCGCAGTTCCACCTTGACGCGATCACGCGTTTGCAGGCCCACGGGCCTTATTTCCTGATCGGCTATTCGCTCGGCGGTCTGGTATCGCTGGAGATCGCACAGCGATTGACGGCCGCCGGGGAAAAGATTGCGCTGCTGGCACTGGTGGATTCTTATCCCGACAAGAGCCAGTTGTCGCCAATCCAACAGGCGCTGCTTTATTTTCGTCTGGTCAAACGCCGATTCTGGTCGCAGGCCAGAATCCGATCGCAAGATTCAGAACGCAGTGCAGACGCGACTCTGGGCAGCGGACCTGAGTTGGTCAAGGCAACACACCGAATGCAGGACTCCGCTTATCTGGCGTTGAGGCAGTATCGCCCCCGGTTCTATCCTGGCAGGATCAAGTTCGTGAAAGCGGAGATCGGCACTTATTTTCCCGACAACCCGAGCGCCGTGTGGGCTCACCTGGCACAGCAGTTCGACATTGAGACTGTGCCCGGCGATCACTTTCAGATGCTCAGCGAGCAGTGCGGAACTGTTGGCTCGGTACTGTCTCGCTATCTGGATGAAGCGGATTCATAATTTACAATCAGACGCGGGCTGGGGAAGATGCGCTCAAGGAGATTAGTAGACGATGGATGCGATCCGGAAAATTTCGACTTCTCTGCCGGGTGTCCTCATTCTCGAGCCGCGTGTCTTTGGCGACGAGCGGGGATTCTTTCTGGAGAGTTACAACCGGAGGGTCTTCGCGGAGTTGGGCATCGGGGAGCAATTCGTGCAGGACAATCATTCGAGTTCGCGACGGAATGTATTGCGCGGCCTGCATTATCAGATCAAACAAGCACAGGGAAAATTGGTGCGTGTTGTCGAAGGGGAGATCCTCGATGTTGCGGTCGATGTGCGGAGGAGTTCTCCGACGTTTGGCGGATGCGAGGCGGTTCGTTTGTCTGGCGAAAACAAACGTATGCTATGGATACCGCCGGGCTTCGCGCACGGGTTTCGCGTGTGTTCCGAGCAAGCGCACGTGTTGTACAAGGCCACCGACTACTACGCTCCGGAACACGAGCGCACATTGATGTGGAATGATCCGGAGTTGAAGATTAACTGGGAACTGGATGGAGAGCCCATCGTGTCGGCGAAAGACCAGCGCGGGCTGGCGCTTCGCGATGCCGAAACTTTCGAGTAGGCGCGGAGACGGTCGCCGAACGCGGCCTTCACATAATTACCGGAAGACTTTTCAGGCCTCTGAATCCAAATGTAGAAGCCCACTCCGGGCGCGGGCCAGTGAGCTTCATCTGCGGAAAACGCTGCACCAGATTCAGCAAAGCAATCTGACCCTCTAAACGCGCGAGTTGGGCTCCGATGCAGAAATGCAGGCCCGCACTGAACGCCAGGTGTTGGTTGTTCAGCCTTTTCAGATCCAATTGATCGGGCTCTTTAAATTGTTTCGGATCGCGGTTCGCCGCGCCAAGCATGCATTGGACGGTCCAGCCTTTGCGTATCGGCTGGCCGCAGATTTCAATATCTTCCTTGAGCACGCGCGCCGTGAATTGTACTGGGCTCTCAAAGCGCAGAAGCTCCTCGACCGCTGAGCGGATCATCTCTGGGTTCTCTCGTAACTGCGCCGTCTGTTGCGGGTTCTGCAACAGCGTGTACATGCCGTTGCCGATTAAATTCCGAGTCGTTTCATGCCCCGCGAAAAGCAGCGCAATACACTGCGCGTAGAGCTCTTCTTCGGTCAGCACTTCTCCTTCTTCCTCGATGTCGATGAGCAGGCTGATCAGATCGTTTCCTTTATTGCGCCTGCGTTCCGCCACGGTCTTTCGGAAAAAATCAGTCAACTCGATCAGAGCATCCTGCGCCGCGCGTGCCTCTTCCACGGTGCGATTGGGATTGCCTCGAAACACGGCTATCGCCCGCGACGCATTGACGAATGTGCCATGCAGCGCCTGCGGTACTCCCAGCAGCTCCGAGATGATGCGTACTGGCATGGGGTTGGCGAACTCGCGCATGAGTTCGACCTCCGAGCCATGCTTCAGCGGTTCGAGCATCTGGGCGACAATAGCTTCAGCTTGCGGACGCAAGCCTTCGACGGCGGCGGCCGAAAATCCTTTGTTAAGCAGTTTGCGCAGCCGGGTGTGCTCCGGAGGGTCCATGAAAATCAGCCACAAACCCAGCATGCGCGCCAGTTCGCTGAACTCGGACTGGCGGCTGAT
This sequence comes from Candidatus Sulfotelmatobacter sp., assembly GCA_049517555.1. Taxonomy (GTDB): domain Bacteria; phylum Acidobacteriota; class Terriglobia; order Terriglobales; family Acidobacteriaceae; genus Sulfotelmatobacter. The sequence goes on along the minus strand of JBEKRY010000023.1, from coordinate 11,905 downwards.
GGGCAGCGGCAGCAACATCTGCTTGGCGCGTTTCGCGGAAAGCCTGGGGTCTTTCGCGATCGAGGCGCACTCGGCGTGGCTGACAATCGACCACACCGCCCACTTGCCCACCTCTATGTAATGCAGCGGACCTTCTTCATGCAATCGGGCGTATGTGGGGTACGGATCCTGCAGAATTTCGTCGCTGAAGACAGCTTTCTTGATGGAAGCGATGGACACCTTTACCTGCTTTTAAGATCGGGATTTCAGCCAATCAGAAATCGGCGACTCACTAAAGTTGAGCTTAGCATACCGGTTCGGCGGGACATCTCGCAGGCAGTGCACCAATCAAGCGCCGATCGGCAGTCGCCGCCAAATCAGTTCGATGGTTTGAGTCTTTCCGTTCAACCGCGTCGGTGGTGTGAGCAATATGATTTGATCCCCCTGGAATTTGACGTGGCGAATCAGGTCCTTGTCGACGTAGCTCTGAATCGACGAAATCTCCACGTGATGGGTTACCTTGTCACCGCTAAGCGTGTACCGTCCAGCGTACGCGAGAAATGTCTTGAACGCCTCGGCCTGGTCCTCCGCTCTCGATCCGACAGAGAGTGGCTTTCGTCCGCCGTAACTGATCAGGGCGGTGACTCTGCCGTCCGCAGAATAGGTGAGAAAACCCGTGGGGTTGAGGCCGTAAGGAGTCTCGTTTCGCTCTCCCATCGACGTTGTGCTCGAAGCGGAAACCAGCGTCCAGGTGCCTATAAGTTTGTCGTCTGTGTTCACGAGCTCACCGTTTGAATGGCAATCGACTTAGCCGTTGCCAAAGCTTACAGTTTTCATCTTGATTCACTTCTTGATTCACTTCAATTCTACATCGGCGAAGTTTGCCTGTACTCTTATGTGAGTGCCGTCATTCGAAAAAGGCTCGAGAATAACTATGACCATGGAACTGGAAGGCAAAGTTGGGCTGGTGACCGGCGGAACATCGGGAATTGGCCGCGAAACCGCCATTCTTTTCGCCAGGGCGGGAGCGAAGGTAGTGGTTGCGGGCCGTCGCGAAACAGAGGGGCAGGAAACCGTCGAACTGATTCGTGCCGCCGGCGGCGAAGGCCTTTTTGTACGAACTGACGTGTCGAAAGCGGATGAGGTCGACCAACTCATCCAGAAGACGGTGGAGAAATTTGGCCGCCTGGATGTTGCCTTCAACAATGCCGGGATCGAAGGGGTCTTGTCGCCCATTGTCAGACAGTCCGAAGAGGACTGGGATCGAACCATCGCCATCAATCTCAAAGGAGTCTGGCTCTGCTTGAAGTACGAGATTCGGCAAATGCTCAAGCATGGTGGACCCGGCGCGATTGTAAACATGGCGTCCGTACTCGGCCTTGTCGGTTCTGTAGGGGCGGCGGCCTATAGTGCGAGCAAGCACGCGGTGATCGGGTTGACGCAGACTGCCGCGCTGGAAAATGCTAAGAGCGGCATTCGGATCAATGCCGTGTGCCCTGGATTTATCGAAACGCCGATGGCCGACCGGATTTTTCGTGCCCCGGGAGCCCACAAGTACATTCTTAGTTGTCATCCGATTGGGCGCTTGGGAAGGTCAGCGGAAATCGCCGAATCCGTGGTATGGATGTGTTCGGACCGCGCATCTTTCATGACCGGCCAGTCTCTGGTCCTCGACGGCGGCTTCCTGGCCGGGCCCAATGCTCCGAAATAGTGCCACAGGACCGATAACGCGCCGGGTTGCCGATAAGAAATAAATCAGCGGTCATCCGCAGTGTCAGTTTGCGCGAAGAGTGACAACTCGCGACTATTTTGAACTCGCACTGCCCCGGCAAAAAGGATAAGAAGTAGCGGGGACGGGCTTAGCGCTTTGCTTGCCCGAGGGGATTGGAGCCAGCGCCTCGCTGACCGCAGCACTGATCTTCCCCTTCGCATTAATCGCCGTCACCGCGTAGTAGTATGTCGCGCTGTCTAATACGAGGTCATCCACACATCCGGTGCCGACGATGGGCGTCGGATTGATCTGCTCGCAATCGTGGCAGGTAGGGTTGTTTTTCGCGGCATGCTGCTTGCTGCTTCGGTACAAACAGTACCCGACAGTCTGGAGTTCAGGGTCAGGAGAAAAAGCATTCGCATTCCACGAAAGCACGACTTTGTGGTGTCCGGTCTGCGCTGACGGCTGCAGGGGTTGAATGCCAGCCGGCGGGCAGGCTGGAAGACTCAGGCGGCTCGTAGCAGGAGAAGAACCGTCTGAGTTGAGAATCGTCGCTGCCGGTAGAGCCGCACTGGAAGGCGGCAGCAGAAACCGAATGGCGATCATGGCTACAAAAAGAGTCCCGACGATCATGATGAGTGCGCCGAAAATAACTCGCGAATGCAACCTTACTTTCAAGAAAGCCTCGCAACGGTCAGTTTCAGGCAACACCAGCTCCGGATACACCAGCTCAGGCTACACCGGCTTTGATGCCGCGAATGTTTCTAAGGTTGAGTCCGCAGTCCGAGAGCACATGCTAGACTTCACGTGCAACCACCTCCTGCAGACAAAAAAATGACGGTCGTTCAAAAGAACGTTCGCAGGTAAGAGAATATTCGCAGGTAAAAAATCGTCCCAGGGATAGCGCGGTAGGCCGATGAATGGAGCCGAAAATCTGATTCGTGCGCTGGTTGGTGGCGGCGTCGACACCTGCTTCACCAACCCCGGAACGTCGGAAATTCATCTGGTCGCAGCGCTTGACCAGATCACGGACGTGCGCTGCGTCCTGGGTCTTTTCGAGGGAGTCGTTACCGGCGCGGCCGACGGCTATGCCCGGATGACCGAGAAACCCGCTTTGACTCTTCTGCATCTGGGCCCCGGTTTTAGCAATGGCCTGGCAAATCTTCACAACGCCAGCCGGGCTCAGGTGCCGATGATCAATGTGATCGGCCAACATGCAACCCACCACCTGCGCCACGACACACCGCTTACTTCCGATATCGAAGCCATCGCGCGGCCCTATTCAAAGTGGCTTCGAACGTCGAGTTCTTCGCACGAAGTAAGCCGCGACGCGGTCGAAGCGATCGGCGCCGCGCGCACTGCGCCCGGCCAGATTGCCACGCTGATCGTGCCTGCCGATGTAGCGTGGAGCGAGGGGGGCTCAGCTGCCGCTCCGCCGGTTGTTGTGCCAAAAGCGCCTGTTCCCGCTGTGGAGGCAGTCGAGCACGCCGCGGCGATGCTCCGGTCGGGAGTGCGCACAGCCCTTCTGATGACCGGAAATGCGCTCTACGGCCACGGGCTCGCGGTCGCCGGACGCGTTGCCCAAGCCACGGGTGCCAAGTTGCTTGCCCCATACCCCGTTACGCGCCTCGAACGCGGCGCTGGTCTGCTGCCTGTGGACCGCGTCGCTTACGTCCTGGAGCAGGCCGTCGAACAATTGAAGGAGTTTCGTCAGCTCATCCTCGTCGGCGCGCGCCCTCCCGTCGCCTATTTTGCGTATCCCGGAAAAGACAGTGCGTTCACCTCGCCGGATTGCGAGATCCACACACTGGCAAGTCCAGGCGAAGATTATGTCGGTGCGCTGGAGGCCCTTGAGTCCGCATCGGCGCTGCCTCGAACGCAGTTGGTCGGAGAGAAGGCGGCTCGCCCTCAATTGCCGGACGGAGAAATTACGTTGCCAGGCCTGGCCGCGGTAGTCGGCGCGCTCCTGCCTGAGAACGCCATCGTAGTCGATGAATCCATGACTTCAGGCCGAGGCATGATGGCGGCAACAAAGGGAGCTCCGCCGCACGACTGGCTGGGCAACACCGGAGGCTCGATCGGGATCGCCATGCCGCTGGCCGTGGGTGCGGCCGTGGCCTGCCCCGATCGGCGAGTCCTGTGCCTCACCGCCGACGGCAGCGGAATGTACACATTGCAAGCGCTATGGACCATGGCGCGCGAGGGCCTCGACGTCACCACCGTGGTATTCGCGAACCGCGACTATGCAGTTCTCAAGCGCGAGTTTTCTTACCTGGGAATCGGCAACCCGGGGCCTCGGGCCTTAGATATGTTCGAGATCGGCCGTCCTGATCTGGATTGGGTGCAGTTAGCCAAGGGCCTGGGAGTGCCCGGCACCCGCGTCACTTCGCTGGCGGAATTTGCGAAGGCGCTGCGAAAAGGTTTTGCAAGCGAAGGCCCGACGCTGATTGAAGTTCCACTGTAGGGTGGCCTCGTTCGAGTAGCCGTGCTGTGCGGCCTCGGTGTAGTATTGGCCTCCATCATACATATGAGAGACCTGCTCAGAAGGAAAGCAAACGCCTTCCCGAAGGGGATGTGGCGGCTACTCCCCAAAATCACACCCGCAGTTGTCACTGGGGCACTAATTATGGCCGCTTGTGCGGCCCAACAATGTGCGGCCCAGCAACTGACGCCCCAGCAATTAACGAACGACAAACTGTCCCTGACTGTCAACGCTCAAGCCGGATCGTATCAACTGGCCCTGCGAGGCGGCCAGCCCGTGTTCACCAGCCGTGCGGCAGCGCAGGTCGATCACCAGTGGCTGCGATCGACCGATTATCCGCGTCGGCAAGCTTCCGAATCTGCGTTCACGGATGAACTCGGCTCCGGCCGTGCCGTAACCGTCACTTGCACGGGACTCGAGGGCAAGCCCGATCTGATATATGCAGTCCAGCTTTACACCGAACGTCCTTACGCCACGGTGCAGGTCACGGTACAAAACACTACTGGTAAGGAAGTAACGGTGCAGGCCATCCGAAGCGTGGAGGCGATCGGGGAGCCCGTGCTCAGTTTGGGTGGCCGTGCGTCGGCCAATCGAATTCTCTCGGACAGTTTCAGCGAAGATTGGCCCGACCTGCGACTCTACGACCTGGGGAAAGCGCCTGACGGGCTGCATCGTGGCGCAGGGAGTCAGCTCATCTACAACCGGGAGAGCAAACAGAGTCTTTTCCTGTGCGCACTGACGTCCGACCGGTTTCTGACGTTGCTGCGTTTGCAAGCCGCGGGCACGGGAGCGGAAACGAAAATAGCGTCTTTCAACGTTGAGTCAACTGGGACCACGGAAATCCAAAAAGCGTTCGAACTGAAAGATTCTCCCGCCGAGGACCAGGTCGAGCTGAGTCTGCCGCTCGCGCCGGGCGCTGGGATGACTTCAGAGCGCCTGATGCTCGAAGCTGGGCCGGACTACCACGATCAGCTGTTAGCTTACGGCGATGCGATTCGGCAGTTGCACCATGCACGCGTCTCCGTCGAGACTCCGATCGGCTGGTGGAGTTGGACGGCCTTCTATGCCGCCATCAATCAAGGCGAGACCCTGGCCAATGCGGACTGGCAAGCGGGACATCTCAAGTCGCTCGGCTACAAATATTTCCAGATTGATGAAGGCTATCAGTACGCCCGCGGCGAATTCTCTACCGCCAATGCCACGCAGTTTCCCGATGGTATGGGTTTCGTCGGACATCGCATTGTGGGAGATGGGCTGACACTCGGCATCTGGACTGCCCCTTTCGAGGTGACGACCCGGGCCTGGGTCTACGAGCACCACAAAGATTGGCTGGTACATAACGCGAAGGGCGAGCCGATTCCCATTGGTGACGTCTGGAATCAGAAGACGGACACGCTTTACGCGCTGGACACAACCCATCCTGGAGCGCAGGACTATCTGCGGCAGACTTACCGAACGCTGGTCCGCGAATGGGGAGTCCGCTTCATCAAACTGGATTTCATGGACACTACCGCAATCGAGGGCTACCGCTACCGGCCCAATACGACCACTCTTGAAGCCCAGCGCATCGGTCTCCAGATCATCCGTGACACCGTAGGCGCGGATGTGGTCCTCGACAAGGACGGAAGTCCCATGCTCAACCCGGTGGGACTGGTCGATACCGGCCGCATCTCGGCGGATACCGGGCACAGTTTTCAGAGAACCAAAAACGCTGCGTCCGGAATCGCGGCCCGGTTTTATATGAACCACAACTTCTTCGTGAATGATCCCGACGCCTTCAACATCACCGATAGTTACCTGCTGGAGGATCGACGGGCGCAGACGCCGGTTTCGCTGACCGCCGCTCAGGCGTCGATCGCGCTCTCCGCCGTGTCTGGCGGCATGTACGAGATTGGCGATGACATGCTTGTTCTGGGGTCGGAGGAGGATCGTCTGACGTTAGCGAAGAATCCAGACTTGCTCAATATCCCCAAGGTTGGACGAGCGTCCAAGCCACTCGATCTGATGTCATATCAGCCCGAGGATGAACAACCCAGCATCTTTTTCTTGAAGGAGAGTCCGCGGCAGTCCATCTTGACCGTCTTCAATTGGACAAAAACTTCCCGGTCGCACACGTTGAAACTCACTGACCTCGGGCTGCCTGCGGAGCACAAGTTTACTGTGTCGGACGTGCTCAACCAGGGCGCGCAGGTTACTCTCGATGGCGAGACTTTGCGGATCGAGAATCAGCCGCCCGAGTCCGTCAGAGTCATCAAGCTCATCGATAGCACTGTCTCGGCGAGCGCGCCCACCGTTAAAGCGGAAGTGCCCTCGGCCGCCAAGGCCGGCGAGACAATCCATCTCTCGGCGCAAGCAGATGCCGGCGGCGTGCCTGCGGTCGGATATCACTGGGATTTCGGCGACGGCAACAGCGCGGATGGCCCCAAGGCGTCTTACACCTACACCAGGGCGATGCATTTCAACATCCGCCTGACGGTGGATGGCGTGGATGGCATACCCGCCGTGCAGAACTTCTCCGTCGAAGTGAAGGGCAATCTGCGTGCCTTGCCAAAACTTACTGACAATCAACGCTACCGAGATCCCACCGACCACTGAAGATCGTCAGCATGAGCGATGACTCTGGTCAGACCGTCGACTGGAGGAATTCTCTCACTTCAAGCCTTCCACGAGATACAGGTCGGAGAGAATGCGGTGATAGCCGTACAGGCATGACTTGCCGTCCGGCGTGATTAGGATTGGACCAATGCGGCTTACACCCGCTGAATCGGAAGGCATGAGTTCTTTCCACAGAGTCTTGTGGCCCGTCGCCAAATCCAGGCGATAGACTTTAGCAGGAAGATCTCCGGGCTTGTAGAAATAAATTGCCTTTGCGTCGTCACTCCACTGAATGGGCTGCTCTCCCACTTCAATGCCTGGAACGGCTTTCGGTTCTCCGCCGCCCGCGACCGGATAGAAATACGCCTTCTCATCCGGCCCAACCCCAACCACCTGTTGACCGTCCGGAGAGAGGACCAGAACGAGAGGATCGATTCCCTCGGGCGAAATGGGCACAGGCTTCGCGTCAGGGGAATCCTGCAGATAAATACGGGCAGCGTGGCCCGGCTCCTTGCCGGAGAAAAGAAAACGCCGGCCATCGGGGAGCCAGCGTGCGCGGCTGTGATTGATGGAATCGTGAGTGAGCGGTTTCGCTTCGCCGGCCCCGGTCGGAAGAAGAACAAGTTGGGCCGGCGTGGTCGGCGGACTGGCAATCACCCACTTGCCATCCGGTGACACGCTGATGGCAAGGCCATCCCCGAGGCGGACGGCAGAAGTCTCACCGATCTTGCGCTGATAAACGGAATAATTCGGACCGCCGCCTTCACCCGCCTCGGTGAACAGTAGCGTCTTGCCGTCGGGCGAAACGTCCGACGGATAGGAGTAGTCGAACCACGACAGATCGCGTTCCTTGCTCTCACCCGCTTCGAGGCCGATAAGCTCCCGCCGCCAAGTGTCGCGGGAAAGGAGCACGCGTCCATCCTGCCAAATATCCTGTAGCGACAGCGTGTCGGGCACGCGCGCGATGAGCCGATCGTGTCCGCTCAAGNNNNGGCGCCATAAACAGCGCGTTTCAAGCCGAGCTGGTCGGCGGTGTACCATATTTCCCGGCCGTCAGCCGACCACGCCAGTCCTTGTATGGTTTGCAGCCCCGAAACCAAAGTCTTCACGCTTCCGCTCAGGTCCACGACGCGCAGAGAACCTCCGTCGTCTCCGGGCAAAGGATGGTCCAGAAACGCCACCAGGTCGCCTTTTCTTGAAACTCGGGGATGGCTGATCCAGCCTGAGGTTTCGTACAACACTTTGCCGATGGGAAACTCGAGCCGGTTGCGGCCATTCACGTCCCGCACGATCGCGAGATTCTCTCCATCGGGCGACCAATCCGCCCACTGCACATTTTCCAGCACCGAGCGTGGAGATCCGCCGTTGAGCGGCACTCTGGCCAGCGTGCCTACCTGGGCATAAACTCCGGATGGACGGCTATCCATCGACACTGCAATTTCACCCGAAGAGGAGATCGCCAGAAGCGCAGCTCCGCTCAGATTGAGGGATCGCGACTGCGGACTTTCGGGACTGGTAATGAAGAGGTCGGTCGGAGATCCCTCCCACGAAGCTCCGTACACCACCGACTGCCCGTTGGGCGTAAAATGCGCCGACCGGATGCTGCCACGGCGGAAGGTGAGCTGATGGTAGAGCGGCTGTGATGCCGGCATCCAACTGGCGCGAAGAAACCAGCCTGCAGCTGCGCCTAGAATCAGGACCGCACAGGCGATCAATCCCAATCGTACGAAATATGCCCGGCTGAAATTTTCTTTTCGGGCTGAGACCGCCACGGGCGTGACGGCTGCCGCCTGCGTTGCTGATGCAGAACCCTGTGCCACGGCAACCCGGCTGGACTCAAGGTCGCGCTTCAAGAGCTTGAGTTCGGCGCGCATTTCAGAAGCTGTCTGATAGCGCAAATCGCGATCTTTTTCCAGCGCCCGGCCAACGATCCGGTTGAGATCAGTCGGCAAGCCGGGATTGAGCTGGGGCGGCGGCGTGGGAGCGCGATTCAGAATGGCTTCGAAGATGATCGCGGAAGTGCTGCCACCAAACGCCACCCTGCCGGTGCACATCTCATAGACGACCGCGCCGAAGGAGAAAAGGTCCGTGCGAGTATCGAGTTCCTCGCCCCGAGCCTGTTCCGGAGACATATAGGCAACCGTGCCCACGGTGCTGCCTGGATTGGTGAGCTGCTCTTCCTTGATATCGGCGATGGTTGAGCCGTTCATGGAAGCGCTAAGGCTGCGGCTCGCGTTCAACTTGGCCAGTCCGAAATCGAGAATCTTCGCCTGGCCGCGGGTGGTGATGAAGATGTTGGCCGGCTTAATGTCGCGATGCAGAATGCCGCGATTGTGGGCGGCGTCGAGCGCGTCGGCCATTTGAATGCTCAGATCGAGCAACTCGTCAATCTTCAGCGGCCGGTTCTCGACCTTGTGCTTGAGTGTCTGACCATCCAGAAACTCCATCGCAATAAAAGCTTGCGAGTCCTGCTCACCGATGTCGTAGATGGTGCAGATGTTGGGATGATTCAGCGCCGAGGCAGCCTGCGCTTCGCGACGGAAGCGGCTGAGGGCCTGGGGATCGCGCGCGACTTCGTCGGGCAGAAACTTCAGGGCGACGAAGCGGTGGAGCCGCGTGTCCTCGGCCTTGTAAACCACACCCATGCCGCCGCCGCCCAATTTTTCAATGATGCGGTAGTGGGAAATGGTTTGGCCGATCATTCGTGAGAGGTCCGGGAGTAGGAGCCTGGCCCCCGGGTCGATTCATCTTACGGACGCGGCACGCGCTAGTCAACGAACAGATGGGGTACTATGACCTGAGGGGAAAATGCTACACCCCAACCTCAAGGGGTATGCAGCGACATGCGTGGGAAGAAGCAAGTGGGGGAGTGGCCGTCGTGGTGTTGAGCAACGGTGAAGTTTCCACCCGTCGCTTCAATCAAAGCGGTGATTGCACTCGCGCGACACAAGACGAATGACCACCACTCTCAACATCTACAAAAAGTCACACGATAAAAAAACTCCTCGCGGAAGAACCGATTTACCTTGGTCCTCCCGCAAGGAACGTATGGGTTGTGAAGTGACAACCCTATTGGAGAGTGAAACTGGCCGTCTTGTAGTGTGCGGTCACTTCCGTACCGTACGAACCACCCGAAGCCCCAACGCACGAACAACCAACGAGCGGGATACATTGCATCGTGCCACCACCACCTGCAAAGATTTGGAAGGTCACTACACTGGCAGAGGCCATTGACACATTTCTAATGCCTGAGTTGCCAACTTTGTTCGTTTCCCTGAACGTGATTCCTTGTAGGTGCCAAACAGGGTCCGTAACGGAAGTGTCCAAATACTGGCTGTTCGGAATTCCGATTGAAGCCTTATGACCTGTATCCGAGCAACCACCGGCGGATGCGTACTCGTTCCCAATCACAGCTGTTGGAGGAAGTGACACAGTTTTCGTTCATTTCTTGACCCAAGCGACCGCCCGCGCCAAAAGGCGAAGAGCGGGCATTGCGAGGGGAAGGATGGGAAGTCTGACGCTGGAAGGGCGAGAGGGGGAGTACGGAATGCGAACATGAGCGGGGTGTGGCCGCTAATGTTCTCGCTTCCGCACAGCAAGGCGTAGTAGTATGCCTCAATTTAGCGAAAGGGAGGCATCCATGCCGGATACTTCGTCAAGAGCTTTTCAGCTCATCCGCAAGGCTTTCTTGATTGCCTTCGCAACAACGCTGATCACACTGGTGATACCTGGGTGGGTTGCGCATAGAGCGGGGATATTTGACGAACGCTCGATGGCAGAACACATAACTCCGAGATTAGGTTCCCCGCTGCGCGACCAACTCAGCCTTTACCAGAAACATAGGGAGGACGCTGACCGTAAGTTGGTCCAAATAGATGACGCGTTTGTAGGGTCCGGGCAACTCACAAATGAACAAATCTCTGCGTTGAACGCTCAGTACATCGTCGCTGAGCGCTTGCAAAACGCGACTCCACCAGTGAAATTTCTTCCGTTTTACCTAAGCTCAGCGATGTTGTTATGGGTCTTAAGCCTGACGCCTCTCGCTTGGTTAGCTCTTCTTTTCTATCCAGGCGCAAGCCCGTTCGAGTCTTTACGATATTCGGAGGTGCTTGGCGCAGGATTGCTGGCGTATGTGTCGTATCAATGGACGGTCTGGATGCGATACTTTGTGCTAGGAAACAGCGGAAGGAAGGTTGTGGGTTTTGCCAACTACGACGTTAGTCACGCTGGGTTCTGGTTGCAAGAGATCAATACGGTTTTGTTCTGGTTGTTGTTATCCAGCGTCTGTTTCCAGTGGCTCCATTTTTCAAGCACAATTGCGAAGCATAGAGCCTACACTGCCGTGACGCTCACGAGTGTAACGAACGGCGTGTCCAACGTTTTTCTGAGATGGCAACTAACCTCTTTGATGCTGGTGCTGAGTTTTCTCCCCTTTACTACGTTCTATTGGGATTTAATCGTTCATGCGAAGGACGGACGATTTTTGCCAGCTGCAATTATTCTGCACACCCTCTGGGCAGTCGCCTGGATCATAGTTTCAATTCCTCTGTTTCGGTCATGGTCTGAATGGAGGACATTTAAAGCACAGGTCTTGGAGCGAGCTCTTGTAGGTGATACATCAGCTGATGTCATACGTGTGCTGGAAGCCTCGGAGCCGATCGGCGATTGGAGCAAAGTCATCTCCGGAGCACTGACAACGCTTTCATTCGGGGCTCCGCTTCTGAAAGCTCTTCTATCCTGAGAGTGAAAGGGGATGCGAGGCAAACAGAGTGCCCGTTGAACTGTGCTCGGTTCACTACTCGGGTGCGAGTAGTATTAAGTTCACAAAGATGACCCCCGGCACTCCAATTCCCACTAGGCGATTGACTGCAGCCGATCTTCTTCTTCGCGGCTTGTTTCATGACCGCATCATCCCGCCCTTGGGCTCAATCAGTTTGCAACCTGCACTTCCAGATCTCCTGAGTTTCGCCTCCCAGGATTTCCGAGATGTAAATGGCCGTAGTGTGCCTCGGGTAACGACACGCTGCTCGCGCCACTCCGTTCCCAAGCAGAAGCTGGCTAGACGTATTCTAGCAATTCCAAACCCTCGAAACCAGGCTATTCTAGCTATCGAGGTTGAACTGAATTGGGAAGACTTA
>JBEKRY010000022.1:0-32922 GCA_049517555.1 Candidatus Sulfotelmatobacter sp. | reverse complement strand
GATCTCAAGGTGCAGGGTCTGCGCATCGTCATGCTAACCGGCGACAACCGTGCCGCCGCGGCAGCCGTAGCGCGCAGCGCGAACATCACGGAGTTCGAAGCCGAAGTCCTTCCCGAAGGCAAACTAGAAGTCATCCGCAAATTGCAGCAGCAGGGAAGAGTCGTCGCCATGGCCGGCGACGGCATCAACGACGCCCCCGCCCTCGCGCAAGCTAACGTTGGCATCGCCATGGGCACCGGCACCGACGTCGCCATGGAAAGCGGCGGCATTATTCTGGTCAAAGGCGACCTCACCGGAATCCTCCGCGCCCGCAAACTCAGCCAGGCCACCATGCGCAACATCCGCGAAAATCTTTTCTTCGCCTTCATCTATAACGCCATCGGAGTCCCCATCGCAGCTGGCATTCTTTACCCATTCTTCGGCCTCCTGCTCAGCCCCATCTTCGCCGCGGCAGCCATGAGCTTCAGCAGCGTCAGTGTGATCACCAACGCCCTCCGCCTCCGCCACGCCAAGCTGTAAAAAGCCAACTGCCGCTTGTGAGAAACTAACCTCTGAATTTTCTCTATGAATGTTTCGCGTCCCACCCGCACGGAACGCCCTCGTTCCACTGATCCTCGTTCTAACGATCCCCGGTCCGCTGATCCCCGTTCTGAAGCCCCGGCTGCTCGACCTCCGCAGCGCCTTTCTCCCCGAGTTTTATTTCTGCTGTCGCTCGGTCTGTCAGCTTTCGTATTCGCTGTCTATGCCCGTTCTTTACCGTTCCAATTCATCCTCGACGATCACCGCTTTACCGCCGATCCGCGCATCCAGGAATCCGGCCACGTCTGGGAATATTTCGCGAATTACGTCTGGGCCCAGTTTCCCGGCGGCCCTCCCAGCTTCTATCGCCCGTTGTTCATCCTTTGGATGAGGCTGAATTTCATGCTCAGCGCCCTGTCTCCCTGGGGATGGCACTTTCTCAGCATTCTGAAACATCTGTCCGTAGCCGCACTGCTCGGACTGTTGGCCTGGAAACTGCTACGCGACTCGCTCGCCGCACTGACGGCGGCAACTCTGTTCGCGCTGCACCCGGCGCACACCGAATCGGTGAGCAGCGTTTCCGTTCCCGATCCCCTCATGTCGGCCGCAGTCTTGGCGTCGCTTCTCCTCTACCTCCGCTACTTCGACAACCCGTCGCCTGCCGCAAAGGACCACCGAATGCAGCGCAAGCTGACGCACGACAAGAGAAAAAGCTCGCGGGAAAAATCAGCAGCCCGCCCGTCGCCGCTCTGGCTAGCCGCCTCCGCGGCGGCCTATTTTGCAGCTCTCCTGGCGAAGGAAACGGCGATCGTTTTTCCCTGCGTGATCCTAGCGCTCGATCTGCACATGGGGCAACGCCGTCCGAATCCCGGCACTCGACTGTCACAAACGCTCCGCCGCATCCTGCCTTTCGTGTGCGTCACCGGACTATATCTTCTTATGCGCGCGAACGCCCTCAGCGGGAAGCTCGGCGCAGCCACTCAGCATTTACCCTGGACCACGCTCCTGCTCTCCTGGCCATCCATTCTTTGCTTTTACGGCAAGGCAATGCTATGGCCCGTGAAGTCCTATTCCTTTGCCGACCCTATTTTGGTGGAGGCATTCACGGTGCGCGGCTTCCTGTTGCCGCTTCTGGCGCTTGCATTCGCCGTGGCCATCATGGCCCTCGGAGTGCTTTGGGCTTGGAGGAAATCGCAACGGGAACTCAGCCAGCCGGACGCCGCAGGCGTCGAATCCGCACTGATCATAGGTACCACGCTTCTTTTCCCGCCGCTTCTGCTCGCGCTCAACTTAAACGCCCTGAATCCAGGAGATTTTCTGCACGGTCGCTACACTTATCTGCCCCTGGCCGGCCTGATGCTGCTCCTAGCTACAGTAGTTCGTCTGCTGCAGAAGCAGCGTTTTGCTGCATTGGGTTTCGCCTGCGCGCTGGTAATCGTATCGGCAGGATTGACCTTCGCGCAGGAGAATCAATGGCGAGACGATTCGACCGTGTTCACCGTCGCTCACCAACTTGCCCCGCGCAACGCTCCAGTCGCGCAGAATCTTGCGAATGTGCATCTACAAGCTGCACTGCAATTGGACGAACAAGGCCGATGCCCTGAAGCTTTGCCGGTCTTTGAGCAGGTTACTCAGGAATATCCTCAAGACTGGTATGCCTGGGCTGGACTCGGGGATTGCTATGTTCAGCTCAGGAATCTACCGAAAGCCGAAGAATCGCTCCACCGCGCCGCCGGCCTCTCGCACAACTCCCAAGTCATTCAGCAGTGGCAGGAATTACGCGCGCAAATGGGACTGCCTCCTTCTGCGCCTTAAACCGCAAGAGCGAGGCTGCGCGCGCACCCAGTTATAATATTTAACGGGATGGTTCTGGCTGGCGCGGCGCTTCTAGCGCTGCGATGAAGGTTCCTTTTTTGTGCGGGGCTTTAGCGCCCGAGGTCTGCCGGAGTTGTTCGCTTCCTCTATGGCCACAACGATAATCATGGAGCAGCCGCGAGTTTCCATCATCGTTCCCGCGCGCAACGAAGAAGCCTTCCTCGCCGATTGTCTTCAATCGCTCGCCTCGCAGTCCGGCGTAGCGTTCGAAATTATCGTGGTCGACGACCACTCCACCGACCGCACCCGCGAAATCGCCCTGTCGTTCCCCGGCGTGCGAGTGATCGCCGCCGACCCACTCCCCGACGGTTGGACCGGCAAAAACAACGCCGTCACCACCGGCGCTAATGCGGCCCGCGGCGAATGGCTTCTGTTCACCGACGCCGACACCGTCCATCTCCCCGGATCACTCGCCAGCGCGCTAAAAGAAGCCGAGCAGAACCGCGCCGAACTACTCTCCTATTCGCCCGAGCAAATAGCCGTCACTTTCTGGGAAATGGCGACCCTTCCGGTTGTATTCGCTGAGCTGGCGCGACGGTATTCTCCCTCGAGGGTAAGCGATCCGGCATCCCCGATCGCCGCCGCCAACGGCCAGTACATCCTCATCCGCCGCGAAACTTATGAAGCGGTTGGAGGCCACGCCGCAATTGCCGGCGATATCCTCGAAGACGTCGCACTCGCCCGCGCCGTGAAAGCTTCCGGCCGCAGGATTCGCTTCCGTTACGCCGCCGACGCCGTGCGCACCCGCATGTACCGCAACTATCGCCTGCTCCGCGATGGCTGGACCAAGAACTTGGCATTATTGTTCCCAAATCCCGGCCAGCTCGCATTTTCACTCTTCGCCTGGTGGGCAGTTGCGTGGATTGCGTTACCCTTGGGTATCGTAGGCCTAGCGAGCCGTTACTGGGATGCAGCGCTCTGTGTGCTGCCGTCGGTCTTCCTCGTGATTCGAATCAGTCGTGCGCACTTCGGCATAGGAAAGACATTTCTCGGCGCACTCTTTGGTATGCCCATGTTCGCCTATCTCCTGCTACGCTCGAAGCGGGCGCACGCCAAGGGAAGCGTTACCTGGAAAGGCCGAAGCTACGGTCCAAAAGAAAGCCCTGTGAATAAACTCCCCGGCCACGCGCCCACCCCCGCAGGACGATTCTCATGAAACTTGTGACCCTCATTCTGCCGACCATTCTCTTGCTCGCACCATCCGGCCCAATCACCGCGCAGGAACCCGAACCGAGCGCTGTCTCCGGCCAGGTAATGATCGAACCCGGCCTTAGCATCGGACCGCTTAAGCTGGGCGACACCCGCGAACGCGCGCTCGAGCTTTTCCCCAAAAAAGACGAAGACCAGGAGTGGCAGAACAGTTGCGGCACCACCCTCGACTGGGTGGACGCGGAAAACCGCACCGGTCACGGTGACCTCTTCATTCGCCTCAAGAAAGGAAAGATCTTTCAGATCGAGTCCGCCACCACGCGCTTTCACACCGCCGAGGGCATTACCACCTTCGATCACGCCGACAAAGTCGCGAGCGCCTACAAAGACATGCGCGCCTTCACTCTCCTGACCCAGCCATCCCCGGCCCTGGGCGACCGCCCGCTGGTTTTCTGGGTCGACAAGAAGAATGGCATCGCGTTTGCTTTCGCCTACTATCCCGCCGAACACAGACGCTATCTTTACAAGATCATCGTATTTGAACCCAACAAGACCTTTTGTCCGGAGGAAGAAACCACCAGTTCTCCAAAATGGCAGCCCATTAATTCGTACGCCCTGGAGCCACCAGCGGAACTGGCCCCGAACCGCTAGCGAAAAAGATTCGTATGACTCGATGTCGCTCCCGAGTCACTGATCAATGATCACTGGCCACTGATCATTGATCACCGGCCACTGATCACTCATTGCCCGACAACCGTGTCTCGCTGTTCGCGTGACGCTGTTCTTGAATTCCCGGCCACTGGCACTAAAACTTTCCCATGGTCTACCTAACCCGCAAAGCCGAATTCTCCGCCTCGCACTATTACCACAATCCCGCGTTCACGCCGGAAGAGAACCTTCGCATTTTCGGCAAATGCAACAACCCCAACGGCCACGGCCACAACTACACTCTCGAAGTCACGGTCAAAGGTGAAGTCGACCCCCGCTCCGGCTTCGTAGTCGACTTGAAGCAACTCAAAGAAATCATGCACCGCGAAGTCCTCGACGCCATGGACCATCGCTTCCTGAACAAAGAAGTCCCAGAGTTCTACACCCAGATCCCGACGACAGAAAATCTATCCATCGCCGTCTGGCAGCGCCTCGAATCAAAGCTCCAGCAAGCAAGACTGCACCGCGTTCGAGTCTACGAAACCCCCGACCTCTTCGTAGACTTCTACGGAGAGGAATAGGGGTAAGCTAAAAGCTAAAAGCTGAGAGCTAAGAGCTAAGAGCTGACTTATGAAAGCCCACCTAACCCGCCGCTACCGCTTCTCGTCGTCCCACCGTCTGCACAGCGCGGAAATGTCCGCCGAAGAAAATCTCGCCACCTACGGCAAATGCAACAACCCTCACGGCCACGGCCATAACTACACTCTCGAAGTCACGGTCAGCGGCCCAGTCGACCCCGCCACCGGCATGGTCTGCAATCTGGTCGATCTCGATGGTTTCGTCGAAAGCGAAGTGCTCTCCCGTTATGATTTGCAGAATCTGAACACGCTGCAAGATTTCGCCCAGCAAGTGCCTACCACGGAAAATCTCTCCGTCGAGATCTACGAAATATTGCAGCGTGGCTTCCGAAAAGCGCATCTTGAAGGAGTAAGACTCGAAGAAACCATGATGAACAGCTTCGAATACGCCGGAGAAGAAAGTGAAACCGCGTCGACGCTGAAAGTTGTTAAATGACTCAATGACTCAATGACCCGATGGCCCAATGACTCAATCCTATGAAATCTCCTGCTGACACAAAACTCGAATCGCCCACCCTGACCAGCGCCACTTTCGAAGACCTCGTCCACGAAATGCTGGTCCGCCTCGGCGAAGATCCCAACCGCGAAGGCCTCACCCTCACCCCCGAACGCGTCCACAAAGCCATGAAGTTCCTCACCAAAGGCTACCAGGAAGACCCCGAAGCCCTGCTCAAGGGCGCGCTCTTTCACGAAAAATACGACGAGATGGTCATCGTCAAAGACGTGGAAATGTTCAGCCTCTGCGAGCACCACCTGCTTCCATTCTTCGGCAAAGTTCACGTCGCTTACATCCCCAACGGCCGCGTCGTCGGCCTCAGCAAAATTCCGCGCCTCATCGAGCTGTTCTCCCGCCGCCTGCAAATCCAGGAACGCCTCACCACCCAGATTGCCGAAACCATCCAAAAGGTAATCGAGCCCCAAGGCGTCGGCGTAGTCATCGAAGCCCGCCACCTCTGCATGATGATGCGCGGCGTAGAAAAGCAACACTCCGCCGCCGTCACGTCGTCCATGCTAGGCTGCTTCCGTCAGGAAGAAGAGACGCGTTCCGAATTCCTCTCCCTGATCCGCCAGCGCCCCAACGGCGTATAGACCGGCATCGATAATGTGGGACGGACACTCCTGTCCGTCGCCTTTGACTTTGGTTTCGCTTTGGCCACGCCGGGTGCCCCATGTCTCGCGCCCTTTGCGAGACGTGGGGATTTTGACCTGCGAGCTCCGCACGGATTCGACGGGAAGTTACAGTCCAATCACGGACGTGCTCGGTACCGTCTTGGCATTGACGAATTCATCGGGCAATGTCACAGCCCAATACGGCTACGATCCATTTGGAAACACGACTTCCTCCGGTAGTACAAGCACCAATGTGTTTCAGTACACGGGGCGTGAGAACGATGGAAACGGGCTATACTCTTATCGCGCCAGATACTACAACCCAACCTTCGGGCGATTCATCTCGGAAGATCCGATCAGCTTTGCGGGCGGCATCAACGTCTATGCCTATACCAAAGACAGCCCCGCGAACTGGATTGACCCGTTCGGCCTAGACATTGTTGTCGTACAGTATGCCGGTGCGGATGGAAACCCGGGTGGGCACGTGGGGATAGGGGTTAATACGGATCAGACAGTTGGCTTTTATCCCAATAGCGATTGGGCCGCTGCGGCTCAGGTAGTTTTCGGTCCTCCGACACCCGGACACATCCAGCCCGACGACCCAAACGGCAACCGCACTGTTGAAAACACGATCATAATTCCCACATCGCCCGACGAAGATGCGGCAGCCCAGGCTTACATAGACAATTTCCGGAAGAACCCTGGCAACTGGTACATGTTCGGTCGAAACTGCACATTTTTCGTAGAAAAGGTACTCGCTGCGGCTCACAGAGGAACCTCAACGAGGAATTGGCCGAGGTGGCTTATGCACGATCTGCATCAAGAATATGACAACCAAAGTCCTTACAACGTGCCTACAGCACCCTTTGGGGCGACGTGGCCTCAATGAAGCGCTCTCTCAAGTTCTGGTTGGCTGGCTTTGCCGTCGGGGGCGTGCTCTACTGTTTCTGGCATCTACATAACAGCGGAAAAATCCCCAGCCTCAGCACCGGCCCGCTCCTGTTTTTTGAGGATTTTACTTATGTCCTTTGGCCCTCATCGATCATCCTCATGTCGCTTTCGGGGCAGCATCCGCTAAACACGCTGGCAATCGTGAGCATCACGCTCTCGATCAATGGCTTTATCTACATGGGAGTTGGATACGTCCTCAGCAAGATCTTCCGGGCTGGTGACCGATCCGCGGGAACTCCTCCAGGGCCAAGGGCCAGGTGAGGTCCAAGGGCCGTGATTGTAGGTGGCCTTGCCGTGGCGGCCCGCTGCTTGCAAGAGGGCGATTACTATCTGAATTTTCCTGAGTTTCCTTTCAATCTGGCTGACGTGCTAAGGGCCTATGGGTTCCCGGACTTGTCTCAAGTCGATGGACTACGCGGTTCGACTGCGGAGGCTCTCGACGAGGCAATCTAAATCTTGACCAAACTCGTCAAGATGTTTCTCGCGCTGCGATAATATGTCTCGACGAACCGTGCCCTCACCCACTTCAAAGAAGTCCACCCGCCTCCGCGGTCAAGTCGCGCTAATCACCGGCGCCACCCGCGGCATCGGACTAGCCATCGCCCGCGCCCTGGCCGCCGAATCCTGCAGCCTGATCCTCACCGCCCGCGACGAAAACTCTCTCGCGAAAATCAGCAGGGAACTGTCCCCCAAAATAAAACTCCTGGCCCACCCCTGCGACGTCCGCGACCCGCACTCCGTCGACGCCCTCTTCCGCGCCGCCCGCCAACATTTCAAACGCCTCGATATCCTCATCAACAACGCCGGCATCGCGCACCCCAATCTCCCAATCGAAAAGCTCCCGCTCCCCGTCTGGAAAGACGTCCTTGAAACCAACCTGACCGGCACATTTCTCGTCACCCAAGCTGCGCTCGCCGTCATGAAGCGCGGCAGCACCATCGTGAACAATCTCTCCATCGCCGCGACGCGCGTCTTCCCCGGCTCCGCCGCCTACAATTCCTCCAAACACGGAGCCCTCGGCCTCACCAACACCCTCCGCGAAGAACTTCGCCCCCGCGCCATCCGCGTAATCGCCCTGCTCCCCGGCGCCACCGACACCGCCATCTGGACCACCCTCTGGCCCGAAGCCCCCCGCCAAAAAATGATGTCCCCCGCCACAGTGGCCGAAGCCGTACTCCAAGCCATCCTTTTACCCACCAACGCGACAGTCGAGTCCCTGGAAATTCTCCCCACCACCGGCACCCTCTAGCATTCTTAAAAGTCCATTGTCATCCCGAGCGAAGCCGTCCTTCAGGCGGAGAGAGGGATCTCAGTCTTCACCGGCCCGTCGCGGAAGCCCGAGCATTAAAGTCGATCCGGAATCCGTCCGCTCACCTTTCCGCCCCCGCCAAGTCCAACTACAATTGCCACCCCCATCCCATTCGTGGAGGAACGCTCAATGAAAATGATGAAAGCCCCCGTGCTGGCTGCTGCCCTGCTGATCGCGGCCTGCGCTCTCCCCGCGCAGTCCCAGGACGCTATGAAACAAGACGCCCCCATCAAACCCGCCGACAGTCCATCGAAAGTCCTGCTCGACTCCTGGAACGACATCGGCCGCAAACTCATCGCCATGGCCGAAGACTTCCCCGAAGACAAATACGATTTCAAACCCACGCCCGCCCAGCGCAGCTTCGCCGAACAACTCACGCACGCCGCCGGCGCCAACTATTTCTTCATCAACCCGGCAACCGGCCAGAAATCCGACGTCGAGGCCCTGATGAAGCGCGATCAGTACAAAGACAAAGCCGCCATCATCGCCTTCGTCAAGAAATCCTTCGCCGACGGAGCCGCTGTCATCCAGGCCAAAGGCGACAAAGGAATGTCCGATCAGATCGTCGACCCCTTCGCCCACCAATACGACCGAGTCAGCGATCTAGCCTACGGTTTCATCGAACACAGCGGCGAACACTACGGTCAGCTGGTGGGCTACTACCGCCTGGCCGGCCTGGTCCCGCCAGAATCGCGCCCGAAAAAATGATTCATCATCCAGAATGAACCGGGCGCCCCATCCTTCTTTCGCGTCCTTTGCGAAAGAAGGTGGGGATTTTGATTTGTAACGACGAACACGGACGAGGGTGCCCCATTTCTCGCGCGCCCTTTGCGCGAGAAGTGGGCCTCGCATCAATCTCTATCGGTAGGCATACGGACTCCTCCGCTTCCGCTCCCCAAATATCTTCACCATCACCAGCCCCGCCACAAATCCTCCCACATGCGCCCACACTGCCACGCCGCCCACATCGCGCCGCCCGTGGGTGACCGAAAACATCGTGGCCCCGGAATAAAATTGTAGAAAGAACCACTCGCCCAGCACGACCCATGCAGGCAAATACAACACAAACACAAAGAACCACGTCAGTACCCGCGCCCCCGGATACAAAATGAAATACGCGCCCAGCACTCCCGCAATCGCCCCGCTCGCTCCCACCATTCCAATCCTCGAGTGCGGATAGAACGCAATCTGCGCGGCATCGGCAAATAATCCGCACAACAGATAGAACGCCAGATACTTGAAATGCCCCAGATAATCCTCGACGTTGTCGCCAAAAATGAACAGGAACCACATGTTGCCCAAAACATGCGCCCACCCCTCATGCAGAAACATTGAAGTGAAGAAGGGAAGTACGACCTGTCGCCCTTGATAATGCGTCGACCCGCCTAGAAACGCCGTCACAGTCGCCGGCACCAGTGCAAATTGGTCGAACAGCGCTCTCAGTCCGGCTGGCGACAGCGTAACCTCAAACAAGAAAATAAGAATATTCAGCACAATCAAAAACCCATTCACATACGGCGTGCTGTATCGCGGCTGATCGTCTTTAATAGGAAACATGAGAGACTGGGTGAGCCAGTAAAAGTTGGTAATTGAGAAATTGAGTAATTGGGTAATTGAAAATCAAAAGCCGAAAGAGGCCGCAGCTTTGATTTTCAATTACCCCATTACTAAATTACCAAATCTCTCAATTCTCTCTCCCTCATGAACGCCGTCCTAATCATCGATAAGCCCGCCGGACTCACCTCGCACGACGTGGTCAACCGCGCCCGCCGCATTCTCCGCGAGCGTTCCATCGGCCATCTCGGCACCCTCGACCCCCTGGCCACCGGCGTTCTGCCGCTAGTCACCGGCAGCCTCACCCGTCTGGCCCAGTTCTACACGTCGTCAGAGAAGACGTACGAAGGTACCATCCGCTTCGGCTTCGCCACCGACACCTATGACGCCGAAGGCGAACCCACCACCACCCCGCAAGCTGTCAGCCTGAGCCGAGCAGCAATCGAAGCCGTGGCCGCGCGCTTCCGCGGAGTCATTGAACAAACCCCGCCCGCATTCTCCGCCAAGAAAATTAAAGGTGTTCCCGCTTACAAACTTGCCCGCCAGCAAAAAGAAGTCATTCTGCAGCCCGTGCAAGTAGAAATCAAAGAATTCGAAATCCTGGCCGTCGAACTCGACCGCGTCCGTTTCCGCGCCCGCGTCGCCTCCGGAACCTACATGCGCTCCGTCGCGCACGACATGGGCAGGGAACTCGCCTGCGGCGGCCACCTCGAATCCCTCCGCCGCACCTCCGTAGCCGAATTCACCCTGCAAGACGCGCACACCCTCGATGAGGTGGCCAACCTCTGTACTCCGACAGATGTCCGTCATCCCGACCGAACTCTCCGTCATCCCGACCAAACTCTCCGTCATCCCGACCGGAGCTTTCCTTTCCCGAAGGGAAAGGAAAGCGGAGTGGAGGGACCTGCTGTTGAGGAATCTGAAGCGTTGGAAGCCCTCTTCATCCATCCCCGCAAACTCCTCCCGCAATTCCCCTCCGTCACCGCCGACGAACCCACCGCCGCCCGCATCCGCAGCGGCCGCACCGTCAATCTCCCCGACGTCTCCCGCGCCCGGCTCGTCAAAGTCTTCGCCGGCCAGCGCGACCTCATCGCCATCGCCACCCGCGTAGCCGGCACCCTATTCCACGCCAAACTGGTCCTCTGTGGCGCCGACACTCCTGTCCGCCGCCTCTGATTTTGTTCTGAATTCCGCCTGACGTTCCGGGGTGCCCCAGGCCTTCCGCCCTTTGCGAGACATGGGTTAATCGAGACGTGGACCAATAAGCATTGCTCCGCTGCCCACTGTCGCCCCTTTCATTGACTTGCTTTTGCAGCACCGATTAAGATTGCCGGACTTCATGATCGGCCAAACCATCTCTCATTACCGCATCGTCGAGAAACTCGGTGGGGGCGGGATGGGCGTGGTCTACAAAGCCGAAGACACGCGGCTGCATCGCTTCGTGGCCCTGAAGTTCTTGCCCGATGAGGTTGCCCGCGATCCCCAGGCGCTAGCCCGCTTTCAGCGCGAAGCCCAGGCTGCTTCCGCTCTCAATCATCCCAACATCTGCACGATTTACGACATTGGCGAGCAGGACGGGCAGGCCTTCATCGCCATGGAGTTTCTGGACGGCCTGACGCTCAAACATAAAATCGGCGACCGCCCGCTGGAAACCGAGTTGCTCCTCTCGCTGGCCATCGAGATCGCCGACGCGCTCGACGCCGCGCACGCCGAAGGCATCGTGCACCGCGACATCAAGCCCGCCAACCTGTTCGTGACCAAGCGCGGACACGCCAAGGTTCTCGACTTTGGCCTCGCCAAGGTGGCGGTTGCAGCGAGTTCTTCCAGCAAGGTTGCGTCTCTCAACACGCAGACGTTGGACGCGGACCATCTCACCAATCCCGGCTCAACACTGGGCACCGTCGCCTACATGTCACCGGAGCAGGCGCGGGGCAAGGAACTGGATGCTCGCACCGATCTGTTCTCGTTCGGCGCGGTTCTGTACGAGATGGCAACGGGAGCGTTGCCGTTCGGTGGCGAGACCACTGCGCTCACCTTCGACGCGATACTGCACTCCGACCCGCCTCCGGCCATTCGCTTTAATCGCGACATCCCACCCAAGCTGGAAGACATCATCAACCGAGCGCTCGAGAAAGATCGGAACCTGCGCTACCAGAGCGCAGCCGACATCCGTTCCGAGTTGCAACGCCTGAAGCGCGATACGGAAACAGGACGAGCCAAAGCTCCAAGTTCCGGCAGTGTAGCCATTGCCGGCAGCAGGGAAGCAGTCGATCCGCGCTCGACCGGACAGCCGGGGACGGCTATCCCCGCACAAACCTCGCGGCCGTCCGCGCCTCAAGAAGCAGCCCCAACTCATGCGGGAACGGCTCATGCGGGAACACCTCATGTGGGAACGGCTCATGTGGGAACGGGCACTCTTGCCCGTTCAGGCCGAGCGAAGCTCGGCTGGCTTTCCGCTGCCATCTTACTAACCGCCGCCATCGCCGCCGGCCTTTACTACCGCTCCCGCCAACTCACCGCCCACCAACTCACCGACAAAGACACCATCGTCCTCGCCGATTTCGCCAACAGCGCCGGCGATCCAGTATTCGACGACACGCTCAAGACCGCGCTCGGCGTCTCTCTCAACCAATCGCCGTTTCTGAACGTGCTCTCCGACAACAAGGTTGCAGCGACTTTGAAATTGATGACCCGTCCGGCGGACACGAAGCTCACGGCCGATGTCGCGCGTGAGCTTTGCCAGCGGGCGGGCAGCAAGGCCTACATTGCCGGGTCGATTGCCGTCCTGGGCAGTGAGTATGTGCTGGGATTGAAGGCGGTGAATTGCCAGAGTGGAGACCCGCTGGCCGAGCAGCAGGTGACGGCGGCGGGGAAGGAGAAGGTGCTGGACGCGCTGGGCGAGGCGGCGGCAAAGCTGCGCACTCAGTTGGGCGAATCGCTGGCGACCGTGCAGAAGTTAGATGTTCCGTTGTCAGAGGCCACCACGTCTTCGCTCGAAGCTCTGAAGGCGCTTAGCCTTGGACTAAAGGCCAGCAACGAGAAAGGCGCCGCTGCAGCCCTGCCTTACGACCAGAGTGCCATCGAGCTTGACCCGAATTTTGCCGTGGGCTACGCGTCGCTGGGCGACGACTACACCGGTCTCGGCGAGGCCAGCCGCGCCAGCGATTATTACACCAAGGCATTCCAGTTGCGGGAACATGCCAGCGAACGGGAAAAGCTGGCGATCGCCGCTACCTACTATCAGAATGTCACCGGAGAACTGGACAAAGCGGCCCAGACGTTTCAGGAGGAGATTGAGAGCTACCCGCGATACGCCTCAGCTTACGGTAACTTGGGTGGCGTGTACTTCGGACAGGGACAGTATGAGAAGGCTATAGAGGCGGGTCGACAAGGCCTCCGCATCCATCCGGAGCGAGGCCCTGCGTATGAGGACCTCGCCACCGAACTGCTCGCCCTGCAGCGGTTCGACGAAGCGCGGCAGAACGTCCAGCAAGCGCAGGCGCGAAAGGTGGATGATATCGTTAGTCACAATATTTTGTACGCTCTTGCTTTCATTGTCTCCGACTCTTCCGCCATGGCGGAACAGCAACAGTGGTACGCGGGCAAGGCCGAGGAGAACTTCGGGCTTTCGCTCGCCTCCGATACCGAGGCCTACGAAGGTCATCTCGGCAAGGCACGGGAACTGACGAAGCATTCTGTGGATTCGGCGATCCGGGCCGACAGCAAGGAAAACGGAGCGGTCTGGCAGGAGAACGCTGCCGTGCGCGAAGCCGCCTTCGGCAATCCGGTGCAAGCCCGGCAGTCCGCAGCAGAGGCCCTCAAACTGGTTCCCACCAGTCAGGGCGTCGAAGTCGAAGCCGCGCTGGCCTTCGCCATGGCGGGCGATGCGGCGCAAGCGGACTCGCTGGCCCAGAACCTGAACAAACGCTTTCCCCTGGACACGCAGATGCAGTCGCTCTGGCTGCCCGCGATCCGGGCGCAACTGGCCCTGAACCGCAAGAATCCGTCGGAGGCGCTCAACGATCTGCAGGTCGCCCTGCCACCCATGGAGTACGGGTCCATTGCATTCCTCAACTATGTCTCGTGCCTCTATCCAACATATGAGCGCGGTGAAGCGTATCTGGCAGCCGGACAGGGCAAAGAAGCCGCTGCCGAGTTTCAGAAGATCATCGACCACAGCGGCATTGTGTGGAACTGCTGGACGGGAGCGTTGGCGCATTTGGGAGTGGCGCGTGCCAATGCCTTGCAGGCGACAACTTTGCAAGCGCAGGGGCAGCCCGCGGATGCCGATGCCGCCCGCGTCCGCGCCCTCGCCGCCTACAAAGATTTCCTCACCCTCTGGAAAGACGCCGACCCCGAAATCCCCATCCTGAAACAAGCCAAGGCAGAGTACGCGAAGCTTCAGTAGTGTAGCGTCAGTAGCGTGCTGTCAGCAGCATAGCGTCGGGCGTCATCCTGACGGAGCCGTTCTACAGGCGGAGGAAGGATCTCCCGCTCCCACGGCCCTTGCCCCCACGGACCTGACGACCACGCCAGATTTCCCAGGAAGCGCTCCGGCGCTGACCGCGGACTGCCGCAATCACGCGACTACACGCTCCCTTGTAATGTCCGATAACAGGTATTATGTAAATCGAATAGAGAAGGCCTGACTACTCGATCACTTCCACGCCCGCCCCGGCTCCCCACGCCCGAATTCCCTGATCCAGCGTCGCCAGCTTGCCTCGATGATGTATCGCCAGCGCCAGCAGATAAGCGTCCGTAATCTGCTGATGCCCTCGATGCTGCAACTTTGCCAGTGCGTCTGCCAAAGGAAGATCATCCGGCCAGAATTGATGAGCGGAATGCTTTGTATTGAACTTCAGAGCGTCGATCGCTTCCTTGGGCGAAACTGCCTGGGGAGAAAATGCCGGATTTGACAGAATCCGTACAAATCCCGCCTCGACCATAGGACACGTAGCCCATCCTTTCCGGGCATGTCCTGCAAACCAATTCTGCACCCGCTCGTGGAACTGGTGTCCCGGCCAGGACAGGGCCAGCAATACATTCACATCCAGAAGATAGGCGGCCATTCCGGTTCAGTCATTCCAACTCGGATTCGAGTTCTTTCACCCTCTCGGAAGTGATTCTGGGTGAATCCGGAGGAACGTCGAAGACTACGATCCCGTTCACAATTCGCGTCGGAGTCGGAGTGGAAAACCCTTTTCTTACCAATTCCGAGGCGGCTTTTCCTAAAGCCACAGATCGAGCTTCAGAATACCGTCGGACCATTTCCATTACATCATCATCGAGGTTTAGAGTGGTGCGCATATCACCGATATGATGACATGCCAAGTGGCTGATGTCAATTACAGCGAATGATGCAACTCCACGACCAGCAGCATCAACCTACCCCGATCTACATCTTGTACTTCCCCAGATCGTCGTCCCCCAGCCCCTCCAGATACTTCCGCAATTCGTCGCTGGTCACCCGGTCCGACATGTTCGAAGCCAGCTTCGAGGTCTTCAGCACCACTTCCTCCACAAAAATCGGACAATCCACCCGCAACGCCAGCGCCAGCGCATCCGATGGCCGCGAATCAATCGAGATCACCTCGCCTCCGCGCTCCAGCCAGATCACCGCATAAAACGTATCCTCGCGCAGCTCCGTCACGACGACCTTGTGAACCTGGGTTTCAAGACCCGTCAGCACATTCTTGATCAGATCATGCGTCATCGGCCGCGGTGTGCTGACCTTCTCCATCTCCAGCGCGATCGCATTCGCCTCATACACCCCCACCCAGATCGGCAACACCGTGTCCCCGCCCACATCCTTCAACACCACAATCGGCATATTGGACACTGGATCCATCAAAAGGCCGCGGATGGTCATTTCTACTTCCATAGGGATCTCCTGCTAATTTCCACTCTTATACCACCAATTCGCCTAGGAGCGAGTTGGGAAAACTGCCGGTTACGCGCACTGGCACGTATATTCCCGGACTCAGCGCGGCTCCGGCTGGAGCCGTGAAATTCAGGGTTTTGTTGTGGGAGGTTCGGGCCATCCATTGGGATCGGGCTTGGTTTCGGCCTTCGACCATTACTTCACATTTTGTTCCGATGTATCTCTTGTAGTTGGTGATCTGAATCTCGCGCTGGCGCGACATGAGTATGTCCAGGCGGCGGGCTTTTTCTTCGTCGGGGATGGCGTCTTCTAACTTTATCGATGGGGTGTTTGGTCTGGGGGAATATTTGAAGGCGAAGACGGCGTCGTAGCCGACTTCGTCCAGCAGGCTTAGCGTTTCGGCGAAATCGGATTCGGTTTCGCCGGGGAAGCCGACGATCATGTCGGTGGTGATGCTGATTTCGCGCTTCGCGGACTTCATCCAGGCAATGCGTTCGAGATACTGCTCACGATCGTAGAGGCGCTGCATCGCGTCTAGCATGCGGGTTGATCCGCTCTGGACGGGCAGGTGGACGTGGTCGCAGAGCGTGGGGACGGCGTCGATGGCGTCGACGATGTCGCGGCCGAAGTCGCGGGGGTGTGAGGTGGTGAAGCGCACACGGCGAATGCCGGGGACTTCTCCCACGGCGGCGAGCAGTTCGGCGAAGGTTTTCCTGAGAGTCGAGTTCCCTTCCGAATCTTTATACGAATTCACGTTCTGGCCGAGCAGCTGAATTTCGGTGTAGCCGAGATCGGCCATCTGGCGGGCTTCGGCGAGCACGGACTGCGAAGTCCGGCTGCGCTCTTTGCCACGGGTGTAGGGGACGACGCAATATGCACAGAACTTGTCGCAGCCTTCGATGATCGTGATGTAGCCGCGATGCGGATTGGTGCGGGCGGTGAACTCGGTCTCGAAGCACTTGTCGGTCTCGCGGTCGTCGAGTCCGGTGATGCGGACGAGGCTATCGGCGACCGGCTTCTGGCCGCTGGACTTCACCGCCGGCTTCCCTGCTGGCTTGCCTACGCTCGAATCAATCGCTGTCGGCAGCATCGATTCCCACCCTTCGAAAACCGCGAAGGGTGGGGCACCCGCAGTTGGGTTCGAAAACGCGGCAGCCTCGGTCGTGGGCGAAATCGCGATGCTCGATGCGGCGCTCCGCAGCTCCGCTTCTTCCAACTGCCGCAACATCTGCGGTAACTTGTGATATGACGCCGACCCGGCCACCAGCGACACATAGGGTGCGCGCTCGAAAATCTTTTCGCCTTCCTGCTGGGCCACGCAGCCGAGCACGCCGAACGTCTTGCCCTGCTTCTTATATTTCTTGTAATCGGAGAGCCGGTTGAACACTTTCTGTTCCGCCTTGTCGCGGATGGAGCACGTGTTGTACAACACCAGGTCAGCCTCTTCGACCGTCTCCACCTGCCGATAGCCTTCCTGCAGCAGCGTCCCCACAACCTTTTCCGAGTCGTGGACGTTCATCTGGCAGCCAAAGGTTTCGAGGTAGAACGTCTTCGAGGACATATAGGGAAAGTATAGCGGGGAGAGCTTCTAGCTGCTAGCTTTCGGCTTTTGGCTCTTAGCTCTTGGCTCTTAGCTCCAATTGAATCCTTGAAATTCCCGGGTCGGGAATTCCATGAAAGATTTCTCGTCAGACAGTCTGCAGGAGCTGGGCCTCTCATGCAGAATGGATTCGGGAGCTGTCGTGGACTGAAAACGCGTGGTGCGAGAACAGGTTCTGGGGTGGGCGTAGGCACAGCAAAATGGCCCCGTAGCTCAGCCTGGATAGAGCACTTAGGTTCGCACCTTAGAGGTCGTGAGTTCGAGTCTCGCCGGGGCCTCTCCCAAAGTCACTTCTCCGGGCCGATTATTTCTTGACACGGATTGCCTGCGGCGAGAGACTTATAGTGAAGGTGCGAACCTAAGCGCTCTGCTTAGGAAAGTTTGAGGGCGGCTGCGAAGCCGCCCTTTGTGTTTTCGGCGAAACCGGGAAATCTTCCGCACTCGGTGACGTCCCGCAAGAGTCAAGGCTCCGTGGGCTGGCGCTGGTGGAATCCCACCCTTTGCAAAGAACGCAAAGGATGGGGCACCCGGCGAGCGTAAGTCCGTTGGGATTTTGATTCTCGACATGGGAAGTCAAAGTCCCCATCCTCTTTCGCAAAGGACGCGAAAAGAAGGATGGGGCACGCGGCACCGTTTCAGGCGTCCTTCCAGGACGCGGTTCGGTTTTGGAGGATGCTTACCCGCCAGTAAAACTGGCGGGCTATTGTCGGGCGTCCCTCCGGAACTGAGGGGATTTAGCGATTCGGGAAAATTGCTACTGCTTCTGGCCCACGCTGTAGCCGATCGTCCCGGCGTCGGTGCCGATCTGAAAGACGGTGCGCCCGCTGTTGACCAGGATCGAGTTTGAATGTGCGGTAATCCCCAGGCTGGTGGTTGTGGTGGTGGTGCCGGTGCAATCCGAATTGACGGTATAGGTGCCGGATACAGTCGGATAGAGGATGGTTCCGGCTGCCGAGCCGGTCTGAAAACCTTTCAGATTCCCAAGCCCGTCGGTGGTCACCTGGCCGGCAATGGCGGTTGGGTACTGCGTGGGACTGGTCTGCCAGCCGCTGCCGTAATAGCCGTAAGTGCCTTTCACGCCCTCCAGGGTGCAGGTGACCGTTCCCTGCGCGAGGGCGTAGCCCGATACGGTATATCCGGCGTTGGTTTGGATCATCTCCAGGCGCGTGTCGGTGGAATCGATCACCACCGAGTAGGACTGCGCCGAGCCGCCTGAGGGGGTGATGGTCAGCGTTCCGGAGCAGTTTGTCTTGATCGCGTAACGGCCAGTCACGGCTACGCTGTTGGTGATCACACCGTTGTCGCTCGTCGTTTCAGTTCCGGTCACGCCGCCCGCTCCGTTCAGCGTGAGCAGACCGCCGCTCACCGTAAAGTAGAAGCTGCTGTCCAACCCGGACAATACGAACCCGAAGTTGCCTTTAAGGCTGGCGGAGGAGCAACTGGCCCCAGCTCGTCCGACCACACCGAACGCGAGAACCATCACAACCGCGAATGTCTTGTTGAGTCGCATGCTGGAGTTCCTTCTGGATGAGGGCCCGACGCGCTGTGGGTGGTTGCGATGACAGTCGTGACCCGGATTCGATCCGGCGGAGAATAGCATGGCGCCCCCACTGCGACAAGAGTGGACTTTCGACTCTGCATGAGCGCGGGGTGGCCATCCTTCGCGTTCGTTGCGAAAGGTGGGATTCCACGAGCGTAAGTCCGTTGGGAGTTTGATTCTCGATATGGGAAGTCAGAGTCCGCCATCCCTTCGGCTTCGCTCAGGGCAGGCTCTTTTTTCGCAGAGGACGCGAAAAGAAGGATGGGGCACCCCGGGGGGCGGACGGTTTTTGTGGGACGGACACTCCTGTCCGTCGCTTTTGACCTTGATCTGGGCCTGAAACCAAAAACAGGCGCAGAATGGACGGGCAATCAAGGTCAAGGTCAAGGTCAAGATCAGGGTCAAAGGCGACGGACAGGAGTGTCCGTCCCACATTTCTCTTTGCCCACATTCTCTGTTCGCATTGCCGGGTGGGCCATCTTTCGCGTTTGTTGCGAAAGGTGGGTTTCCACGAGCGTAAGTCCATTGGGATTTTGATTCTCGACATGAGAGGTCAAAGTCCCCGCCCATTCGGCTTCTCTCTGTCGAAAATCCCCACTTCTCGCGCAAAGAACGCGCGAGAAATGGGGCACCCGGCTCCCTTTTTCCAGCGGACGCGAAACGAAGGATGGGGCATCCGGGGGGCGGACGGTTTTTGTGGGACGGACACTCCTGTCCGTCGCTTTTGACCTTGATCTGGGCCTGAAACCAAAAACAGGCACAGGATGGCAAAGCGAGATCAAGACCAAAGTCAAAGGCGACGGACAGGAGTGTCCGTCCCACATTTTCTTCGCTCACTTTTTCAACGACGGTTCGATCCACAGCCAGGGGTAGTCTTCGGGGGTTTTCACGAGGCCGCGGCGGACTGGGTTTTGGCGGATGTATTCTACTTTGTCTTCGAAACTTTCCTGCGATCTTGGAACGTGGTCGAACGATTCTTCTTGCCAGACCGGGCCGCTCGAACCTGAAAGCCGGTTCACGCTTCGGGCGGAGGTTCCTTTGAGCGATTTCAGGATCGAGGGCAGACCGTAGGGCCATCCTCTTTCGTCGCGCAACGGGGTGAGGAGTAAATGCACATGTTCTGGCATCACGACGGCGGCGTGAAGCTCGTAGTGGGTTCCGTGGTCGTGGAGGCAATGCTGGAGGACGGCGTCGCGGGCCTGCGGCGAGAGAGGGTCCCGGTAGTTTTTGCGGAATGTGATGAAGAGGCTTCTTCCTGCGGGCTGATAGTGCGGGAGATTGCGACGGTATTCGTACCTTCGGTTGAGAGGGATGGGGGGAGGACACTTCTGTCCGCCGCTGTTGATCTTGCGTTTGCTTTTCACCAGGACTATTCCATTCCAGGGTTGGGCTGTTTGTCTGTGACGGACGAACCTGGTGAAGTGGTGGAAAAACAAGAGCAAGGGCTAGAACCAAGAACAAGGGCAAGATCAAGAACAAGGTCAAAGGCGACGGACAGGAGTGTCCGTCCCACATTGATCCGTCCCACAATTGGGGCAGACGGCGCAGCGGTGGGGGAGATCTTTGCAACGGCAGACTGACGGGATGTCTTGGCGGCCGCGGGCTTTGGGGTCGCAGGCCAGGAGGCACCAGGCTTCGCGGTAGCGTTCGAAGTGGGCGCGGGAGGGGTGGCGGGTGTGGGGATAGAAGCGGATGCCTTTGCGGTGTCCTACGGCTTCGATGGGGATGATGTACCAGAGGTCTTCGGGGACGATGTGGGCGACCAGGAAATCGATTTCAGCGGGGTTGTAGATGGTGTAGCTGGATCCGGTGGTGCGGATGCGGTAGCGGGTTTCGGCGTAGCGGCTGGCGGATTTGACCTGGACGCGGAGGAGGCGGGGGCCGCGTCCGATGACGGAGTCGTAGCGTTCACTGTCTCCCCAGGGGATGCAGACGCTGAAGCCGAGGTTGGTGGCGCGGGCCAGGAAGGCGGCTTCGGAGGCTTCTCCGCGGCGCTTGCGGGTGGGGGTGGCGACGGCGTGGAGAGTGATGACTTTGGGGATGCGTGGATTGATGAGTGGGACTCGTTGGGGCAGAGCTTCCCTTCCGAGGGGGTTGACTTGGATCAGGATGTTCGACGCGTAGTGCGAGTTTGTCTGCATAACGGAAAAGGCGCAGCTGGTGGGCTGCGCCTCGCGTGCTCCTTGAACTGAGAATCTTTATCCGAAAATCTTTATCCGAAAATCAGGGGCCCAAAAACACGAAAAGCGCGGCCCGGAGGCTGCGCTTTCTGGTTTCTTTGCTTCTGTATCTATTCTATCAAGTTGGGCGGGGCAAACCGGCAAAAATACGGACTTTATTTCTGCTTGCGAATGTGCGGGTTGCGGGAAAAAGGGACGGTTTGGGGGCTTGACAAGAGGGCTCACTGGCGGCGTTTCAGGGCTGATTGTCTGAATTCAGATGTGACGGGCTTGCGGGGGCCGCTCTCCGCGGACCGGTAGAGGCCGAATCCCTTTAGACGCGAGAGAGGTGAAATGCGGAGTTGGGCTGGGGTGGGGCTTGTCGCCGAACAGGCCCTTCGCCCACTTCGTAATCCAACCAGTAATCGACGCAACCGGTCGCAGCCAGCCTGGCGTTCCGCAACTCTCGCAGCCGAAAAGGGGGCGCACGTCGGACAGGATGGCGTAGCTCAGGTTGAGCATCATCTGAAATGGTTGGAATCCAAATAGGCTGACGGCGAAACATCCGGCAAACCATTTGGTATTGGGCAAGCTTCGCAGAACCTCGGCCACGGCTTCTCCGCCGAGCTTCATCGAGCCATCGGGCATGAGGAGATGGATGGTCTCGTAGGCATCCCAGATATCGAGGTCGGGATGGAGTGCCAGTAGCGCGGCCGGGTCGTCGCCGATCGGCTCTACGATGAGGCTCGCCTCGCCTGACCGGCTCTGCGCCGACCTCTGCACCCAATGACCGATGCGGCGGCAGACGGCGCATTCGTCATTGAATAACAGGATAGGAAGTAACAAGCCAGGCGCGGTCTGTCTTTGCATCTGCGACACTGGGCCTCTCACGATTCGAATGGCTGCGTTATCGCCGTCATGACACTCGATGTCGTAGGCTGTGGTCCCTCGACTCGTCCAACTTCTTTTCCATTCAGAAACATGATCAAAGTTGGTGTGCCCTCGATCGCGTAGCTGTCGGAGAGTTTGGCCTCGACCGCAGTATTCACGCGGAAGATTTTCTCTTTGGATTTCAGCGTCTCTGCCACCTTCTCGATGACAGGCTCAAGGGCCCGGCAATGGGCGCAGCCGTACGACATGAACTCAACCGCAATCGGTCCCTCCGCGTCTAGAATCAGCGAGGAGAACGTGCTGCCGGTGACGGTTCCTATATTGTCGTTCGACCCGCGTTTTCGCGGAGTTGTTCGGGGAAGTTCTAGCGTTTCATTCGTCATTAGGACCTACCTATCAGAATTACTTGAACGATTGCGTCTGGCCTGCTGGTTCTGACAGATTGCACTGGGGACTGGCGAGGGCAGGGCAGTTGTTTAGCGTCCTTATTCTTTAATTCTTTGTCTGTCAGGAGGTTCGAGCTTAACAATTCGAGCTTAACAAGGGACGTCTGATTCTTCTGAGCAAGAGTGCTCACTTCAGCTCAGACTGTCGGGTGTATCTGCTGCCGGATGGCCCATCCTGCTATTCCGTTGGGATTTCGATGTTCGACATGGGCAGGTCAAGTCGAGCCCTTCTATTTCTGTCCGTTCCTGACTAAGTCTAGAAAGGCCTGGTGGACGCGGGGGTCGTCGGAGAGTTCGGGGTGGAAGGTGGCGGCCATGGTTTTGCCCTGGCGTACGGCGACCGGGTCGGCTCCTTCGGTCGCGATCACTTCTACACCTTCTCCGACGTTTTCGATTTTGGGGGCGCGGATGAAGACCATCTCGATGGGGGACGTGCCGGACTTTTCTGAGATAAATCTGCCTTGGCGGATGGAGCTGTCGATCTGGCGTCCGTAGGCGTTGCGGCGGATGCGGATGTTGAGTGCGCCGAGGCCGGACTGTTGGGGATTCTCGACTTCTGCGGCTAACAGGATTGCTCCGGCGCAGGTGCCGAAGGTGGGTTTGGCGTGAACAAATTCTTTCAGCTTGGCGAAACCGTTTTCACCGAGCAGTTTGAGGAACGTGCCGGATTCGCCGCCGGGGATGACAAGGCCGTCGATGGCGTCGAGTTGCTCAGGCTTTTTGATCAGCACGACTTCGGCGCCTAGTTCTTCAAGGCGGCGGCGGTGGGCGTCGAAATCGCCTTGCAGGGCTAGGACTCCGATCTTCATCCTGACTGGGATCATGCTGATTTGATTTTACCGGAGTGGTCTTAGCGATGTAGGCGGTTTTCGAGTCTTCGGGAGTAGTGGAGTTTGGCTTTCGCGCGAGGCCGGAGAAACGGGAGATCCCTCTCTCCGCCTGAAGAGCGGCTCCGCTCGGGATGACGCCGACGATAAGACGGGTGCTGCATTGGAAACTGCACCACTACAACTTTCGGGCTTGACAGGGAATCCTCGTTTACCTATATTACCGATCAGTTATGGAACCTTCCGGTTATGGTGTTTCTTCGGCTGGCCTGGATGCGACTTTTGCGGCGCTGGCCGATCCTACGCGGCGAGCGATTCTGGCGCGGCTGGCCAAGGGTGAAGCATCGGTGCAGGAGCTGGCTGGGCCGTTCGCGATGAGTCAGCCTGCGATTTCGAAACACCTCAAAGTGTTGGAGCGGGCGGGGCTGATTTCGCGCGGGCGGGAGCGGCAACGGCGTCCGCGGCGACTGGAGGCGGGGGCACTGCGCGAAGCGACTCAATGGCTTGAGAAATACCGGCAGTTCTGGGAGAGGCAGTTTGGACGGCTGGATATTTTGCTGCAGGATTTGCAAAGCGGCGAGAAGCAGAAGGGAGCCAAACGGGTGGTTCGCAAAGGAGTTCGCAAAGCAGGTTCCTCACCGCGCCTTCGGCCCGGTTCGGAATGACAATTTGAATGTAAGTGACTCATACACGAGATAAGGAGAGGGAGCAATGAAACATAGCGAAACGTTCACAATAACTGCCCACAGCGACCGCGAAATTGTGGTTATGCGGGTTTTCGATGCGCCACGACGGTTGGTGTTTGACGCCTATACCAAGCCGGAGATGGTGAAGCGGTGGTTGCTGGGGCCGGACGGGTGGTCGATGCCGGTGTGCGAGATTGATTTGCGGGCGGGCGGAACGTATCGCTATGTGTGGAGACAGGACAGTACTGGAAAAGAAATGGGGATGGGGGGCGTCTATCGCGAAGTCGTGGCGCCGGAGCGGT
Source organism: Candidatus Sulfotelmatobacter sp. (assembly GCA_049517555.1). Taxonomy (GTDB): domain Bacteria; phylum Acidobacteriota; class Terriglobia; order Terriglobales; family Acidobacteriaceae; genus Sulfotelmatobacter. Next base: position 8,837 of record JBEKRY010000022.1, on the reverse strand, counting down.
TTGTGGCGACCGAGATATTTGATGAGGCGTGGTATCCGGGTGAGGCTGTGGACACGATTGTTTTCGTCGAGCGTGCGGGCAAGACCACGATGACGCAGACCATTCTTTATGACTCGCGGGAGACGCGGGATGCGGTGCTGAAGTCTCCGATGCAGAAGGGGATGGCGATGAGTTATGACCGGCTGGAGGGGGTCTTGCCGCTGGTGAGTGCGGTAGTCAGCGCATAAGGGGAGTGCGGTCCGGGTCTGTGGACTCCCACCCTTGCGCAAAGAACGCGCAAGGATGGGGCACCCGGTACCCGACAACGACGGTTACGCTGCGCTTCTCATGGAAGTCAAGAACCCCATCCTGTCGCAAAGAACGCGACAAGGATGGGGCACCCACGGGTTTCTTAGATTGCGGGCTTCTTTAAGGCGGCGCCCAGGACTTTGCCAGGGCCGGATTCCTGCACCAGGGCGACGATTCGGAGGTTTTTTGGATCCGTGCCGGGATTGAGTTTGAGCTGAACGTCCTGGGCGAAATTCTTGCCCCTGGACATTTTGCCTATCTTGGTGAGTTGTTGCACCACGGCAACGTGGATCAGGTGGTGTCCGCCGTTTTCTCCGCGTAAGACCTGCGATTCCACATGATCGAGGGCGAGGGCTGCGAAGACGTCGGCTCCGTGTTTTTCAAGATTGGCGTCGGCATCGGCTTCGATGTGGGCTCGGAGTACGGTTGGGTTTCCGGCGTCGACGGTCACATTGCTGATGCGTACGGGAACCTTGGGAGTGCCGGCAGCTTTCTTGAGGACATCCTCCATCTGCTGTGGATTGTTGTCCTGCATTTCGTGGGCTCCGTCAACAATCAGTTGGGGAGTGTAGGCGGACTTCACGCCAAGAGCGGTTTCGTAGGAACTCTGACGGTCGGTTAAGGCGGCGGAAGAGTTGGGATCTTTCCAACCATCGTGATCCCAGTAGGTGACGTGCTCACTGAGGACAATCAGCTGGGCGCCGGCGATGGGTTGAAAGGTGTCGAGCCGTTGCAGGATGATGTCGGCGGGGGGACAGCTGGAACAGCCTTCGGAGGTAAAGAGTTCGACGAGGACCGGATTGGTATTGGTGGCCGACGCGTCAGGAGCAGGCGGTTTGTTTTCGGCTTGCAGGCCACGGCCTGCGGGTACGGCAGAAAGGAATAGGAAGCCGAAGATCAGAAACGCAAACACGGAAGACGGCGCCGAGCGGCATCGCGGCATGGAGATGATTTTAGCATCTAACCATGTCGAGTTCATCGTTGGATTTCTATCAAGAGGACCCAGGCGCCGAATATGCCGGCGGCGAACGACAAGAGGACGCCAGGGACTATCCAATACACGCCTGATGATCGACCTGCGATCAGCAGGCCGCCCGAGATTACAAAGGGCAGAGGCGGAAGCTGATTCACCAGAAGCCGGGATAGGAATCCTACATACTCTCGATCGAACTTTCGCGAGCGGATCAATGCCCGGGTATGGAGAACCCACACCAGAAGGCCGCTCATACCGATCTCGAGGCCATAAGCGGCAGAAGTTTGGTGTGGAATCAACGCGAAGGTCATTACCACGAGCACGGAGACGAGGGCAAGGAGCGACTCCGCCGCTCGCGACGGCAAATGTGAAAACTGCAAGATGCGGGCCAGGTTAATCGAGACCGCGACGAACAGAAGTCCGGTGAGCGCGGCGGCTGCGCCCAGCTCGCCGACGAAAAAGTTGCTCCAGCCTTGCATGACATCGGTGGGCATGGAATTCTCGGTGGCGATTGTACTATGTAAACAATCCCCGCCCAGGCTGAGCCCAGGTTGTGCCGAGCTGGTTGAGTTGGGTCAACGAGCTCCCGTATATTTCTTGCCGTATGTCTCTAGGGAAACAATTGCTTCTTGCTGATGTCGGCTACTCCGGGTGGGCCAATCAGCGGCTGCTCGATGCATGCTCCGGGCTCACCGCCGAAGAGATTGAGCGCGACTTGCGCATTTCGCATGCCAGCATTCTCGCTACGCTCCGACATATTCACGATGGAGAAAGAGTTTGGCTTGACTGTCTGCGCATGAGTCCTGAGATGGGACCCTGGGTGCTTCCGCAGGGGACGCCGCCTTCACCGTCGCTGGACGACCTAAGGCGGAGTTGGCCGGCGCTCTCGGATGGCTATCGCAGATGGCTCGAAGGGGAATCCGAGGGCAGCGTGGAGATGGAACTCCGCGTTCTGTTGCCGGGCGGGGTTGAGCCGAGTCTTCCCCGCTGGAAACTTCTGCGGCATGTACTCGAACATTCGACGCTGCATCGCGGGCAGATTATCGGGATGATTCGGATGCTTGGCCACACGCCGCCGGGGATTCATCGGATGGACTACTATCTTGCGGGGCGCGGCGACGGGTGAGTCGGCGCGAAAACCGACTCCTTGGAATCGAGAAACCAAAATCAAGATCAAAGGCGGCGGACAGGAGTGTCCGCCCCACATTTTTCACCAGCCGCGGGTTTGGAGCATGTGAGCTTCGTCCAGGCCGGAGACGGCTAGGCCTTTCATGGCTCCCTGCAAGTCTTCGCTGACTTCTAGTAATACTTTAGGGTCGTTGAAGTGCGTCGCGGCTTTTACGATGGCTCGGGCGCGCTTTTCGGCTTCTACGGGGTCGGCGAAGGTGGTGCTGTCTTTCATGAAGATGCCGCTGCCTACGAAGACGGCTTCGGCGCCTAGCTGCATGACCAAGGACGCATCGGCGGGGGTGGCGATGCCTCCGGCGCTGAAGTTTGGTACGGGGAGCTTCCCTGCTTTGGCTACCATCTTGATCAGTTCGTACGGGGCGCCGTGCTCTTTGGCTTTGGCGTAGAGTTCTTCTTCGCCGAGCACGGTAAGGATTTTCATTTCCTGGACAATCTGGCGGATGTGTTTGACGGCGTGGACTACGTCGCCGGTGCCGGCTTCGCCTTTGGTGCGGATCATGCAGGCGCCTTCGGCGATGCGGCGCAGGGCTTCGCCGAGGTTGCGGGCGCCGCAGACGAAGGGGACTGTGAAGGCTTGCTTGTCGACGTGGTGGGCTTCGTCGGCGGGGGTGAGGACTTCGGATTCGTCGATGTAATCGACGCCCAGTTCCTGGAGAATTTGGGCTTCGGCAAAATGTCCGATGCGGCACTTGGCCATGACCGGGATGGAGACGGCGGCCATGATCTCGCGGATGATCTTGGGGCTGGCCATGCGGGCTACGCCGCCTTCGGCGCGGATTTGCGCGGGGACGCGTTCGAGGGCCATGACGGCTACGGCTCCGGCGCGTTCGGCGATGGTGGCCTGGGCGGGGGTGGTGACGTCCATGATGACGCCGCCTTTTAGCATTTCGGCTAGGCCGGTTTTCAGGCGGAGTGCGTTCGAATTCGAACCGTTGTTCTGGGACATGAGTGGGCTCCGGGAAGCTGCTGTCAGGTATCGGCTGTCAGCTCTCAGCTAAACCCTTCGTGATGGTGCTCCGGTGGGGTTTTCGCCGTCCCTTCATTCTAACGCGAACGAGCGTACTGCAGATACTTCGAAACTCAGGTTGTAGGCCGCCGCGCCAAACCTTGTAGCGGATCTTATTTCGGGTCGACCGTTGGGGTTTTCTCGGTTTCGACGGATTTCAACAATTCTTCGTCCGCCTCTTTGTCGCGTTGTTCGCCGTTAAGGCCGGTGAATCGCTGGCTGGCGTCGTGGATTTTCTGTTCGGCGCCGTGGAGCTGGCTCGACACTGAGACGAACGTAATTGTGACGATGACGACGGCGATAGCACAAAGAATCAGCGCCCCGAACCAGGCCGGGCGGCTCATGAACAGCACCGCGATCGAGGCGATGACGATACCGATTTCGCATGCCAATTGCGCCCACTCGTAGTGCTCCGCTGCCATGGCATGGACGCGAATGGCGGGCTCGTAGGACTCCGACCATTCGAGCGCGGCGTCTTTTTCCGTATCGAGCTCACGGATGACTTTGGCGAAGCCGGTGAGGTCTTCGTGGGTGGGAATCTCGGCATTGAGGTTCTTGGCGTTCTCCAGACGGTTCACCCGTGCGGCGCGAGCCACGTCGGCGGAGGAGATTTGACCTACCAGTTTTCTCGACTCCTCGTCCCACTGCGTGAAGCGCTCCACGTCAGGGTTCAGCGCGTGCAACTGCCGCAACTGGGCTAAAAGCACGCGGTATTTGGTCGAGATGGCCTGGTACTTCATGGAGGCGTTGGTCTGTTCGACCATGGTGGCGATGAGTTCGGTGCGCTGGCCCCCGACCAGCGCCGCGCACAGCGCCAGCAGTACGCCCAGGCATGCCATGGTGATGCCGAGATACTTGCCCAGGCTGCCGGCGTGGCCGGCATGCTCGATGTGCTCCGCTAATTCGTCAACTTCCGCCATATCACCATTTCTCTCTGTTCGATTTCTCTCTGTGCCGAGTCAAGTTACCCCGAGAAATTTTGGTTCACGTTTTTACTACTTCCCAGCAAATTTGCCGAACATCTTTTCGGGGTCGATGGCGATGAAGATTCCTTTACTGCGGGCCAGCACTTCGCCTTTCTCGTTCATGATTTCTGCAGTGTTGATGTGTTTGTTGCCGCGGATTTCGACTTCCCTGCCCTCGACTCGGAGCGGTTTGTGCAGCGGGACAGGCTTGAGGTATTCGACGGTCATTTCCCGGGTAAGGGCGATGACGTGGCGGAGTTTGTTGACCTTGCCCATGGCGTCGTCGAGGATGGTCGCGATGATGCCGCCGTGGCAATGTCCCGGCGGTCCGGTGTAGCGCTTGCCGAGGCGGAATTTGCAGACGAAGGTTTGGCGGGCTTCGTCGAGGGTGAATTTCAGGCGCATGCCGTCGGGATTGTTCATGCCGCAGGCGAAGCAGTAGTTTTTTTGCATCTGGACGTAGCGGGTGTCGTGGCCGTGGGTTTGCTGCTTCTTGGGCATGGGAGATTTTAACGCGGGTGTGATGGTTTTCGGGTACTCGATAGTCGGCATCGAGAGTAGAAGGCCAAAACCCAGGGGATCGGCTAAGTGGAATTCCACCTTTGCCGCAAAGAGCGCGGCAACGATGGGGCACCCAGCGTCCCGATTTATCGCGCGCTTTTCTTATCTACATTTTGTTACCCATATTGTTCAATATCGTTTTTCCTCTGGAAGTCACTTGCTAATTTGGCGCGGGGCTGTGGTACACTCGCCGCCGACCGTTGCTTGCGCCGTGAAGCGTGGCAATTGCCGTGGGGAAATCCGTTTGTTTCGTCCTTTGCGTTTCAGGAGGGCTGGGGAATGGGCCTCGCGTTAATGGTTTTGATCTGGCTGATCACCCTGATCAGCACGTATTTCTTCGTAGCCAAGACCTGGTGGCTGCCGGTCGGGGCGGCCGCGTCCACGACTTTTATCGACGGGCAATTCAAACTTACCTTCATCATTATGGGGGCGGTTTTCCTGGCGGCGCAGCTGGGGCTGGGCTACATTGTCTGGAAATATAAAGAGACTCCCTCGTCTCCACCGGTTCACTACTCGCACGGACACAACACGCTGGAGATTGTATGGACGGTGCTCACCACGATTCTGTTCGTCGGGCTGAATCTGATGGGCAGCAGCGTGTGGGCGAGCCAACGGTTTGATGCGGCCGGCCCTGGCGCGGTGCAGGTGGAAGTTACGGGGATGCAGTTTGCCTGGTATTTCCGCTATCCGGGGCCGGATGGAGTCTATGGCAAGACGAGTCCTAATTTAATGGATCCGTCGGCTGGCGGCGAAGCTGCGGTGGGACTCAGCCAGACCGATCCTGCGGCGAAGGACGATGTGGTGACCGGGACGATGTACTTGCCGGTGAACCGCGAAGTCGATGTGAGCCTGCGGGCGGTGGATGTAATCCACAGCTTCTTTGTGCCGCAGTTGCGATTCAAGCAGGATGCAGTTCCGGGATTGAACATTCATATGCATTTCAAGCCCACGGCGATTGGCGAGTATGAGATTGTCTGCGCCGAGCTTTGTGGTTTGGGACATTACAAGATGCACGGTATGGTCCACGTCGTCAGCCAGGAGGATTTCGATAAATGGCTGGCAGCTCGGGAGGCGGAGAAACAATAACATGGTCGCCATGGAGAACCCGCACGCGCACGCTCCTCAGGGTTTTATTCGGAAATATATTTTCAGCCTGGATCACAAAGTCATCGGCATACAGTATTTTTTTCTGGCACTGACGGCAGTGTTTGTCGGGATGTTTTTGTCGTTGCTGATGCGCATTCACCTGGTCTGGCCGAACGCGGTGTTGCCGCTGGTGGGTGAGATTAAACCTGAGACCTATCTCAGCCTGCTCACTATGCATGGCACGATCATGGTGTTTTTCGTGCTGACGACGGCGCCGCAGGGGGGATTTGGAAACTACTTTCTGCCCATTCAGATTGGCGCGCCGGATATGGCGTTCCCGGTGCTGAACATGCTTTCGTTCTGGACGACGTTTGTGGGATTCGTAGTGATTATTGCGGCGTTCTTCGTGACGGGGGGCGCGCCGCTGCACGGGTGGACGGGATATGCTCCGCTCAGTGCGCTGCCTTCGGCGGGGCCGGGTGAACAGCTGGGGGCTGATCTTTGGATCACGAGCATTGCGATTTTCTGCGTGGCGTCGCTAATGGGTGCTCTGAATTTTATTACCACCACGCTCGACCTGCGGGCCAAGGGCATGACCATGATGCGCATGCCGCTGACCGTTTGGTCGTGGTTCATTACGGCGATTCTTGGATTGCTGGCGTTTGGCGTGCTGCTCTCGGCGGGGATTTTGCTGTTGATGGATCGGAATCTTGGTACCAGCTTTTATGTGCCGCTGGTGGTAGTGAACGGCGTGGTAATGGGGCACAAGGGTGGGTCGCCGCTGCTGTGGCAGCATCTGTTCTGGTTCTTCGGGCATCCCGAGGTTTACATTGCGATTCTGCCCGGGATGGGCGTGGCGTCGCAGGTGCTGTCGACGTTTTCGCGTAAGCCGATTTTCGGCTACAAGGCGATGGTTTACGCCATGCTGTCGATCGGATTTTTTGGGTTCATGGTGTGGGGCCATCATATGTTCATGAGCGGGATGAGCCCTTACTCGGCGTTTGCGTTTTCGATTTTGACGATGTGTATTGGCGTGCCTTCGGCCATCAAGACTTTTAATTGGCTGGGAACGATGTGGAAGGGGCACATTCGCTTCCAGACGCCGATGCTGTATGCGATTGGATTTGTGTCGCTGTTTGTTTCGGGCGGGCTGAGCGGGCCGTTTCTGGCGCAACCGGTGCTCGACATTCAGTTGCACGATACTTACTTTGTGGTCGGACACTTTCACTTGATTATGGGTGTCGCGGCGATCTTTGGGATGTTTGCCGCGACTTATTATTGGTTTCCGAAAATGTTTGGCCGGATGATGAATGAGACGTGGGGGAAGGTGCACTTCTTTCTTACGCTCGCCGGGACCTACGCCATCTTCATGCCCATGCACTACTTGGGGCTGGCTGGAGGGACGCGGCGATATTCGCAATATACGGAAGTGGCGTACCTGCAGAAGCTGCAGCCGTTGCACGTGTTCATGACCTATGCGGCGATCATTACGATTGCGGCGCAGTTTATTTTCGTGATCAATCTGTTCTGGAGCATGTTTAAGGGGCCGAAGGCGAGCGACAATCCGTGGGAAGCGACGACGCTGGAGTGGACGACGGCGACTCCGCCGCCGCACGACAATTTTGGCGGCGTGACGCCGGTGGTGAATCATGGGCCGTATGAGTATGGCGTACCGGGTGCGGCGAAGGATTATGTGATGCAGACGGATCCGGTGAGCGTGGCGACGCATTGAGTGTGGAGCTGCAATCGGGATTTGGGCGTGGGTAGGGATCCTTCGGCTGCGTTGTCGGCCGCTTCGCGGACGACAACTTCGCTCAGGATGACATTGGATTTGAATTATGGCGACTTATACTCCCAGTTCTCCGATTGACCAGATGGGCGGCGGGCACGAGCCGCCGGTTCCACCTGCGGGCGGCGGTGATGACGGACGGGGAAGCGATGGGCCGGATTATGGGGCGCGGCTGCGGCGAGCGCGGCTGGGACTGATTTGCGGGATATTTACCGTTTGCATGGTTTTTATTTCGCTGACCAGCGCTTATGTGGTGCGCCAGGGGTTGCCGACTTTTGACGGGGCCTCGAATAGTTACGTACGCGATTGGGGTCGGGTGGATTTACCCTGGCTGCTGCTGGCGATCAATACGGCGGTGTTGCTGGTCAGCAGCGTGACCATCGAATTGGCGCGGCGCAACGCGGCGCGGCAGGCGGCGCTAGCTCCGGTCAAGTCGATTCCGGGCGTTTCGCTGGGGCGGGAAGATTCGTTTCCCTGGCTGGGGATTACGGTTGTGCTGGGGATCGCATTTCTCGTGGGGCAGTGGCTGGCCTGGCGAGAATTGCACGCTCGCGGATTTTTTGTGAATACGAATCCGAACAGCTCGTTTGTGTTTCTGCTGACAATCGCCCACGCACTGCACTTGGCGGGCGGGATGATTGCTTTGCTTTGGGCGGGGAGTTCTTCCCTGCTGCACAAGCCGGTCGAGGCGAGGCGGATTGCGGTCGATATCACCGCGTGGTATTGGCATTTTATGGCGGTGCTGTGGATTTATGTGTTTGGGCTGTTGGGGTTTGCGCGATGAGTGAATCGCACTCGGCAAATAAGGAAGCGAGCCAAGCGCGCGATTGTTGCGTCGCAAAAGACGCGACGCTTCGCGCGGCTCGCCCAGGTCCCTCGTCGGGCGAAGTGCGCCCGCCTCGGGATGACAGCCGGAATGGAAAGGGGAAACTTAGGAATGGCTGACGCTACGCTTCAGCATGACGCCGGGGGACATGCAGT
>JBEKRY010000021.1:0-33584 GCA_049517555.1 Candidatus Sulfotelmatobacter sp. | reverse complement strand
CGTGGAAGAGCGGCCCTTAAGGGCCGCGTAAGCTCCGAAGAAATCTCAGGGCTTCAGCCCCTGTGACATCTATGACCAGCAAACCAGATCTCGGCACACTCATCGTAACCGGCGCCAGTCGCGGAATCGGCGCGGCAATCGCCACGCTCGCGGGCGAACATGGGTACGCGGTCGCAGTCAATTACGCAACCGGCGAGGACGAGGCCAAGAGAGCCGCCGACCAAATAATATCCGCCGGCGGGCGCGCCGCTGCAATTCAAGCCGACGTCTCGCGTGAACACGATATTGTGCGCATGTTCGAGAAGGCAGAACGAGACTTAGGGCCGATCAGGGCACTCGTCAACAATGCGGCGATAACCGGCGGCTTCGCTCGCGTGGAGGAAGTAACGAGTGTGGCCATCGCAAACGTTTTCGCCGTCAACGTCAGCGGAACGATCCTGTGCTCACGCGAGGCGGTGCGGCGCATGTCGACCCGGCTTGGGGGAACCGGCGGCGTGATCGTGAACATTTCTTCGCGCGCGGCGCACACGGGATCGCCGGGCGAGTGGGTTCACTACGCGGCATCGAAAGGCGCGATCGACAGCTTCACGATCGGATTGGCGCGCGAAGTGGCAACCGAGGGCATCCGCGTAAACGCCGTGGCTCCGGGATTGGTCGATACCGGCCTGCACGCGGCGAACGGTGAGCCTGGCCGACTGCAGCGACTGATGCCGTCAATCCCCATGCAGCGTGCGGGCGCGCCGCGCGAAATCGCCGAGGGAGTACTGTGGCTGCTATCGCCAGCGGCTTCGTATACAACGGGTGCGATCCTGCAGATCGGCGGCGGGCGGTAAAGTTAGTCTACTTCTTGGCTTTGAGTCCCTCTTTCAGATAACTCTTCACCTTTTCCGGCAGCTGCGAATTGTGCAGCACGTCGCGCAGTTGGGCGGGGGAAAGTCGGCGGGCGAATTCCACGGCGCGGGCCAACGGCGTGTATTCATTTCGAAGTAGCGCCGTTCGAACTTCCGGGCGCACGGACCACCTCGCGTGATGGCACAACGCTGTGATGAATGCCGGCGTGGCGCCCGGGCGCAACACAGCTCTTACGATGGCAGCTTCCGTGAGACGCGGATTCTCCAGGGCGGTCTGCCAGACGCGCGCTTCCTTGTCGAGCAGCAGCGCGGCAGCCACCATGGCGGACGACCGGCGCGCCAGCGCAAGGCGTTCGCCCAGAGTAATCGATGTCAGGCGCGCCACCAGCAACTCATCGGCTACCCGCTTCAGGTCGGCGGCTACGGCCGGGATCAACGAGAACTGCATGAGATCGAACGTGTAAAGTTCACGGATCAGCCGCAGTGCAATGCGGCGCGGCGTGCGGGGATGCGCGCCGAGCGCGATTCGAACCTTGCGCGATTTCATCACCGCCGCATTCTGGCTGATTTTTTCGATCACCTCGGAGGGCAGGTCGCGATTCTTCACGATTGCGAGAGCGAGGTCGGCGGTGAGTGTTGGGTCGGCGCCAGGTTTGAAGTGAGAGGATGTCTCGCCGGAAGCCGATTCCGGCGGGAGGGATAAGTCATTCGGATTCTCTGCTTCGGAATTCATGCCTCGCACTTCACTGCGCGGCGAGCCATGCGCAGCGCGCCTTCCACCGGTTCGACGACCTGCGGATTTACTTCCACGCGCGCACGCAGCGCGCAGAGTTCATTGTAAAAAACCTGCCGCACCAGCGGCGCGTAACGAAAGACGCCTCCGATCATGGCCACAGGGACGGCAGTGGTTTGAGCTTTCGCGAAGAGGCGGCGAATCACCATCGAGGCGACCTGCGCCAGTTCCGAGCCCGCATGGCTGAGAACCTGTGTGGCCAAGTGATCTGAGTTCGCAGTTACGGCAGGGAATAGAGCAGCGAAATCGGGTGGGGGCGTTGCGTTCGCGGCGCGCGCGAGATCTGCGAGCGAGGTGACTGCCCAGGCTTTGCAGAGGGCCGCTGCCAATGATGAGTCCGGCAGTGGGTTGCTCACCGAATCTCCATCGCGTAGAGCAGAAGAAAGAGTATCGGCCGACAAAAGATCGCCGGAGGAAAGGTCGGCGGCGCGCAGGACGGCGCTGATCGCGGCGCGTCCAATCCAGTGCGCGGAACCCTCGTCGCCGATGGCGAATCCCCAACCTCCGGCGCGAGCGGTTTTTCCGTTCGAGTCGCGGCCGTACGCGATCGACCCCGTGCCCGCGATGACGATGACGCCCGGTCCGGCATCGAAAGCAGCTTCGAGGGCGATCTGCATGTCGCCGACAACATCGATGGGCGTGGCGAGAATCTCAGCCAGCGAGCGCCGGACGATCGCCGCCACCTCGGGTCGCGCCGCGCCGGAGCCTCCGATGCAGGTGTGCGCCACCTGCACCGGCGTGATCCCGGCAGCAACACATGCCTGGCGCACCGACTGCTGCAGCGACTCGCGGGCTTGCGCCTCTCCCACGCGGACGATGTTACTTGGGCCCGCAGTCGCGGTGGCGAGCAATCGCGATTCGTCACCCACCGCGCAGGTGGTCTTGGTGCCGCCCCCGTCAATGCCAAGATAGTAGGGCACGACTATTTCTAACACAGCAAATGCGAGAAATTGGCGGCGGTCGTTTGCCGATTAGCCCGGTTCGTCTTAACCTGCTCAAGGACTACAGAGTCTCACTCGCGGAAAAGTCGGATTGCTCCCATAATTAGATGGCGAATACAGATTGCGAAATACAGATCGCGAAATAAAGATCGCGAGATGAATGATGTCTTGGCAAAACAATCCATGACTACGAAAATTCAGATCGCGGAACTCAACAACCGAGGTGATGCGCGCGGATTCAGTTTCACGGCGCCGGCGGAAGCTCTGGCGTTTGTCGGGCGCATGGCTGATGTGCACTTCTCTTCCGCCAAACCAGGAGCTGTGCGGGGGAATCATTACCATCTCCGACGGCGCACGGCGATCGTCGTCCTGCCGGGAGCGAAGTGGTCTTTGCACTGGGACGAAGGAGAAGAAGCGCCAGCGGCAGAAACTCTCGTGGCGCAGCACCGGGAATTCGATGGCTCGCGCGCCGTGCTGGTGCTGGTTTTGCCAGGTGCCTCGCATGCCGTGCGCAATGATGGCGACAGCACGATGTGGCTGGTGGCGATTTCGTCCGAGACTTATGACCCGGCAGAAAGCGTCGCGCGCAAAGTCGTTTAGCAAACTGGGTGATGGCGTAATGGGAGGATTCAAAACCGGAACAGCCCGCAAGGCGTCCAGTTTCACGATTACTCACTTACCCAATTCCTCAATTCCGACATGGGCTTGAACCATCTTGATTTCGCGATCATCGCGCTGTACCTGGCGGGGATCACTCTGTTCGGTCTACGCTTCCGTAAGAAGCAGCGCTCGCTGCGCGACTACTTTCTTGCCGGGCGGGATATCCCATGGTGGGCGATTGCGCTCTCGATAGTCGCTGCCGAAACCAGCACGCTCACTATCATCAGCATTCCTGGCTTGGCCTACGATAGCAACCTGACATTTCTCCAGGTCATCATGGGATATGTCGTGGGACGAGTAGTCATCAGCTTTCTGCTCCTGCCGCACTACTTCCGCGGCGACCTTTATACGGCTTACGAACTCATCGAACGGCGTTTCGGACGAGGTCTGCGCTCGCTGACTGCAGGATTATTTCTGCTGACCCGGGCGGCGGCGGAAGGCGTGCGCGTCTATGCCGTGTCGATTGTTGTGTCGATTGCCCTGGGAACAGGCGAGGTGGCCTCGATCGCCATCATCACCGCATTGACGGTCATCTATACATTCGAGGGTGGCCTAGCCGCCGTAATCTGGACTGACGTTGTGCAGACCGCCATTTACGTCGGCGGAACGCTGGTGGGGCTGGTGACGATTCTGCACCTCGTGCCCGGAGGTTGGCCGGCGATCCACGCGGCCGCCGCCGGCGCGGGCAAGTTGCAGGTCTTTGATTTCCGCCCGACCATCTGGATTCCTTATACGTTCTGGGCGGGCGTGATTGGTGGGACCTTTTTCACGACGGCGAGTCACGGCACCGATCAGCTGATTGTGCAGCGCCTGTTGGCGGCGCGCGGGCAGAAGCAATCGGTGACCGCGCTGCTCTCCAGTGGAGTCGCCGTGCTGTTTCAGTTTGCGCTGTTTCTCACGGTCGGCATCATGCTGTGGGCTTACTACCGCGTGCCGTCGTCGGTGTTCGGGAAGCCCGACCGGATTTATCCGACTTTTATTGTTACCCGTATGCCACATGGAATCTCTGGTTTGCTGATCGCGGCGATCCTGGCAGCGGCGATGTCGAACCTGAGCGCAGCACTGAACTCGCTATCCTCCAGCGCGATCATGGACTTTTATGCGCGGCTGCGTCCTCAGGCCGACGAGAAGACCAAGATGCGGCTCTCGCGCCTCGCCACGCTTGGTTGGGCGCTGGTGCTCTTTGTGTTGGCGTGGATCGCGCTGCACAAAGCGGGGCGAGTGGTCGAGGTGGGTTTGCAAATCGCGTCCGTAGCCTACGGGTCTCTGCTCGGCGTATTTCTTCTGGGAGTGCTGACGCGTCGAACAAATCAGCGCGGCGCCATGGTCGGGATGGCGTTCGGCTTTGCCGCGGAGTTGTATTTGTGGGGCTGGACGCGCGTCCCGTGGACCTGGTGGGTCATGATCGGCACGACGGTAACCTTTACTGTGGGCTGGATCGTGAGCGTTCTCCTGGCAGATTCCTCAGCTCAAGAAAAGAGGATTCCCCATTAATCCGAGCGGGCGGACTTCGAAATAATTGCATCCGGGGGCGAGACAAGACGATCCCCCATGGGTTTAATAATGAGCTGTCAGAAGAATCGGTGGTGCGCAATGACTTCGTTTCCTTCATTCTCGCGAGGCATTTTGGCATTGTGGCGAGGCGCCTCGGCCTGCCTGGCTTTGGCCTGCCTTTCAACGGCGGTGTTAACTGCACAATCCACCACGTCGCCGTCCCAAGCCCAAGATTCACCCGCGCCGACAACCGGGCAGGATTCGCAGGAGCCGAGCATGGTCATTCGCCAAACTGTGCAGCGCGTGATCGTCGATGTTATGGTTCACGACGCGAACGGCAAGCCGGTGCATGGCCTCAGCGCTAGTGATTTTTCCATTACCGAAGACAAGCAGCCGCAGAGCGTTCTTTCGTTCGATGTCTACGACTTCGACAAAGCGTCGATTTCACGGAGCCCCAACGCACCTCCGCTGCCGCCCCGCGTCTTCGAGAATATCCCGGCAGTCCCCGAACGGGGGCCGCTCTACGTGATGCTCCTCGACCTGGTCGATACCGAGGTCGACGACCAGATGACCGGCCGCCAGCAGGTCCTCAAGTTCATCCGCAGCAAACCCGCCGGTACCAGGTTTGCGGTCTTTGTGACTTCGGACAAGCTCTACTTGGAGCAGGGATTCACCGACGACAAAGACCTTTTGTACGCCGCGGTGAATTCCAAGAAGCCCAATTCCCACGTCCCCAGGGTTTTCCTGCTGGGTCGCAACTACGGCTACGGCCATCCCGAGACCGCTGTGGATATGTTGACCCACATCGGCCAGTATCTTGATGGCATTCCCGGCCGCAAGAACCTGATCTGGGTCGCGGGAACCTTCCCCCTCGTAATTGGCGCTCAGGAGGGGATCGCTTCGTTGGCGGACAACATCAAAGCTGAGGTCAACTCCCTGGCGCAAGCCGAAGTGGCAGTCTTTCCGGTGAGCGTGCGCGGGGTTGTGGTAAATCCTGAGGGCGCCTTGAATGGGGGCAGCACGGCGGCGACTTTGCGACAAGCCGGGACAGGCAGTTCCGTTAACGCGAGCTATACGGTCGCGGATCAGATCGCTGAGGCAACCGGAGGCCAGGCGTTCTACAGCACCAATGACGTGGCCGACGCACTGAGTACCGCCACGGAAGATGGCGCGAGCTACTATACGCTCACCTATTCCCCTCCCAACCCAGACGACGACAAATGTCACAACATTTCGGTGAAACTCGACAAGGAGAAATATCAGCTCTCGTACCGGCGCAAATACTGCCGCGTGCCTCTGTTCTCCACTGCGGCCGATGAGAATGCGAACCACTCGGCGAGTTCCGCGCTCGAGCTTCCACTCGAGGCAGGCGATGTATTGCAAGCCAACACGAGGCCCGGCGCACCCATGCTCCACGATCTGGTCTTTTCCGCGCATATCCACACCAGTGGAGTGGGATTGGCGACTCCGGTGCAGATGGAGCACTTGCAGGAACAAGCCGCCTTCTTCCGCACCCAGCGCAAGAACAAGCCCCTCCGACCGCTGTCTCCCGTGAAGATTCAAACCTACATCATCGACTATGGCGTATTAGATCCGCAGTTCAAGGCGCAGGCGGCGCGAACTGGCAACCAGCCGACGCTCGAGTTTGTCGTCGCCGCATTCGACGAGGATGGCAAAACGCTGAACGGTACCGTGAACGACGCCGTGCCGGAGTCCTCGACGCCCGCAGAAAACAAGAACGGATTGTTCCGCGCGCGCCAGTCGCTGGTCGTCCCGGTCAGTGCCAAGACCATCCGCGTTGGGGTGCGCGACCGCACGAACGATCGCATGGGTACATTGGAAGTGCAGCTTCCCTTGGTGCCCGAACCCATCAGCCACGCGTCGGCGCGCTAGCAGTTTTGCTGAAGAATTCGCTAAGTATCGCAGCGCTGTGAGCGCGCGACAGGCCTTTCTCCCGGAACTGCCGGTCGCGGACTAGGACTGCCCCAAGATTGCATTCAAAAGAATCGGAATCCTCGCGTATACTCCAACTCCAACATGGCTGAAGTCTCGCGAGATGTCATGCAAATAGTCACGCAAGAAGTCACCCGTCTTGCTCCTTCCCGTCCGGAACTCTCCCGCGATCTAGGCGTGAGCCACGCCTCCGCGGTGGTTGTCGGGACGATCATCGGCAGCGGAATCTTTCTTGTGCCCGCCGAAATGATGCAGGCCGTGGGCTCCGCCAAACTTGTCTATCTGGCGTGGGTCGTCGGCGGACTGCTGTCATTTTTCGGCGCGCTCACTTACGCCGAACTGGGCGCGATGAAGCCCCAGGCCGGCGGAGAATATGTCTACGTCCGCGATGGCTACGGCCCCGGGGCCGGCTTTCTCTATGCGTGGACCTGGTTCGTGATCGCCAAGCCGGCTTCGATCGCGACCGTAGTCACGGGCTTGGTGCGAATTCTCGGGACATTTTCTGTATTCTCTTTTTTCTCCGTCAACTTAATCACGTGGCCCTTCGCCGTAACTTGGGGGCAGATCTTTGCCATCACCGCGGCGGTTCTGATTTCATTGCTGAACTATCTCGGCGTGAAAAAAGCGGGCGAATTCCAGCTCGTGTTCACGCTGCTGAAAGTGGCGATCATTCTGGGCATCGTGGTGGTGTGCTTCAGCGGAATCGGCAGTGTATCGGGACGCGGATGGAGCAACTTTGCAAGCATGTTCGCCGGCGCCAAGGGCGGAATCTCGGGCTTCATGGCTGCGTTGGTGGCTGCACTCTGGGCCTACGATGGCTGGAATGATCTGAACATGGTGGCGGGCGAGGTGAAGCGTCCCGAGCGCAACATTCCCGTCGCGTTGATCGCAGGCGTGGCGACCGTGGGCGTGCTTTACATGCTGGTCAACGCGGCGGTGCAGTATGTCCTTCCGGCCAGCGCCATTGCGGCTTCGCAGCGTCCCGCATCAGATGCGGTCGCGCTCGTACTGGGGCGAGTGGGCGCCAGCATCGTTTCGGCGGGCATGGCAATTTCAATGCTGGTCACGCTCAATGGCACCATCATGAGCGGAGCGCGCGTGCCTTTCGCGGTAGCGCGCGACGGATACTTTTTTCGCGCTCTGGCCGAAGTGCATCCCCGCTTTCATACGCCTTCGGTCGCGATTGTCGTGCAAGGAGTGCTGTCAATTCTCCTTCTGTTGGTCGGCGCAAACTTCCGGCAACTATTTTCCCTGACGATTTTTGCCGAGTGGCTCTTTTACATGATTGCCGGCAGCACCGTCTTCGTATTCCGGCAACGCCAACCTGATGCCGTCCGTCCATATCGCATGTGGGGCTATCCTTTCGTTCCTGTCGTTTTCGTGACAGTCGCGGCGATTCTTCTGGGTTACACATTCAAAAACGATTGGCCGAGCTCCGGCTATGGGTTGCTCGTCATCCTGGCCGGGATTCCAGTGTTTCTTTATTTCTCCCGGCGACGAAACTCTCTCGCTAAGGATCCGGGAAAAACGCCGAATCTCTGAGAATTCACAGAAAATCAGATTGGAAGCTCCTCATTTTTACTCTCAGGTTTTCTTGCCGGTTTCTTAAGTTTGTTTCCCTATTTCATTGGGTTGCGACCGAGTCAAAGTGCTGGAACTACCCGTCCCAAGCCCGTTTCGGGCCACTTCCCCATTAGTGCAACCGCACAGGTTACCTAAGGTCAAGAGCCGTTGACACGTTTACCCCCTGTCCTATCTCCCGTATTTTTAAGACTCCAAGTCCCGAATGATCTCCCCATCAACGGGATCCCTAACGGAGCGAAATTGCATGGCAACGCCTTACCGCAGCTTTCAACTCGGATTACTGCCCGAACGCAGGATCAACAAGCGCGCGCTGGCGACGAGCTATGGGCTGGTGTCACTGGTCCTGCTCATCGTTATCAATCTCGGGGTGTTCTTTCCGGAAACGCTGCAACTCACCACCTATCACGTAACGGAGATGATTCCCATGCCGGCGCTGCGGCCTGCACCCGCGCCGGAGCCGATCAAGATGAAGCCGCAGATCCAGCCCAAGCTTCCCTCCGTGAAGCTTGCGGAAGTGGATACGCCAAAACTAGTGGTGCCGCGTGAAGTGCGGCGGGTAGCTCCGCAGCCGGTGGAAGCGCCTCAAGTGGTAGTGAACCAATTCAAGGCTCCGGAGATAAAGATCGCGAGCGCGGCGCGTCCGCAACTGGTGCACACCGGAGACTTCAGTGGCAGTGCCGCGAAACCGACGGTCAACGCTGCAGTAGACAAAGTGCAGACTGGCGGGTTTGGCGATGACAATGGCTTGAAGGGGACGGGCAAACAGGGTGCGAAGTTGTATGCCGCCTCCGCGGGTGGTTTTGATATGCCTGTCGGTCCGGGACAAGGCAACGGATCGGGCGGAGCAAAAGGAATCAAGGGCACGGTCGCCAGTGCGGACTTTGGTAATGGCATCGCCACCGGCGGCAAAGGCGACGGGCGCAGCAACGGCCAGGGAGTTGCAACCGGTGGATTCGGATCGGAGCAGGTGGTGCACGGCGGACCGAAGATCGCGGCGGATATGGGCCCGGCCACGACTCCGGTGGAAATCACGTTCAAGCCGAATCCGGTTTACACCGACGAAGCGCGCAGCCTGAAGCTGGAAGGCGAAGTGCTTCTCGAAGTGAGTTTTTCGGCCAACGGCACGCTGCACGTGAATCGTGTGGTGCGCGGTCTGGGTCATGGTCTGGATGAGGCTGCAGTCGCCGCGGCAGGCAAGATCCGATTCAAGCCGGCATCGCGCGGTGGGCAGCCGGTGGATTCCACCGCAATTGTTCACGTGACATTCCAGTTGGCGTAGGAAAGTTTTGGCGAAGTAACTTTGGCAACCTGGTTCAGAGAAATTGGTTCGGCGAAATAGGTTCAGAGAAATCAGTTCAGAGAAACTTGGAGAATAAAGGTCATGCGTACTTGGAACTTGCTACTTACTGCGGTTCTGCTGGCATCTGTAAACGCAGTCGCACAGCAGTCGGCGTCACAGCCGCCCGCGTCCGATGCCGCGCAGACGGCGCCATCGTCTCAGCCGGCTGCTACCGCAACTGATCAGCCGGCACCAGCTGCGCAGGCCACACCCGCGCAGGCTTCGCAGCCCGCGCAGGTAACGGCTGTGCCAATTCCACAACCGGCGGCTGCGCCGGCTCCCACCACCATGGACCAGGTCGTGAGCCTGTTCATTGAGCGGGAGCATGGTTTGATCAAGGTGCTCTCCACTCGCACGCCCGTGGTTGAGACTTATCTGCAGAATCTGGTTGCAGACCCGCAGCTCGGCCCTGTCCCGAGCGAGGACCATTATTTCCTCGGACGCATGGATATGGGCGAGACCGTCGACCGGAAAGATTATCTGAAGGAACAAGAGACCAGCATGCAGTCCCGCCTGCTGGGTGGCTTCCATAAGCTCTACAAGGTGCAATATCAGCCCCTGGGCTTTTCCTGGATGGTTTACGCCGACCGCACCGACTTCGATCGTGAGCACTATGACTTTCACTACGCCCGCCGTGAATTTCTGGGCGACGTTCGCTGCCTGGTGTTCGACGTCATGCCGAAACCGAAATCCGGCCGCGGACGCTTCCTCGGCCGCATCTGGGTGGAAGATCAGGGATTCAATATCGTGCGCCTGAACGGGACCTACCAATCGGCCGTGCACAACACATATTTCTTCCACATGGATAGCTGGCGCTTAAACCTGATCCCCGGCTACTGGGTGCCGTCGTATATTTACAGCGAAGAAGGCGACTTCAGCGCCGGTGTAAAGAACAAGACGGCCTTCAAGGCGCAGACCCGCATCTGGGGCTATGACCTGAAGAAAGGCGGCAAGGACGACGAGCTGACGCAGATTCGGGTCGACAGCGTCAGTGACGACAGTGCGAGCGCCCAGGATGCATCCCCGCTGCAGGCCGAGCGGGTATGGCAGCAGCAGGCCGAAGACAACGTTGTCGAGCGCCTCACCAATGCCGGCTTGCTCGCTCCTGAGGGCGATCTCGACCGCATTCTCCAGACCGTAGTCAATAACCTGGAAGTTACCAACAACATCGATCTGCCGCGGCCCGTGCGTACGCGCGTGCTGCTTACCGCTCCGCTCGAAACTTTCAGCGTGGGCAACACCATCGTGATCAGCAAGGGTCTTGTCGACGTGCTGCCGGACGAAGCCAGCCTGGCCGCCGTGCTCTCTCATGAACTCGCGCACATCGTGCTCGGGCACAACCTGGGCAGCAAGTATGCGTTCAACGATCGCATGCTGTTCGACGATGACTCCACCTACCAGAACCTGGGCTTCAAGCACATTCCGGAAGAGGAAGCTGCCGCCGACAAAAAGGCGTTGGAGCTTCTCAAGAACTCGCCTTACGCGCAAAAGCTGGACAACGTGGGCTTGTTCCTGCGGGCGTTGCAGCTGCGGGCTCCGCAACTGAGCGCGCTCCTGACCACCCACCTGGGCAATTCCCTGGAGGAAAACGGGAAGATCACTCGTTTATCGGGTCTGGACACGCTCGGCCCGGCTCTCGACAACAATAAACTCGATCAGATCGCGGCTTTGCCCTTGGGCGGCCGCGTGAAAATCAATCCCTGGGACGACAAAGCGGAAATGGTGAAGGCGGCTCCAGTTGCCATCACCTCGGCGCGCGACAAGATGCCGTTCGAAGTTACGCCCTTCTTCCCGCGCTTAATTCGTTACGGCGCCGGCGCCGCGGCTCCGGCTGCGGCTCCGACCACCGCTGCGGCTACCACTCCGAGCTCAGGCAACTAGTTCGGCAAAAGTCGTACTCCAAGTTGAACGAAGACGTGGGCCGGGATCCGGAACTTCCTTCCGGGATGACCGGCCTTCGTTTCTTAGGGAGCAGGAATGTGTGGGGATGGGCGCACGTGTGGGGACGGGCGCCTTCGCCCGTCCCGCCAAGCGCAGCGAGGCGAGGCAGCGCCTCGACTGCGGACGCACGTCCCTGAAAGCTGAACGGAAAGACGACTGCTGCTGCGGATTGTTATCATATTGTCGAGATGGCATTTCCTATCAAAGTCTGCGCCGTTTGCTCCGAGGAGTTTGAGTTGAAGCCGGGCAAGCCCGGCTTTGCCAATCGCTGCCCCGCCTGCAGCGAACCCGAATCTGCCGATCCCGGAACCAAGCGGCCGATGAGCGCGGACGAAC
The DNA here is from genome assembly GCA_049517555.1 of Candidatus Sulfotelmatobacter sp. Lineage (GTDB taxonomy): Bacteria > Acidobacteriota > Terriglobia > Terriglobales > Acidobacteriaceae > Sulfotelmatobacter. The sequence continues at coordinate 21,692 of JBEKRY010000021.1, read as the reverse complement.
GCAAGTCCCTGTCGGAGGCCAACGAAGCGCGCCGCGCAGCCATGCGCAACCTGCTTTACCGCAAGGACAGCTGAAGGCCTCAGAAGCGGCTGTTTTTACCGCGTGCAGTGGAAGATCAGCGCAGGCAGAATATTGAAGAGTTGGAAATTCAGCTTAACCGAACTAAAGCTGGACTCAAGATAAGGCTGAAGGGTTCGCGTGTATTGGAACAGCAGCATGGACCCTTCCGCCCGCAGCGCCAGCCGGGACTCCTCCAGAATTTCGCGGCGCAGAGAGTCCGGCATGTTGAGATAGGGCAGGCCGGAGATGATGTAGTCTGCCGGGGCCAGATTCTGTTCCGCCAGCACGCCGCGCACCCGCGCCGCCGACCCATGCACGACCCGGAACCGCGAATCGCGCACATGGTCGCTGAGATACTCCACAAAGTCGGTATTCAGTTCAATGGCCACGAGAATTGCGTCGGGCCGCATGCGCTTTAGAATCTCCCGCGTAAACGTGCCCACGCCAGGACCGTACTCCACCACCACCCGCGCCCGCTCCCAGTCCACCTGCCTCATCATGTCATTTACCAGGAAGGAAGAACTGGGTATTACTGAGCCCAGCATCGCGGGACTCTTGAGGAAATTGCGGGCAAACAATGCCAGCGAGGACAATGCCGGCGACAACGATCGTGCGGCGGACTTCTTAGCGGCCTGACTCGGCATCCGGTTGTTCTCGCAAGAAAGAAGCGAAGTTTCAATGGTAGCTCAACCGAGAGCAGTTTCGGGCGTCTCGCGCCAACACTGAAGTAGTGACGATGTTGGTACTTTGGTCACAACGAGTCTCGAATGCGAACGGCCTCGACAGGTCGGCGGATTTCGGCAAATATTGCGTCGCCTAGGCAGCAAATCGTTCGCCCTCGGTAACTTGCGGCACGGACAGACGGTCGTTGAGAATCAGAGAGGCGAATACGGAATCAACTCTACTTGCTTCCCCGATTACTTGGGGTGTCCGATGCAATACATCTGAGGGAACACGTTTTGAGGGTTTGGGTCAATACTGTACTGAGGGCCGTTTCTGGGACGTATTTCGTTCTGATCTCGTTATATTGCCTGCTCGCCTTCCTGCCCTACACTTTTTGCGCATTCATCAAAACGCCTCCCTACGCCTGGATGCCGTGGCTTGCGCACCACCAAGCAGTACTCTATTGGGCCGCGATTGGGGCCGCATTGTTCTCAGGCTTTCCGGCACGCGATTGGCGGGAGGACAAGCGAACCCGGGTTGCCGCTGGGGTGCTCTTCGCTGGCGGGGCGTACATATCCCTGCGCCCCTTTCTTCCCGGTCTGCAGAGTAACAATGCCGCCTATTACTGGAGCCTCACCGCTCTGCTTCCCCTGATCGCGATCTCTGTATGGCAAATGTCGACTGCGGCGGAACAACGCGACCTGGGCAACGGCGTCGAGAGCCGTGCCTCGCTTTTTGGACTTTCCGCCGGCCTGCTGGTCGCGGTCGTGGTCAGCCTGATTTACACCGTCGGCGCAAGAGTGCGCCTTTACGGCGACACGCACACGCTGGCGTTTCACTGGCAGGACGCGGAGGTTGCGTTCTGGAGTCTCGTATCTCACTTGGCGCTTGCGATCATCGTGTTGTCGGCGCTGAACCTGATTTTCTTGCTGGCCGCAAAGACCTCCCGGCCGCGCACCGCGCGCCGCGCTTTGGTAGGAATCTCGATTGCGGCCGCACTGGCGATTGTACTGGCGCGCTTCCTCGGCAATGCCATGAGCTTTGAGGGGTGGAGCGCGTACCTCTACGCCAGCGCCTTGGCACTGACGCTTATGCTCTGGGGCTTCGCCATGGTCGAGCCGTTTCTGGCGCGGAAGCAACAGTCATCGTCGCGTTCTGCGGGCGTGAAACCTTCTTCCGGACTTTCTTCGGGGCAGACGATCGCCACATGGATCACGATTGTGGTGGTTACCCTGCTGGCGCTGGGTTCGCGATGGCTAATCGGCGGCGAGGACTGGAATGGCTTCGTCGAAAGCACTTCCGCTCTGGTCTTCTGGATCGCGATGAGCCTGTGTGTATACCGCTTGCGCCCGGTGCGGGCAAACTATTCCCCTGCGGTCGTCGTGGGAGTCCTGCTGGCCGGCATCTTCGTCTACAAAACGCTTCAGGCCACGGAAATTTTCTGGGGCAAGTCGGTGGGCTCGACCGACGACGAAATTTCGCTCAAGCTCGAGGAATATGGCGCCGGCGACGCCTCGTTCCTGTTGGCGCATCACATGCTGGGCAACGGCCGCGGAGAAGTTTGCGGCGACCTGTGCCGCATCATGCGGGAATACACAAATGTCCGCGATACGCGAACGAATACGGAAGTTCGGCTCGTCGACAACCTTTCGGCCGCGCAGGGCGAACGCCCGAATATTTTTGTGTTCGTGATTGACGCTATGCGCCCGGATTATCTGGGCGCCTACAATCCGCACGTCGACTACACGCCGAACCTTGACGGGTTCGCCCGCGACAGCATCGTCCTGCATAATGCGTACTCGCAATATGCGGGAACGTCGCTCTCCGAACCGGCGCTGTGGGCGGGCGCAATGATGCTGCACGCCCATTACCTGCAGCCCTTCTCTAAAGTGAACGGCCTGGAACAGATGCTCCGTACCGACAGGTACCACATGGTCGTGAGCATGGACGAAGTGGTGAAAGAAATTTTGTTGCCGAGCGATGACCTCGTAAAGCTCGACACCGACAAGAAGCTGTGGAACCACCTGGAAATCGGCGACACACTGCGCCAGGCAGAATCAGTTCTCGATTCTCACGCCGGCTCACAGGAGCCCATCTTTTTCTACGATCAGCCTAAGAACGTGCACCAGTTCGCGCGCAACGACGTGCCTTCGCCCACTTCGCAGCACTGGCCCGACCGGCCCGGCCTAAACACGCGTATTACCTATGAAGTGCACTGGGTCGACGCGCGTCTCGGAGAATTCTTCAGCTACCTCAAGCAGCGCGGCCTGTACGACAACAGCATCATCATCGTAACCAGCGACCACGGCGACGCCACGGGCGAGTTCGGACGCATGAGCCACTCGACTTCGATTTGGCCGGAAATCATGCGAGTGCCGCTCATCATCCATCTGCCGATGAAGATGCGCGAACATCTAGTCTATGATGACACGCGCCTTTCGACGTTGACCGACGTCACGCCGACCCTCTATTACCTGCTTGGCCATCGGCCCATTGTGCAGAACGCGCTTTACGGCCGACCATTGTTCGCGGAGACGAAACAAGAGCTCGATAGTTACCCGCAGAAAGATCTTCTTTTGGCGTCAGACGTGCGCGCGGTGTATGGAATTCTAACGGCGGACCAGCGCTACCTCTATACGACCTACGATTCGCCGGCGCAGAGTTATCTGTTCGATCTCGCGGCCGATCCCAACGCCGAGCACAATATTTTGACTCCCGCGCTAAAGCAGCGCTACGACGAAGAGATCATCGAGCATCTCCATCTGATCGGCGACTTCTACGGATACAAGCCCGGAGTGGGCTCATTGCTGGCGGCAACCACGCATTAGATTTTTGCTGCTGGATTTTCCTCATGATCAAGGGCAAAATGGTCGGAGGCCAAGGGGTCTCAGGCCGGGCTGCAGAGACACTTACTTCTGCTCAGCCCACGCTAGGCCGTCCGCACCAGCGCCAGCATTGATCAGCCGCGTGACAGTCCAGTCCGACGTGCGAAGTTCAGCGATCTTGTGGCTCGCATCGCAGGAGACATAGGCAACCGCACCATCAGGGCGTATTACGACTTCTTGCGGAGCCGCGGGAACGTCGATGGTGTGCTCGATCTTCATCGACTTGAGGTTAAGAGCCGCCACTTGCCGCACCGCGGGAAGCGCAATCACCAGCCAAAGTCCATCTGGCGTAGCAGCGGTCCCATAGCCGGTCGCTGGCAGTGGTATCCACGATTTGACCTTGCGCGTCGACGTGTCGATCACGGCGAGTTGCGGCTTCGTATGATCGGAGGTGAATGCGAGGCGGCCGTCGACGGAAAGCGAGATGCGTTGAATAACCGGCGCAACGGGGATTACATCGATGCTCTTTCGAGCGGCCAGGTCGAGCACAGAAATGGTGCCGGAACCGACGTTGGCGGTGTACCCATAGCGGCCGTCGCGAGTGATGGCAAGCATGTGCGACTCCGGACGCCCGGTCGAAACTGAGCCAACGATCTTAAGACTATGCGGATCGATTACGGCGATCGCGTTGTCGAGTTCCGTGGTGACATAGAGCAGGCCGTCCTTCGGTCCGAACACGGGGCAATGCGGGCGGACTCCGTGGCCGAAGTCAACGTCGCCAATTACCTTGCGCGAGGCGATATCGATCACGACCAGATTGCTGCCGTCACTGCCAGGCATTCCGACCCCCGAATCGCCATAGATGGGCACGTAGGCGAAGCGGCCATCCGGCGACGCGATCACTTCGTGGCCAGTATTTCCGCCCTCCGCGACCGTGGCGACTTGCTGGCCGGACTCGGGGTCGATGATGCCAAGCGTGCGGTCTCCCTTGTTGGCAACGAGCAAGACGCCGCGCAATGCGCTGCTCGCAGGAGAAGCGCCCGAAGAAGGCAACAGAACTGCACATCCAAAGATTGCATAACCAAAGATTGCATAAGCAAAGATCATCGGCAGAAGTATGTATGAGCGTTGCATAGGAGCTCCCGTCGGTTCTATACAATCACTGTAGGTTACTCATCAGCTTGTTACTTCGCGCCCAGATCGTCGTGCTCGTGATAGTTCGGATACGGCGGACGTTTGATCTCGGGCAGCGGATGCTCTTTCAACTGCTGCATCACCACCTCGATTGCCTTCTCGAGCTGCGCATCGTGGCCCTGCCTCCAGGCAGCGGGTTCGAGATCGACTTCAACATCCGGCGCGATGCCGTGGTTTTCAACTTCCCACTCGCCGTTCAGGCCGTAGATCGCGGCTCGCGGCGCTGTAACGTGGCCGCCGTCGATTAGCTCCGGATAGCCGCCGATTCCGACGAGTCCGCCCCAAGTCTTCTTGCCGACCAGTGGACCGATTCCGGCCTTGCGGAAATACCACGGCAACGCATCGCCACCGGAGCCCGACATTTCGTTGATCATCATCACTTTGGGGCCATAGATTGCTTCCGACGGACTCGACCAGTCGTGGCCTTCGCGTGTGACCACCTTACTCATCATGGGGCGCCGCAGGTAGTCGATGATGTAGTCGGCGAGCTGACCGCCTTCGTTGAATCGTTCGTCGATGATGGCGCCTTCTTTGCCCACCTGCGAAAAGAAGTAGCGATTAAAGCTGGTGTATCCACCACCTGCGGTATTGGGCACGTGGACATAGGCAATACGGCCTCCGGTGGCTTGATCGACACGGCGGCGATTGCTCTCGATCCAGGCCAGATGGCGCAGATTTTCTTCACTCTCGACGGGAACGACGGTGACATCGTGGGAATCTTTTCCGTCCGCATTGGCACCGACCTTAAGCACGACCTGCTTGCCAGCCGTCTCTTCGAAGAAACTGTAGATGTTATCGGAGGCGTGCAGATCGCGACCGTTCACGGCGAGAATATAGTCTCCGGCTTTCACGTTCACGCCCGGTTGGGTCAACGGCGCTTCATTGCCAGGATTCCAGTTCTCGCCGTCGTAAACCTTGGCTACGCGATAGCGTCCATTTTCGAGACTGTAGTCGGCGCCGAGCAGACCGACTTTCAGTTTCTTCGGCTCAGGAGCTTCGCCGCCTCCAACGAACATGTGGCCGACCGTCATCTCGCCGAGACATTCCTGAAACAAATACGTCAGTTCGTCGCGGGACGCGATGCCCTCGAGGTAAGGCGCGTATTTTTTCTTGGCCTTGTCGAGGTCGAGGCCATGATAGTGCGGCTCGTAAAAGAAATCGCGCTCGATGCGCCAGGTTTCGTTGTAGATCTGCTTCCACATGGCACGGGGCTCGACGTAGACTTCCCATCCGTCAAGTTTGAGTGGACCGAAACCAGGCTTGGGCGGGCCGCCGGCGCCTGCAGCCGAACCGTCGTCGGTAGACGCCGTTGCCCAGGCGTCAGCTTTGCGATAGAGAATCTTTTCGCCATCGAAGGAGATGGTGAAGTCGTTCACTTCGTCCATGAACTTGTCGACCTTGCGCTTGCTGAGGTCGAACTTCTGGATGGTCTGATTTACGTTGGGGTAGTCATCATCGGTAACCACCAACGGCGCTTCCATCAGGAAAAGGACGCCGGACTTGCCTGCAAGCATGTTGCTGTAGTTCTTCGCCGGGATCGGCAGCGAGAGAATGCGCTGACCGAGGCTGTCGATGTCGATCTTCACGACGACTGGTTCGTCCTTCTTGTCTTTGTCCTTGTCCTTGGCGTCTTTGTTTTTATCCTTGGCGGCCGCCGATTCTGTTTTGCTCTTGTCTTTCGTTTTGTCTTTGGTCTGTTCCGTTGCCTTGTCTTTATCTTTGTCCTGATCGGATTTCTTTTCGTCTTTCGGATTATTCTCCTCGTCGCTCTCCGGGGCGAGCGGCGACTTCTCATCCTTGCTGAGCACCGCGACGTAAACGCTCCGCGTAACGCGGTGCTCATCACTCGACATGTCCAGCCCGGCGGTCGCGAGCGCGGTATTCGTGGAGGCGGTGAAGTAGAGATATTTTCCATTCTTGTCGAAGCACGGATAGAGCGCGTCGCTCATGCCGTCGGTGACCTGAAAAGTTTTTCCCTGATCGAGTGAGTAAACGAAGATTGCGTGAAGGCCGCTTGGAAGCTGTCTGGTGTAGGCAATCCACTTATTGTCTGGAGACCAGGCCTGGCCGACCAGATTCGGCGCAAAAGTCCAGAAATAATCGGTGTCCACCAGCCTGGGCGTAGCGTTGCCGAGGTCGATATACCACAACTGCAGGCGCTTATCGAAGTAAGCGATTTTTTTGCTGTCGGGAGACCACGTGGGTGAATAGAAATACGACGGCGGATTGCCCAGGTTAATGTGGCGCACCGCGCCCAGCCCACTCTGATCGCGGATGGCCAGTTCATATTCACCGGACTCGTCAGAGAAATACGCAATCGACTTGCCGTCGGGCGACCATGCCGGATCGCGGTCGGCAACGGCTGGGCTGCGCGTGATGTTGCGAATGTCGCCCTTATCGGTCGGCACGGTGAAAATCTCTCCCCAGGCTTCAAAGACGGCACGCGCACCGGTGGGCGAGATACTGAAGTTCTGAATGCGTTTAGGATCGACCTTGGCGAAGTGCGGCCGCACGGCTTCGATATCACCGACGACGTGAATTGTTATGTTTTTTGCCTGATGGGTCTGCAGGTCGTAGAGCTTGATGGCGCCGAACTGCTCGATCACGATAGCGTCAGGGCCGGCCGAAGCTGTCTTGAAGTCGAGGCCGTCACTGTGCAGGGCCTCGGAAACCTGTTTGGTCTTCACGTCATAGGCGAAGAGACTGTCGGGCCCGTTGCGGTCGGAAAGAAAGTAAATCGTGTCTCCCACCCACATGGGATGATGATCGTTCGAGTTGTCGCGGGGAATCTTTACCACGCTGGAGTCTTCGAGATCGGCGATCCAGATGGGCGTAGTCTGGCCGCCGTGGTAGCGTTTCCAGGCCTGCTGCCACTTGGGATGCGGAACGTAAGCGATATGAGTTCCGTCGGGCGAGAACGAAGCGTCCTCGGCGATGGGTAGCGGCAGTTGTGTTGGCAAGCCACCTTCGAGGGGAACGGTGTAGAGCTGATCCTCGAAGTGCATGAAGCTGTTGCCCCAGGAGTTGAACAGGATTTTCTTCCCGTCGGGAGTCCAGCCAGCGACGTGCTCGTCGGCGGGATGGTAGGTCAGTCGTCGCGGCACGCCGCCGGTGGCGGGGACGACATAGACATCGCGATTGCCATCGTATTCGCCGGTGAAGGCGATCATCGAGCCGTCGGGAGAGAAGTAGGGAAGCGCCTCAATTCCAATGCCGGTAGTGAGGCGGCGGGCGTCGCCGCCGTCGCGGCTGACGATCCACAGATCGTTGGCGTAGTTGAAAACGATCTGCGTCTTGCTGACGGTGGGGAAGCGCAGCAGCAGCGGAGGATTCGACTGTGCTGCGGTGGTCTGCGAGAAGGTTGCGACCAGGGCGAACAAGACGCTGAACGAAATGACGGCTACGAGCTTTCGCATTTGGGCTCCGGAAGACTTACGTTAAGACTTCGGCGAACCGGAATCTTAGTGCGCGAGACGGAGCAGGGTCAAGGCAGGGCGGTTCCGATCGCCGAGTCGCATTAGCCGCTAGGACGTCGCCTCTAGGTAGGTTTCGGTTTGTTCTTCCCCGGCAGGCTCGCCGGATTCTCGTGAACCCGCTCGCGGAAGTTGCCTTTCATTCCGGCTGCCAGTTTGACGCTGGACTCGCCGAACTTGTCGCGCAGGCGGTCGGCAGCGGCCAGCGCATCTTTCCAGCGCTGCTGGCGGTTGCTATCGAGCAGATTAATCTGATCGGGTTGCGCTGTGAACGACGATGCCTGCACGCCCAGCAGACGAACCTGAGCGCCTTTTTTCCAGTTCTTGCGAAACAACGCGCGAATCTGTTCGAAGATCTCCGTGTCAAGCTGGGTCGGCGCTGCGAGAGTATGGGCGCGGGTGAGAGTAGTGAAATCTTTATAGCGCAGCTTGAGCTGAACGGTGCGCGCGTGGAATTGCGACTCGCGCAGACGGCGCCCGACCATCTCGCAAAGCCGCATCAGTGTGGCTTCGAGCTGGCTGACGTCGGCGGTGTCTTCGTTGTACGTGTGCTCGTGGCTGATCGACTTGGCAGCGATGTCGGCTCCGACTTCCGAGTCGAACCATCCACCGGCATCTTCGCCACGGGCTTTGCCGGCCAGAGCGAGCCCCCATTTTCCGAAACGGTCACTCAAGTCAGTCTCTTCGAGACGCGCCAGGTCTCCGACTTTCTTGATGCCGAGCGCGTGCAGATGCGTCTCCATGACTTTGCCGACGCCGGGAATCTCGCGCACGTCAAGCGGCGCGAGGAACTTGGCCTCTTCCCCGGGAACGATCCAGAGCACGCCGTTGGGCTTGGCCTGCGCCGAAGAGACTTTCGCGATGAGGCGCGAGGTTCCGATCCCGACTGAACAATTCAGTCCCGTCTCAGCTTTCATGCGCAGGTGCAGACTGTGCGCGGCTTTCAGTGGAGGCCCGTGCAGGCGCTCGGTGCCGGTCATGTCGAGATAGGCTTCGTCGATCGAGGCCATCTCCACTTGCGGAGAAAACGTGCCGAGGACTTTATGAACCTTTTCCGAACACTCGCGGTAGCGCTCGGGATGACCGTTGACGAAGATCGCGTGCGGACACATCTTGGCCGCGGTGCGCAACGGCATGGCGGAATGCACTCCAAATTTGCGCGCTTCATATGAAGCTGCGGAGACTACGCCGCGCTCGTCGCGCTGTCCCCCGACCACGACTGCCTTGCCCTTCAGCGATGGATCGAACAGTTCCTCCACCGAGACAAAGAACGCGTCCATGTCGACGTGGAAAATGGTGCGAGTGAAGGCGAGTTGGCGGGTGGCAGCCATGCTGCGAGCAATTTTAGCAGTGGCTTTGGAGTGAGCCGGCTAGCGCAATCAGATGTGCTCGAGCTATGACGCGCTGTTAGAATCCGCATTATGCCCGGCCGCGCCATCAGGGTTACTTCTCGCATTGTTTTCTTTATCTGCGGTGCGACCTCGCTTTTGACATGCGCTCCTTACGTGATCCTGCAGGGGGTCGCCCTGCCGGTTCAGAGCGAATGGGTCATATTTGTGATTGCGCTGACACTGGTAGGCGTCTTCAACCTCTCGGTTGCGGTCCTGCCCCGCTCGTGGATCGCGAAAGCATGCAAGAAGGATCGGGACGATGAGCGCCTGTTTTCAGCGCCTCTCAAAATGCTCGGCGCCTTCGCGGCGATTGCATATCTCGTCGCTCTCGTGGCCTATTTTGCTCCGCACAGCTGGAATCTCAATCCACAACTCATGTTTGCGCTGTGTCCAATGTATTTCCTAAAAATGAACTTCGATCCCTCCCTGGTGCTTACCCTGTTCCTGCTCGCTCCCATGAATGCGGCGGTCTACGGCGCCCTCGGATCCACCTTCGGATACGCATGGCTGGCCTTCCGTAAACGAGCATCTCGTTAACTGATCGCTAACTGACCAGCATTTTTTCTGGCGTAGCCGTCGCCGCCCCGCGCATCTGCTTCACGCGACTGTAGATTTTTCCATACTCGCGAGCCGAGGCGTTCCACGAAAAATCTTTGCCCATGCCGTTGCGCATCAGAGCCTGCCATGAAGTCTGGTCGCTATAGGCCTCCAGCGCCTGCCTGATGGTGAGCAGGAGCGCCTCGCCGTTGTAGTCGGTGAACTTGAAGCCGGTGCCCTTACCGCTGCGCGCGTCCCAGGGTTCGATGGTATCGTCGAGTCCGCCGGTAGCGCGGACGATGGGCACGGTGCCGTACTTCAGGCTGTAAATCTGGTTCAGGCCGCAGGGTTCGTAGCGTGACGGCATCAGGAACATGTCGGCGCCCGCTTCAATCTTGTGGGCGATCGCGTTATCGTATGCAACCTTCACGGCAATCTTGTTGGGAAACTGCTTGTTGAGGCGCAAAAACATTTCTTCGTAGACTTTGTCGCCGGCGCCGAGGGCGACGATGATCATTTCTTCGCGGGCCAGACGGTCCGCGATCTGCGCGATCAGATCGAAACCCTTCTGGGCGGCGAAGCGGGAGACGATTCCGATCACCGGAAGTTTCGGGTTGGCCTTGCTGACTCCGAATGCGGCCAGCAGATCCTGCTTACAGTTGGCCTTGCCAGTGAGATCCTGCGGCGAATACTTGGCCGCGGTGAACTTATCGGTCTGCGGACTCCACTCCTCGTAATCGACTCCATTGAGAATTCCAGTCACGGTCGAGGCGCGGGCGTGCAAAACCCCTTCGAGGCCAAATCCGTATTCGGCGGTCTGAATTTCGTGACTGTATTTCTTGCTGACCGTGGTGATGAAATCGGAGTAAGTCAACGCGCCTTTCAGGAAATTCACCTGTCCGAAGAATTCCATCTTCGACATCGTGAATAGATCCCAGGGCAGCATGAGCAAAGGCAGCGTTTCGGGAGGAAACAGGCCTTGATAGCCCATGTTGTGGATGGTGAAGACCGTTCCAACATCGCGGAAAGCGGGATCCTCCAAATAGATGGTGCGCAGCAGAACCGGGATCAAAGCCGATTGCCAGTCGTGACAGTGAAAAATGTCTGGTACGCCGAGAATTTTCGCAGCCTCCAGCACGGTGCGCGAGAAAAGCGCGAAGCGCTCGGCATTGTCGGGATAATCGCCAGTCGGCGTGCCATAGAGAGCATCGCGATCGAAATATTGCGGATATTCGACAAAATAGAATCGCACTCCGCCCTGACTGCCCCCGCTCACGACGGAAGCGAACCGGTACTCGTCGTCAAACGGAATCGTGACACTGCGAACCACAGTGGCAGGGTCCGCCAGCTTGGTCTGGCGATAGCGCGGCAGGTAGACGCTGACGTTGTGGCCCAAAGCCGCGAGCGCGCGCGGCAGGGCGCCGACCACATCGGCCAGCCCGCCAGTCTTCGAAAATGGAACGCCTTCGGAAGCGGCGAATACGATATTCATGAGGGCGGACCTCCAGAAGCGCGCACGATTTTCGCGGGGCACGCTATTATGAATGAGTCTCGGGCCGTGAGGGTCGTGCGGATGGAATGCATAGGACCAACTCCAGAGTCTACGTCTCGAGGCAGTGAGGGTCAACGTGCCAAAGGTCGCATCAACGCGCCGTCCGCAAGCCAAGCCTAAAATGGGCCAGCACTTCTTGGCCAGCGAGGATCTGGCGGCGCGGGTGGTCGACACTTTAGGCGACGTGTCGCAGAGCACGGTGCTCGAAATCGGCCCGGGACGCGGCATTATGACGTCGTTGCTGGCGAAACGCGCGCGGCGGCTGATCGCGGTGGAACTGGATCGCGTGCTGGCAGCGCAGCTACGGCTTCGATTTGGCATGACACGGAACATCGAAATCATTGAGGGTGACGTGCTGGCCATCGACTTCGACTCGCTGTTCGGACCGAAGCCCGGGCTCAGCCGTCCCGGCATTGACCTCAAGCCCGAGCCCGTGACGGTGGTCGGCAATCTTCCTTACTACATTACGTCTGACATTTTGCTGCGCCTGTTCGAGTTTTCAAAATACTTTGACAGCATTGTGATCATGGTGCAGCGCGAAGTTGCCGACCGTATCGCGGCGGAGCCCGGCGGACGCGACTACGGCATGCTGTCGGCGACAGCCCAGTTATATGCTCGCGTGGAAAAGTTGTTTACGCTGCCACCGGCGGCGTTCGTGCCTCCGCCGAAAGTGCATTCGACGGCGCTGCGGTTAACCATTGATCCGCAGCAGGAAAAGTTGGGAGTCGCGGGCGATGGCTTCATCGATTTTCTGCGCCTGTCATTTGGACAAAAGCGCAAAACTCTGTGGAACAATCTGAAGGCGAAATACGACGGAGCAGACCTGAAACGAGCTCTGGCCGAGGCGAAGGTGAAAGCTACAGCTCGTGCCGAGACGCTCAGCCTGGAAGAGAGCGCGGCCGTTTATCGCGCCTTGCGCAACCCGCAGGCTGAGTCCTAGCCTTGGACCCGTCGCATTAAGTTTTGTCTCCGTGCGCGCGAAAGGTTGAGGCCATGTCTACCACACCTCTGCGTCAAGCTGCGGTGGCAGGGCGATTCTATCCAGCCGATCCTGACGACCTGCGCGCCGAAGCGCGCGCCTATTTGTCGCCAGCGACTGCCGCAAATCACGCCCCGGTGCGGGCCTTGGGCTGCATCGCGCCGCACGCGGGATACATGTATTCCGGCCATGTCGCGGGCGCCGTGTTTGCGCACGTGGAAGTACCGAAGCGCTGCATCGTGCTATGTCCGAACCACACCGGTGTGGGTCACGCGCTAGCCATCATGAGCGAAGGCGCATGGCGGACGCCGCTGGGCGACGTTCCCATCGCAGCCGAACTCGCTGCAGCTTTGAAGGAGCGCTTCCCTGCGCTGCAGGAAGATTCGGCAGCGCATCGCGCCGAACATGCGGTCGAAGTGGAGCTTCCGTTTCTGCTGTTGCGGCAGCCAGGGCTGAGCTTCGTGCCGATCGCTCTGGGGACTCGACAATTCGAGATTCTCGAACAACTCGGCAGGGCCATAGCCGAAGTCGTCGCTACCTCTGTGCCAAACGATCCCATCCTGATCGTCGCTTCGAGCGACATGAATCACTACGAGTCGGACGCAGCGACGCGCGCGAAAGATCATCGCGCCATCGAGCGCATTCTCACCCTGGATCCGCCTGGACTTTTCGACGTGGTCACGCAACAGAACATCAGCATGTGCGGTCTCGGGCCGTCGGTGGCCATGCTCACGGCAGTTCGGCAGTTGGGTGCGAAGTCGGCAGAGTTGGTCAAGTACGCGACTTCAGGCGATATTTCCGGCGACCGCGACCTGGTGGTGGGATATGCGGGGATTGTGGTTGCATAAGAGGCCGCAACCGGGAGCGAAAGCTCTTTCCACGCTCGCTTTGCGCAGGAGGACATCGCCAATTTCTGCGCTAGAATTTGCTCATGAAGCCCAAGACCTCATACCTCATTCTCTGCGTCGCCGGTTTTCTGCTTCCGTACTGGCAGTTTGTGCCGTGGGTGTTGCAGCATGGCCTGGACCTGCCGCTGTTTGTTCGTGAACTCTTCGCCAACCGAATCGGCGGGTTCTTCGCCATGGATGTCATCGTATCCGCCGTGGCCCTGCTCGTGTTCAAACAGAACGAGGGCAAGCGCCTGCCGATTCGACGAGGATGGCTGGTTGTAGTGGCGGAACTCACGGTTGGAGTTTCGCTCGCCCTGCCGTTGTTTCTATACCTGCGCGAGTTAGCACTCGAGCACAAGCCCCACGCCGCCTAGCGGCTCAATCCCTTCTCTTCGCTTTCGCCCCGTCGAGGCGTGCTTAGTGGAGGAGCATTGTTTAGAATCATTTCAGGGACCTTTCTGCTCCCCAACATCGTACTAATTCTTGGACGCCCCGAATCGGATGGTTTGAATTATGAAGCTCATACGGCCTTTGATTTTCACGCTGGCCATTGCTGGCGGTTTTTTCTACTTCACCACCTGGCGTTCAAACTCTCAGGGTAGTGCGCTGCATCCTTCGAACTGGCTGAGCCATCCCGCGCAGGTGGAGATCACTGAGGCCGCGCTAGGCGAAACGCTCGACGGCGAAGAGCAGAACAATATTTCCGTCTATAAGAGAAATATTCCGTCCGTGGTGAATGTTACCTCCCGCGCCATGACGTTCGATTTCTTCTACGGCCTGGTGCCGCAGGAAGGCCAAGGCTCAGGATTTGTGATCGATAAGGAGGGTCATATCCTGACCAACTATCACGTGATCGCCGAGGCGCGGCAGGTGGAAGTGACCATGCACAATCGCAAGAAATATAAAGCGACTGTGGTGGGCACCGATCCGCCGCACGATCTGGCGGTGATCCAGATCAAGGCGCCCGACCTCGTTCCGGCAGTGCTAGGCGATTCGCGCAATTTGCAAGTCGGACAAAAAGTGTATGCCATCGGCAATCCATTTGGCCTGGCGGGCACGATGACGCGCGGCATCGTGAGTTCGATTCGCCCGGTGCGCGAGCCGAACGGCGCGACGATCGACGAAGCCATTCAGACCGATGCGGCCATCAATCCCGGAAACTCCGGCGGCCCGTTGATGAACTGGCATGGGGAAGTCATTGGCATCAACACGATGATTCTTTCAAACGCGAACCAGAGTGCGGGCATTGGATTTGCCATTCCCATCAATACCGCGAAGGCCGTGTTGAATGATCTGATGACGCTGGGCCGAGTCCGGCGTCCGGCGCTGGGTGTGCGCACGATTCCGATCAGTGCCGAACTCGCGGATGAAATCGGCTTAACCGTCGACTACGGATTGCTGATCATCCAGGTCACTCCCGGCGGATCGGCCGATGCCGCGGGGTTGCGCGCCGGCACCGAGCGAGCTTACCTGGGAAATACTCCCATCATGCTGGGCGGCGATTTAATCGTGGCTATCGACGATCAGAAAGTCCAGGACGAAGACGACCTGTCGCAGATCATGAACAACCACCGCGCCGGGGATACCGTGAAGATCACCATCTACCGCAACAAGAAAAAGATGGAAGTGACCGTGCCGCTGGGCGAAGCGCGCCAGCAGGTGTGAGAAGGGCAGCTGTCAGCCATCAGCTCTTAGCTTTCAGTTAAGGCGGTCATCGAGTGGAATGAATGCATCGCAAATGGAACGGAAATCGTTACTAGTCATCACCGGTTCAATGGGCGCGGGCAAGACGAGCGTTCTGGGCGAGGCTTCGGACATCCTGGCACAACAAAACATTCCTCACGCTGCGATTGACCTGGATGCGTTCGGGCTTGCGCATCTGCCGTCCCGCGCCAGGAACGACGCCGTGATGTATCGAAATCTTCAGTGCGTCTGCAAAAACTACGCTGCCCTCGGAGTGCGGCGATTCCTGGTGGCACGCGCGATCGAAGACCGCGCCGCTTTGGAATGTTGCCGGGCGGCCGTGTCGGCGAGAAACCTCTTCGTTTGTCGGCTCACTGCGAAGATCGGAACCATGCGGCAGCGGGTCAAGAGACGCGAGTCTGGAATCTTGCAAAAGCAATTTGTTGCTCGGGTCGCAACTTTGAATTCCATGCTCGAGCGTGCGCGTGTGGAAGATTTAACGCTTGCCAGCGACGATCGTTCCGTGACCCAGCTTGCCCGCGAAATGCTGCTCAAAGCAGGATGGATTTCAAAGTAAGCCGTAGCCTCCTCTTGAAAACTCGACGCTTCCACGATAGTCTGTCGTCCTGCCTATGACTGCCGTCCTTTAATTCCGCTGATTGAATCGTTGAGCGAGATGCGCGCGGAAGTGTGCGCACGCAGCGCTCTTGCCCTGTTGTCCTAAATAGCGTTCTGTGAAAATCAGAAAGGATGATTCCCATGCAATTCGTGGATAAGGCATTCGCCCGCCGATTGGAGTCGTGCGAGGAGATGCCGCAAGTTTTATACGCGCGGGCGTTTCAGAAAACGCGGCCCGAGATTGGTGCGGCAGAAGAAGAAATTTGCGGCGGGCACATGGTGTTCGCTGGGCTGGGGTCGCCCATCGGACGGGCGACTGGTGTGGGCCTCGATCGTCCGTTCTCAGCGGCTGATCTCGATCGTGTGGAAGCCTTTTATCGGGCGCACGGCGCTCCGTCGCAAGTGGATTTATGTTCCATGCACGAGCCTGCCGTGTTCGAGTTGTTCAAGGAGCGCGGATATGCGGTCGCCGAGCTCAATAACGTCCTATACCGGAAGCTGGACGGAGATCCGAACTTCGAAGTGAAGTTCGAAGAGAAGCTCGGCCCGAACGTCTCTCCGCTTTCTGCAGGATGCGAGGTTCGCCGCAGTCTCCCGGAAGAAGCCGACATCGCGGGCGCGATCGTGGAAAGCGCATTCTTTCCCGACGGCGCGCCCGAAGCATTCGGCGGCCTGATCGCTCCCTTCTACCAGATGGCGGGGGCGCTGGCCTTCGTGGCCAGCGTCGAGGGAAAGCTGGTGGCGTGCGGCACGGGGCTGGTCATTCCCGAACACAGAGTCTTTGCGCTCTGCGGCGCCGGCACCCTCGCCGAGTTTCGCGGACGCGGTCTGCAAACGGCGTTGCTGCGCGCCCGCATGGCCGCCGCACTCGAGGCCGGATGCGAGTATGCCGTGGTGGTCACGAACGGCGGCACAACCTCGCAGCGCAACGCCGAACGCCAGGGCTTCCGCGTGGCCTACAGCAAGGCCACCGTGATCAAGAAGTTGGAGGTCTCCTGATTTCGCGCGGTCCCGGAGGGACCACTGACCATAGCCCGCCAGTTGACTGGCGGGAGGTAACGCGAGGCGACGGAACCGGGCCCCGTAGGGATGCCTGAAACCACGACGGAGCCCAACCGCCGATCCTCGCCAGGTCCGTCGACCACGAAGAATCGTGCGGTTGTTGCGATTGAGCATACGCCCATTGCATAGTGGAAGCGATGACGACTGACAACATTACCCTGCAAGGCAAGCACATTCGCCTGGAGCCCCTGGAGCACCGCCACATCGACGGCCTGGTCGCGGCAGCCGGAGACGATGCACAACTCTACCAGTGGAGTCCCGTCCCCCGGGGCAAGCTCGCGGCCGCGAGCTACGTCGACACGGCCCTGATCTGGCGCGATGCCGGCAGCGCCGTGCCGTTCGCGATTGTGCGAGCGAATGACGGTGCCGTCCTCGGCTCGACGCGCTTCTGGAATCTCGAGCGATGGTCGTGGCCGCAGGGCCATCCCTCGCACGGACGCGGCGTTCCCGACGCCTGCGAAATCGGCCACACTTGGCTGACCCGGTCTGCTATTCGCACTCCGGCCAACACTGACGCGAAGCTGCTCATGCTGACCCACGCCTTCGAGATCTGGCATGTGCTCCGCGTATGCTTTCACACGGATGCTCGCAACCAGCGTTCCCGCGCCGCGCTTGAACGCATCGGCGGACAGTATGAAGGAATTCTGCGCGCCCACCGCATGGCCGCCGACTACATCCCGCGCGACTCGGTACGCTATTCGATTGTGGCAGCGGAATGGCCGGCGGTGAAGCAGCGGCTGCTGCGGTTGGTGGATCGCCCGTAAATAGAACAACTCAGATCGACCGATCGAAGTAGCCAACACCCTTTGCCCCGGCCGCTAGTGAACGAGATCCGCCTACGGAATTGCCTTAGGTTCAATGCCATAATCTGCGACCCACCGATCATGCGTCTGCTGCGTGGCGGGCCATTGAAAGCACAGACCGTAGCCATCGGGATCGTGAAACCACAACTGCTTCATCCCGTACGGAGCGACTTTCGGCTCTTTCGAATTCACACCATTTACTCGCAGATGCTGGTAAGCCGCGTCCAGATCTTCGCAACCAAAAAACAGGCAGGTATCATCATGGGCCGCGACCCGTGCCGCATCTGGCGCAGCAGGGCGCTGGTCGGCTTCGTACGCAGTATTGAGCATCAACTCCCCCCCATTCAGCTTGAGCCAAGCCCAATTGCAATCGTCCCCGGGCTGGGACGTAGCGTGAACCGTGAATCCGAGAATGTCGCGATAGAAACGGATGGCGGTGGGCATATCGAAAACCTGAACCAGCGGACAAATTCCGTGGATGTTCATGGGCGGACCCTCCTGCTTGGCCGGACAATATATCAAAAGACTGAATGGCAGAAGACTGAAACGCCAATTGAGGAACCGTCGGCAAACTCGCGCATGGGACCGCTTGACCCCCGGGCGGTGAGCCAGGGCCGTTCGAGTCTCAACTGTGAGAAACTACTTTCGGTGCCGAAGACGTTGCTTGTGAACGTAGATTCCATTCGCGCTTACTGCATGTCGTTTCCCGAGGCTACGGAGAAGCTGCAGTGGGGTGACGCCCTGTGCTTCAAAATCAAGGGGAAGATGTTTGCCGTGCTGGGTCTCGATCGGGTACGGCTGACCTTCAAATGCACGCCGGAAAGATTCGCCGAATTGATTGAGCGCCAGGACATCCGGCCGTCTCCTTATCTGGGGCGCCACAACTGGGTCATGGTCGAGAGGCTGGACGCGTTGCGCCATGACGAACTGAGGGACTTGATCAGGCAATCGTATGAGATGGCAGGGGCGAAGGCGCCGAAACGCAAGGTGCGACCCGCAAAACAAAAGAAAAAGAAAACGAAGAAAAGGGCAGTGACGCCCAAAACTCGCAAGAAACGCAAGCAAGATTGATCGACAGCTGTGTAC
Organism: Candidatus Sulfotelmatobacter sp.; assembly: GCA_049517555.1. GTDB lineage: Bacteria > Acidobacteriota > Terriglobia > Terriglobales > Acidobacteriaceae > Sulfotelmatobacter. The sequence continues at coordinate 2,876 of JBEKRY010000021.1, read as the reverse complement.
CCCAGGGTCCGCCGCCCTCAAACCCCTTCTCCGCGATTTGACTCTGCCCGCTTCGCTCGGCTAGCCTCAAGAGTTCGTTGCAATTCCGGACGCTTTTAACCCGCATGCGATCTCCGCATAAATCATTCATTTTGCTGCTGATGGCGCTTCTGGCGCTGGGTGCGGCCACTTTTGCCAGGGCGTCCACCCATCCCGTCCCTGCGGAGCACGCCATCGTGGTGAGCGTGCATGAGTTGGCGTCTCGCGCCGGCGTCGAGATTATGCAGGCCGGAGGCAATGCCGTCGACGCCGCCGTTGCCACCGGATTTGCCCTGGCCGTGGTGCATCCTCCCGCGGGAAATATTGGCGGTGGCGGATTCATGCTCATCCGCATGGCGGATGGACGTACTCACTTTCTTGACTATCGTGAAAAAGCGCCGGCGGCGGCGACGCGCGATATGTATCTGGACACGCAAGGCAACGTGATCCCCGATGCCAGCGAAATCGGTTACAAGTCCATCGGCGTGCCCGGCTCCGTGGCGGGCATGGTTTATGCGGAACGCAAATATGGCAAGCTGACCCTGCAGCAGGTCATGGCCCCCGCGATCCGATTGGCGCGCGATGGTTACGCGCTGACTTGGGGCGAGGCGGCCGATTTTCATGACCGTTTCTTAGCCGAATTCCCCGAATCGCATCGCGTGTTTCAGCGCAACGGCGACTATTACAAGCCGGGAGAGGTTTTTCGACAGCCTGATTTGGCTCGCACACTGGAACGCATCGCGGCCAAGCCGGACGATTTTTATCGCGGCTCGCTGGCGCGCGAACTGGCCGCGGCCATGCAAAAAGGCGGAGGCCTGATGACCGCCGATGATTTGGCGCACTATGAAGTGAAGGAGCGCGAGCCGGTACGCGGTACGTATCGCGGATTTGAAATCATTAGCGCGCCCCCGCCGTCTTCCGGCGGAACGGTTCTGATTGAATCGCTGAATATTCTGGAGGGCTACGATCTTGCCAAGATGGGCGACCGCTCGGCCCAGTCGATTCATTACACGGTCGAGGCTTTCCGGCGGGCATTTTTCGATCGCGCCGAGTTTATGGGCGACCCGGACTTTTCTAAGATTCCCGTGGCCCAACTTATCGACAAGAAATATGCTGCGGCCTGGCGCGAAACGATTGACCCGACCCATGCCAGCGCCAGCCAGGAGTTGAGGCGGCCCGCCATTTTCAACGAGTTGGAACAATATGCCGCCGCGCATCCACCCGTAACGACGTCGCCAGAGTCCAATCACACGACGCACTACTCCGTGATGGACTCCGAAGGAAACGCTGTGGCCGTCACCACCACCATCAATGACTGGTTCGGATCGCGCGTCACCGCCGACGGCTTGGGCTTCCTGATGAACGATGAGATGGACGATTTTTCCGCGAAGCCGGGCGTGCCCAATTCCGATGGCCTGCTTCAAGGCGAAATGAATGCGATCGGTCCCGGGAAGCGGCCATTGTCGTCGATGTCTCCAACGATTGTGGTGCATGACGGCAAGACTTTCCTGGTGCTGGGTTCGCCCGGAAGTTCGAAGATCATCACGACCGTGGCCAATGTTCTGATGGGCGTCGTCGATTACGGCATGAACATTCAGGAAGCGGTGAACGCTCCCCGCTTTCATAATCAATGGATGCCCGACGTGGTCAACGTGGAACGCTGGTTTTCACCCGACACCGTGAATCTGCTGCAGCACACGGGATACAAAATTGAAATTGGTTTGCACTACGGAACGAGCGTGTCGCCCTATTGGAGCGACGCCGAGTGTATCGCCGTAGATGGCAAGACCGGCGAGCGACTAGGCGCCACTGATGGCCGGGGCAACGGAAAGGCAGTAGGGTACTAGAAAAGCATTGCTGATTGTTGATTTCTGGTTGTTAATTGAAAATCAAAGGCATTCTAGGTTTTTGCTTTTCAATCAGCAATCAACAATCAGCAATCAATAAATTCCCAAAGGGACGCGCATGCTGAGAGCGGTTTCCACATATCTGTTCGTGAAAGAGCGGCTACACCCGGGCATTCTGGATGGGCTGACTCGCAGCGGAGTGCAGTCGGTAGAGATTTTCGCCGCCCGTCAGCACATCGATTATGCCAACCGCAAACAGCATGTCAAGGAAATTGCCGAATGGTTCCGCGGCAGCGGCATTCCGCTGAACTCCGTGCACTCGCCGCTGTATGCCGACTACGAGTGGGGACGCGCCGGAGCTCCGCCGGTCAACATCGCATCCACCGACCGCGCCGGGCGAATCGAGGCCATGGACGAGATCAAGCGCGCTCTCGAAATTGCCGAGCAAATCCCGTTTCGTTTTCTGGTGCAGCATCTGGGATCGCCCAACGAGAGTTTCAGCGAGAAGGGCTTCGAGGCGGCGATGACCTCGATCGAACACCTGCGGGCCTTCGCCAAGCCGCTCGGGGTGCGCATTCTGCTGGAAAATATTCCCAACGAGCTTTCCACGCCCGACCGCTTGATCGAGATGATCCGCGGCGCGCACTTCGACGACGTCGGCGTCTGTTTCGACGTCGGGCACGCAAACATGGCAGGCTCCGTCCGCGAGGGATTTGAAATTCTGCGCAGCCATATTTGCTCGACTCACATCCACGACAACGACAAAATAAAAGATTCGCACCTGTGGCCGGGGCAGGGAACCATCGATTGGAAAGAAGCCATGGAACTGTTGCGTTCAGCCCCGCAAACCCCGCCCTTGATGCTGGAACTTGCAGAAGACGAAAAAGTAAACCCTCTGGACAAGCTGGCGGAGACGTTCGAGAAGCTGGAAGGGAGCTAGGACATTGAGTAATTTAGTAATTGTGTAATTGACTACGCTCAAGGGTTCTAAATTTCTCAATTACTAAATTC
>JBEKRY010000020.1:0-34862 GCA_049517555.1 Candidatus Sulfotelmatobacter sp. | reverse complement strand
GAAGGCGGGCCGATTCGCATGCACTCGCGGCAACGACGAAGGCCCGCGCATGAATGCGCTTTTCTTCCCGGGTCACCTTGTCGATATAAGAGACGGCCTCCACCTTGCCCTCTTTGCCCACGATCAGTTCCCGCGCCATCGCCTCGGTGATCAGGGTAAAGCGTCCGGTCATCTCCGCGGGCGGAATCATCACCTGGCTCGAACTGAAGTTGGACGCGGTAATGCATCCCCGGCCGCATTGCGCGCAATAGTGGCAGGCGGCGCGGCCGTTGTGCGGCTGAGTCAGAATTGCCAGCCGCGATGGAATGCACAGAATGTTCAGATGGTCGCAGGCTTTCTTGATAATTGTTTCGGTACAGCGCGGTTTCGGCGGCGGCAGGAAAATTCCGTCGGGAGCGCTGGAAATATTTTCTTTGGTCCCGAAGACTCCGATGTAGGACTCGACCTTGTCGTAGTACGGCGCTACGTCTTCGTAGCTGAGCGGCCAGTCGTCACCCATGCCGTCATGCGAGCGCACTTTGAAATCCACTGGCGCCATGCGCAGGGCGATGCGGCCCCAGTGGTTGGTGCGTCCGCCGACAATGCGCGAACGGAACCACCGGAAGTTCGAGCCGGGAGCGGAAACATAAGGTTCGCCTTCGATTTCCCAGGCGCCGTTGGGGGCGAGGAATTCGTCTTCGAGTCCCTGCCGGGCGCGGCCGCCAACGCCAGCGCCGCGATGCGGCAGGTCGTAAGGCCAGACATGCTCTTTGAAATCTCTTGCTGGAACCAGCGGAGGTCCGGCCTCGAGGAGGGCAACCGTCAGGCCGCCTTCGGTGAGCACCTTGGCCGCCGTGCCTCCGGAAGCGCCGGAGCCGATAATGCAAACGTCATAGGTTTTGGGCGTGCGCTTGTCTTGCATGAACCTCCCCAGGTTCGACCTCCGTAATGTCGCTGCCGTGAGGCGGCGGCAACCAGTAGTGGTGCATTTAGAAAAGAGACTTGTATCAGGGCATGCCTTCAGGCATGCCGCAATGGCCTTCAGGCATTAACCGGCTTTAGCCGCAGCGTCCAGACGAAACCCAGCGGCTGAAGCCGCTCATCCTTAGGCCTTTGTTGGCATCGCTGAAGCGATGCCCTGATACGAATCCTTATACGAATCCTTTTTGAACTGAACCACCACCCAAACTTCACCATCGACAACCAGCGCAGCTTACCAGCGCAGCGTGCTCAAATATTCGTAGCTCTTGGCGATGCTGTCAAACGGTTGCTTGGGATGATCGTGCTCGACGATGTAGTGCTTGATGCCGGCTTTGTCGGACTGCGCAAAAATCCTCTTCCAGTCGATCAGGCCGCTGCCGACTTCGGTTAAGTCAACCGTATCGCCATAGTTCTGCGCGCCTCCGGACGTGACTTTGGGCATCGTATGGAGATCTTTGACGTGAACCAGCGGGAAGCGTCCGGGGTACATATTGAAATACTTCAACGGATCGCCTCCTGCCGCGGTGATCCAGCACAGGTCCATCTCCATCTTCACCAGGTTGGCGTCGCACAGTTTGAGCAGTTCATCGTAGGGAAGCTTGCCGTCGACGGGTAGAAATTCGAACCAGTGATTGTGATAAGCGAACTGGATGCCGGCTTTCTTAGTCTGCTCTCCACAGCGGTTGAATTTGTCCGCGGCCTGTTTCCAGATGTCGGTAGACTTGCGCAGCTCCTCCGAAATAAAGGGGCAGACAATGTATTTCAAGCCAATGGTCTTGGAGGTTTCGATGACGGCGGGAAACTTGTCGTCCAGTTCGTCATACTGAATGTGGGTGGAGACCGGAGAGAGACCATTCTTGTCGCAGGCGGCGCGGACTTGCTGCGGGGTGCGCCCGAAATATCCGGCGAACTCGACTTCCTTGTAGCCGATCTGCGCGACCTTGGCGATGGTGCCGTCGAAATCGGTTTTCATCAGGTCACGCACGGTGTAGAGCTGCAGGCCCACCTTGTCGATTTTGTGGTCGCCGGCAGCCCAGCCCAGGCGACTGGTCAGAAGCGTGGCGGCGGTGACGGTGGTTGCGGTTCCAAGAAAGGTGCGGCGGTTCATGGCCTTCAAACTCATAATGGCATTCCTCCGAGGGCTCGGTTGGTGGAAGTCGAATTCGGAAGCATTATACGCGGGACGAGCCGGAAGTCATCTAGAATATCGATTTAGTTCGACTTTTCACGTCCACGGACAACCCCGTGGACAGGCAGAGGGATGGCAATTGGCTTCTAGCCAAAAGCTAAGAGCTAAAAGCTAAGAGCCAAGACCTTCCAGCGCTGCCTTATGGCTTCACCACTTGCAGGTTGTTCGTCACCGAAAAGACGTTGCCAACGCCGTTGGCGCGGAGGCCCGCGATATTCTTGTCGCCTTCGGTATCTACCACGCCCTCCAGCGTGACGTGGCCGCCCTTGACGATCATGCGAATCGGCTTCTGCGTGCCCAGCGCGTATCTCTGCAGCGCCGAATAGCCGTAGATGGCGCGGTACAGGCGCTTGCGAATGCCGTCATCCATGGGAGACGGAGGGAGAATCTCGATCTGGTTGTCGACCTTCTCGACACCTTCAATGTGCTTGACCGCACCCTCCGCGTCGGATTTGTTGACCGGGTTCGTCACCTGGCCGAGCAGAGTGACGGTCGCACCATCTACTCTGTAGGTAAGAAAATCGAACGCGCCGACATAAGGCAGCATCACCAGTTGGTGGCGAACCTGTTTGATGATGCGCTCCTGAGATTTGGCGGTGGGTTGGGCGCGCGGCGCGTCCTGGGCGACGCCTAAAGAAACAAGAGCGAACAAAGTTGCTATCAGGCTGGCTAGCAGAATCGGCAGTTTTGGCTTCATGGTTGATTGCTCCTTACGAATGAAATCCCTCAGGGAAGGTTCGACGGAATTCTACTCCCGGAGGGGGTCATTTTACGACTTCGGAGTAAGTGACAGGCAGCTTCAAGACTGGCCTTGTCAGATCAACCGGCCAGAGCCAGGGTGAGACCGCTGCCGCTGTCGAATGCGCGAATATCGGCGCAGTTGTTCAGGACCCAGTCGGCGCCGGCTTCGCGCAATACAGGCTCCTGTACCGTAGTCTTGAAGGCGATGACTCTTGCGCCGGCTGCCTTGCCCGAGCGCACTCCGGCGGGAACGTCTTCGAGGACAATGCATTCCACCGCGGGAAACCCAAGCACGGACGCGCCTTTCAGATAAGGGTCGGGATGCGGCTTGCCGTGAACGATGTCGTTGGAGGTGATCAGCTTTTTCGGCAGGGGCAGGCCGGCAGCCCGGATGCGAACTTCGGCCAGCGGGCGAGTGCAGGACGTGACGATGGTCCAGCGGTCAGCGGGAAGGCTCGCGAGCAAGGCGAGCGCGCCGGGCAGCGGGACCACGCCTTCGAGGTCTTCGATCTCGCGGCGTTCGACTTCACGGTTTTCGGCTTCGTGATCGGCGTTGGGAAGATAGTCGCGGACGGTGGTGAGGCTGGGGCGGCCGTGGGCGCGGGCGACGACTTCTTCGGGATTGAATCCGTGTTCGATGGCCCAACGGCGCCAGACGCGGGCCACGGCGGGAGTCGAGTTGATGAGGACTCCGTCCATGTCAAAGAGGAGAGCGGCACAGTGGATTTCGGTCATTTTGTGAGAGGTGTCAGTTCCAGCGTGAGTACCTGAAAAGCTTGCAGATGAAAGGTGTGCATCTGCGTCGCAGAGATGGTCGTCGGCTTAGCGCTGTCGCTCTTCCATGGGCTGCGTGCGGAATAAGCGTGCGCGGAATTCGCGGGCAGTTCGAGGAGCGCCGACAGGCTCGCGGTGAAATCCTGGGGCTGATCGCCGGGATTGCGCAGGGTTACGATCGCCTTTTGTTTCGACCACGAGGCCCAGCCATAGACTTCGAGGCGCGCAGGATCGCCGCCGATCCAGTGGGTGTCTTTTAGCGTCTGCGCGTTGTCGCGCGACCATTTCGCGGCTTCGGCCAGAACGTCCCAGTCGTCGGAGGAGAGCAGCGACGGAGTGATGTACATCTCCTGCAGCTGTGTGCCAGTGCCGAAGTAGGAGTGCACCTCGTCGGGAAAGTCGTGGCCGGGATCGCTGCCCAATCGCTCCGCGTAGCGCGCGAAGATCATGCCGTGCAGCATGAGCGAATTGATGGGAAACAGCGGGCCCTCTTCGACGACCCAGCGGTAGGTTTGGGAGTCGCGGAAAGTGATCCAGCGCTGGCGATCGGTGCCGACGCCGGCGAAGCTGTGGTCGTCGCCGCCGCGCCAGATGGAATCGGCATACATCAGCCAGAAGGGCGAAGGATAGGTTCCGGTGGTGAGGTTGACGTAAAGGTCGGGCTTTTTTTCGCGCAGTTCGCCGATCAGATGGATGGCTGCGTCGAAGTCGCTGTCGAACTGGCTGCCCTTGATGACTTCGTTGGCGTTGCCGGTGCCGTCGAACTTGAACTGGTTGATGCCGTATTTTGCGATCAGATCGACGCACGTTTTAAGGAAGTAGCGATAGTAGTTGGGGCCTGAGAGCGCGAATCCGCCTTCGTTGGTCTCGAAGTTCTGAGTTTCAGGGTTGGCGTGGGCGGAGGCGAGGCGCTGCTCTTTCGGCTTATCGTAACCGCCCCACGGAGAAAGCCAGATGCCGGGCGCAGCGCCGAACGTGGCCGCGGTTTGCGCCACTTTCGTCAGGCCATCGGGGAAGCCGGGATTGAATTTCCAAAGAGTGGTGGGATCGTCCCAGCCATCGTCGAACATAAAGCTGTCGAGTTTGACGCCACGCTTCTTGGTCAGTTCCTCGCCGAAACTCTGCACCTCGGCGACCGCGCTCTGCTCGTTGTAGCGATCGAAGTAGCCGAGGTCATACCAGGAGTTGTAGTGAAGAAACGTCCGGTAGGGATGAGCCCGTTCCAGTTCTACGTAGTTCAGGAAGTCGCGGCGCATTTGCCCTGGATGGGTCACTCCGATTACCGACGAGTAGGTCACGCTTTGACCGGCCTGCATGGGAAGTTCGCGAGAGAGCCAGCAAGTGGCGCGGCCGGCGCGGACGCGGCATTCGGAGAGGGGATGCTCGAAGCCGAGGAACCAGGTTTTGTCGGACCATGTTGGGGCAGACAAAGCCCCGGCAGAGGTTCCGGCAATGATAGGCGAGCCTTTGACGTTGCCGGAGACTGCGGCGCCGGGGACGTTACTGGGCATGACCGCATCGATGAGGACGATCTGCGCGAGCGCCAGGTTCTGGTGGGGCGAGCGGATGGTGACTTCCTGGCGAATGTAGTTGGTGCCTTCGCGCAGGATCGCAGACCAGGTGACGCGAATCTTCCCGGAAGGATCCTCGAGTTCGACGCGCAATTCGTGGCCCGGCAAGCGATCGGCGGCCTTGGATGAAACTGGTTTGGAGGGTTGGGGCACGGAAGGAATGGGCCTTGGAGGAGATGGCTTTCGTCGACCGTTTTCGGTTCGCTCCGATTTCGATGCTGGCTGGGGCGGGCGGGGATGAGTTAGAGCAGGTTTTGAGGCATCAATTGTGGATTGATCGGGCAGGCCTGGAATTTCCCGCAGCACGCTGCCGACGATCTTGAAGTCCGAGGAACGCAGGACTGGGCCCTCTTTGGGCACCAACTCAAACACGCTGCCGTGGAGAGACAGGGTGGTCGCCGTGAAGCGGTTGGTGAGACTTTGCCAGCGCAGCGACCCGCCGCGAATGGACCAACTCGCTGAGATGTCCGCGTTCGAAAGGGTGATGATGTCGCTTTGCGATGCGGGCGGTGCGGCCTGACTGCGCGCGGCTGGTTTGGGAGCAGCCTGACCGGGGACGCCCTGTGGGACCGCTAAGAGCAACAGAACGAAATAGAAAGGAAGACCACGCAGCATTGGGCAGATTCCTGGAAGCGCTATTTTTAAGGGCACCGGCGAAGAACCTCTATTTCAACCACAGAGGACACGGGGGACACAGAGGAAATCTCTGATTGTCATCCCGAGCAACGCGAGGGACCTGGGTTCTTGCTCGCGCCTGCGCTGCTGCCGATCGCCAGCAAACACCCAGGTCCCTCGCCTTGCTCGGGATGACAATCTTAGATCCTCTGTGTCCTCAGTGTCCCCTGTGGTGAACCCAGACTACGGGACGAAACGGTCTTGAAACAAGGAGGAAAGCCCACTTTGTGGCTTTGACTTTCGCTGCGATTTGACTTGACTTTGATCATAAACGAAAGTAAAAGTGTTGACTCGTAATAATATGAAAGCCCTTGCGGGGAGGCTGCCATGCGTGTCTTTGGTCGCGGTTGGAGTCGAGTTGCCGGTCTCATCTTCTTACCTCTATTCGCGGGAATGGGATTGCTGGGGTCGACGGCGGCCTATGGCCAGGGCAGTTACGCGGCCCAGATTCGGGGCGTGGTGACCGACCAGAGCGGCGCGGTGGTGGGTAACGCGACGATCACGATCACGAACGATGGCACCAACATCGCGCAGACGGCGCACAGCGACGAGCACGGGCAGTATTTCCTGTCAGGACTGCGGCCGTCGGTCTACACCATCAAGGCGCAAGGAACAGGCTTCCAGATCGCCGAGAAAACGAATGTCGTCCTGCAGGTGGATCAGCAGACCACCGTGGATTTTGTGCTGCATCCACTGGGGGTAAGCCAGAAACTGGAGGTCACCGCGACGGCGCCGCTGCTGGACACCGAGAGTGCAACTCTGGGCACCGACATCAGCAGCGAATATGTGCACGAACTCCCTCTGGTCAACCGCAGCTTCTTCGGTCTGACGTTCCTGGCGGCGGGTGTGACTGAGGTGGCAGGGTCAGGCACCAATGATAACTATCCGTCGGGAACAAACTTCACTTCCAACGGGCAGCGCAATGCGACCGCTGAAATACGGCTGGACGGTGCCCTGCTCAGCGCGCCGGAGCAAGGCGAGGGAGGGAATTCCAACGTCTACTATGAGCCCCTGGTCGAGGGCATGCAGGAAATGAAAGTGCAGAACAACAGCTTCTCGGCCGAGTTCGGCAACAACGGCGGCACAGTCGTAAACATGGTGATGAAGAGCGGCACCGACGCTTTTCATGGCAGTGGCTGGTATTTCCTGCAGCGCGCGCAATTGGATGCTCGCGATTTCTTCAATCCCGCCAATATTGGTCCCAAGCCGGACAGCAGGCGCGACCAGGGTGGATTTTCACTGGGCGGCCCGATCCGGAAGAACCGCACGTTCTTTTTTGTCGATTTCGAGAAGGTGGCCAGCTCCAGTGCGCAAAGCGGAGTTGTGACCGTTCCGACCCTGGCGGAACGGCAAGGCGACTTTTCGGCGGCGGCGAATGCGATTTATGACCCGACCGCGCAAGCGTGCGGAAATCCATGCGTAACCCGACCGCAGGTCCAGTCCAACGGCCAATTGAATGTGATCCCGACCAGCGAGCAGGATCCGATTGGGATGGCGGTTCTCAATCTCTATCCGAAACCCAACCTCGCGGGCGAGTTCAACAACTACAACTACACGACATTGGCGAATGCTCCGGATTACCAGTTCGACATCAAGATCGACCACCAGATTAACGACAGCAACCGCATCAATGGCCGCTACAGCCGAGGCTGGAACAACTATACGACTCCGCTGACCCTGGGCGACGGCTTCGATAATGATGGAATCGCGAGCGGTGTGACGGTGGCGCAAAACTTTTCGCTGGAATATACCAGGACCATTAACCCAAAGATCGTCTGGACTAGCCACGCAGGAATCGACCGGGTGCACGAACTGTCGCTCCCCGGTATCCCGACGATCTCCAGTTTCAACGCCTCGCTGCCAACTGGGGTTCAGGGATTGCCTTCGGTGTTCCAAACGGCGAATGGGATCGACAAGATGCCGACGTTTCTGATGCAGGGGAGTTCGCCTTGGTCGAATCTTTACGATCAGTGCTGCATTAACACTACCTTTGCCCACACCTTGTACAGTTTCTCCTCGCAGTTGGTGATTTCCAAGGGGGCACATCTGATTAAAGTCGGCGGCGAGGAGAGAATTTTCTACAACAATTTCTGGCAGCCGAATTACCCGACCGGATTCATGACCTTTACGGATGACACGACGTCGCCGACTCCGAACAGCGACACAGATGCTTCGGGGAATTCGACCGGCAATCCCTTTGCCAGCCTGGCTTTTGGCTACGGCGATAATATCAACGCCTCCAGCCAGCTTGTGGTCACTCCGTCGGTGGCGAACCGGTCGGGGGAGACAGGGTTTTATATCCAGGACGACTGGAAGGTGACTCCAAAACTCACGGTCAATCTCGGACTGCGTTACCAGTGGAGTTCGCCCTACACGTCGCGCGGCAACCAGATCGAGTTCAGCAATTTCTCCGCGAACAGCGGCGTGAATCTCGACCTGACCAGCCTGCCGGCAGCTGCGGCAGCGCAGGGAGCCCTGAGCGTGCAGGGGCAAATGCAGAGCGCGGGACTCAGCTACCCGGCGTCGCAAGCGGTGCTGGGCACAACGCAATTCCCGACGTCGAGCATGAGGACGGTTCCGACTTACTGGAAAGACCTGGGGCCGAGGCTGGGTTTCGCGTACCAGATTGATCCGCAGACCGTGGTGCGTGGCGGGGCGGGGATCTATTTCGGAATGAGCCCGGCCACAAACTTCCAGTATCCGGGTTCAGCATTCCGCAAGACCGCGAACATATTTTTTACGAACGACAATTTCGCGACGCAATCCGCGACCCTGACGAATCCGTTTCCGGCAGGCTTTACTGGTCCTCAGGGTACGGAGTACGGACAGTTTGCGAACTGGGGCTATCAGAATCCGAACGATCTGGGCACGACGGCGGCGCGCGACGCCAACATCTACCAGTGGAATTTGGGGATCCAGCGATTGCTTCCCAGCCAGATCGTGCTGGGCGTGGATTACTCCGCGAACCGAAGCACCCATCTGCCGTGGTCGGGCACAAACAACCAGGCTTTCATCACGTCGTCATTACTGTCCCAGATCACTGCGGCGGTCACTCCGACGGATCCGACCTGTTCTGCGGATAGCTGCGTCAGCAACTTTCTTCAGACTTCAGTGGGCAACCCGTTTTATTCCATGTTCAATACTCCTTGCACGTCGACCCCTTCCAATCCCTGCTTCAACGAAATCAATTCGAACTACGGTGGTGCAACGCTGCCCTTGGGAACTCTGTTGAACAAGTATCCGCAATTCAACGGCGACTTTGAGGGGCTGATGCTGGAGGAAGCCAGTTCCTGGTACAACGCGCTGCAGGTTCGCTTCCAGAAGCGCACTACGCACCACGTCAGTTTTGAGGGCAGCTACACGATCTCGAAGGAAACCGACAATTCGTCGGCGGGCAGGAACAACTGGGTGGGTTCGCTGGGGGCCGGCATTCCGCAACAACTGGATCGCCTGAACCTGGAGCACAGCATTGGGGCCAGCGACACGCCACAGCGGCTAGCGGTCGCCGCAGTCGTGGATCTGCCGATTGGGCGCAAGCAATGGATTGGCGGCAATATGAACCGAGTGGTCGACGGCTTTGTGGGAGGCTGGTCGCTGGCGACGATCGTTACTGAGCAATCAGGACAGCCCATGTCCCTCAGCATGTCGAACGCCCGTCTGGCGAACGGCACCCAGCGCCCGCAAGTTGTGTGCTCCCAATTGAAGACCGGGACCAGCATGCACTCGGTCGCGTTGGACTGGCAGAATGCGGTCAAGACCTATCTCAACGCCAACTGTTTTGCCGACCCCGGCGACCAGACCCCTGGGAATGCTCCGCGATACTTTTCCGGGCTGCGCGTCGACGGCATTCACAACCTGGATCTGAATGTTTACAAGTCGTTTGTGCCCAAAGAAGGCATGCGGATCGAGGTGCGGGCGGAGATGTTCAACTTCACCAATCACCCGCGCTTTGGACAGCCGAATTCGGCGGTCGGCGATCCGCTGTTCGGGACAATTTCGAGCGACGCGGGAGGGGAAACTCCGCGAGCCTTCCAGTTTGGAGTGAGATTCGAGTTCTAGGACCGGCTGGCCAAATCATTCCTAATTCAAGGGCGCCCATGAAAGCACGAATTGCATTTTTCTGTCTGCTGGTGATGAGTGCGGGCGCATTGACGCTGCTCGCGCAGAAATCTTCTTCGAACGAGTTCCCTGCCGATCAAAACTGGACGAACTATGTTCGCATTGGCGCTTATGGGTTGAAGGGTGGCGATGCGCTCGAGATCGTGCGTCGGGCGCAGGAAGACGGCGTATTCGGGATTGAAGTCGACAACGACATTCCCGGGCGCTATGAAAGCTTTGTCCAACCCGAAGAAAAACTGAAGGCGATTCGCGACGTGGCGGAGGCAGCGCATCATGCGGGCAACTACGCGTTCGTTTACATTGCCGGGACCGAGTGCATTACGGCGCACGGCGATAAGGTCGCGCATACGCTGGCGAAGGATCATCCTGATTGGCTGCAGCGCAACGTGAAGGGCGAGCCGGCGATTTTCGGCGGCGGAACGGCATTTTGGATTCGGGCGGGGGACGAGGATGTTTGGGTGAGTCCGTATGCGACGGAGTGGCGGAAGATTTATATGGAGCGGGTGCGGCAGATTGCCGCGACTGGGATTGATGGCATCTACGTCGACATTCCGTACTGGATGACTCACTTCGACGGCTGGGAAGATACCTGGGCCAGTTTTGACGACTACACCGTCGCGGCGTTCAAGCAGCAGACGGGACTGGATGCGAAACACGATGTGAAGATCGGGGATTTTTCCGATCCGGCGTTTCGCAAGTGGGTTGCGTTCCGGATTCAGACTTTTACTGATTTCATGCAGGAGATTGACCGCTCGGCGAAGTCGGTGAATCCGAAGATCAAGACGATTCCGGAAATTTATCCTGGGATTGAAGAAGAAGCAGTGCGGGTCGGTGCGGACGTTTACAGCCTGTATCCGGTGGTGGACGCGATTGCGCACGAGTATGAATTTGGCAGTGGCAACCACATGGCTTCGGAGCGCTCGCCGCTGAACTGGTTCCGCTATCAGGTGGGGATGCATTCGTTTCGCGCCTTCGCGCAGGGGCCGCAGGGGCAGGACAAAGCCACCTGGATTCTGAATTATTCGTGGGATGGCGACAGGAAGGTGGCTGGGAGCGACGTCATGATTCGCGAGTCGATGGAGAATCTGGCGATGTCGCAAGTCATGGCGGGCGCGAATTTCTGGGATGCGCCGGGACATTCGATGGCCGGATCGAACGATCGGGCGACGCGAAAGAAAATCTTTTCGTGGATTGGGGCGAATGAGAAGACGTTTTATCTGCCGCGCTCACCGATCGATCCCATTGGCGTATATTTCTCGCCGGATACGCGGAATTTGTATGCGGAGGATTTCCTGGCTTCATATCGGGGAATTCTCATTCTGCTGATGCAGCAGCATGTTGAATTTCAGATCGTGACGCCGCGGACGCTGGCGGATTTTCACGGTAAGACGCTGGTATTGCCGAATGTGCGCGTGCTGGGAGATGGCGAGAAGAGCTGGCTCCAGGCGTTCGTGGGGCAGGGCAAGCGGCTGGTCGTCACGGGGACGGACGTCACGGGGATTGCGACTTCAGGAAGTGTCGTCCGGTTTCCTGAGTGCCCGGGGAAGGCTTACAACACGGCGCAAGAGAAGGATTTCGAACATACGGCCCCCGATTCTCAGCAGGCTTTTCTCGACAGCCTGCAAGGTGGAAAGACGCTGCAGATTAAAGCGGGGCCGCAGGTCGCGACCTCGATCGCTCGCACTTCTGACGGACACATCAACGTTTTCTTCGCTAACTTCGCCGGGCTGCGTGGAGGGTCGAATCCGGTGCAGACGCCGCAGACTGGAGTCGAGGTCCGCGTGACATCGAAGAGCGAGGGCAAGGGATTTTTTCTTCCCTTCCTCGGAGAAGTGCAGGCGATTCCGGGAAGTCGTCACGGAGACGGCATCACCTACGCGCTGCCGCCTATTACTAAGGGGGCGGTGTTCTGGTACGAACCGTAGAACCGTGGAATGACTAAGTCCCCACCCCTTCGGCTTCGCTCAGAGCAGGCTCTAGCCGCACAAAACGCGGCGAACCCTTTTTGACCGGTGGTTGATTTCATCGGGCTTCGCTGGAAATCTCGCACCTAAGCGGTCGGGAAATCGAGGTCCACGAGCACGATTGCCGCGGCTGATTATAATCAACCAGACCTCAGACCGGTTTGGGGGATGCACTTACGAAATCAATTACACACCTTTTGCAGTCTTGTCTAAGCGCCCTCCTGCTGCTAGGAGTCCTGACCACTGCGCAGGACAAGGCGGCGCAGGACAAAGCGGCGCAGACCCCGCCCGCTCAACCGCCAGCGCCGTTGGTCTCGCCTGAGGTACACGCCAATGGCAGTGTTACATTCCGTTTCCGTGATCCGAACGCGGCAAAGGTGGAGGTTTGGGGTGATTGGGGCCAGACAGCCGTAGCGCCCATGCGAAAGGACGAGCAAGGAGTATGGAGCGTCACCATTCCTACCTTGACTCCCGACTACTACGGATACGGTTTCACCGCCGACGGTGTGGACGTGCCTGACCCTTCCAACCACGAACTGACGCCGAACCTGCTTTTCTCACTGAATGTCTTGCATGTTCCCGGGCCGCTCTCGCTGCCTTGGGAAGTGAACGACGTGCCACATGGAGTTATCCATCATCATTTCTACAGGTCAGCAGTGGCGCAGGGCGACCGTGACTACTACGTGTACACTCCTCCGAATTACGACTCTGCCGCTAAGAAGTCGTACCCAGTGCTTTATCTCCTTCATGGTTACAGCTTCGACGCGAGAAGCTGGAGCGCGTCGGGCCGCGCCAACGTGATTCTCGACAACCTGATTGCGCAGGGCAAGGCGAGGCCTATGATCGTGGTGATGCCGCTCGCCTACGGGACCATGAAAATCTTGGGTGCTTTCGACAACAGCGAGTTGCGCGACGCCAACTTCCAGAAGTTCAGCGAGACGCTGCTCACGGAAGTGATGCCGCGAGTCGAACGCGAATACAGAACTATCAAAGATCGCAATGCGCGGGCGATTGCCGGATTCTCGCTGGGCGGCTCAGAGTCACTGCTGACTGGACTGAATCATCTCGACAAGTTCTCTTGGATTGGTTCCTTCAGTGGTGTACGTGGTATGCCCGAAGACTTTCAAAAGGATTTTCCCTCTCTCGATGCAAAAGCGAATGAGCAACTCCATCTGCTTTGGGTCTCATGTGGCACTGAGGACTATCGGCTCGCGATGAGTCGCAATCTGCGAGAGTGGCTCAAGGCCAAGGGAGTGAAGGTAACCGAGATCGAAACGCCGGGGAGTCACACGATGATGGTGGGGCGCCGGAATCTGGTGGAGTTTGCGCCCCTGCTATTCCGATAAACGATAGGTTTTCTGCCGCACAGCGTGGAAGTGATAGAGTCCAACAAATCCGCAGGTGTAGCGGCAAAAAACGCGGCTAGAATGGGCCACCCTAGTTCTTGCCGGGTTCCCAGTTCTTGGATCGTGCTATGGCTTCGTTCCAGCGATTGCGCAGTTGGCGCGCCTGAGACGCTGGCATGTGCGGTTCGAAGCGGCTGTCCCCGGCCGCGGCGACAGCTTCGAGATCGGTTTTCCAGAAACCGATAGCCAAGCCGGCCAAGTACGCAGCGCCGAGCGCAGTGGTTTCCGTCACTGCCGGGCGAACCACCGGCACTCCTAGAATGTCAGACTGAAATTGCAAGAGGCTGTCGTTGGCGGCGGCTCCGCCATCGACGCGGAGTTCTTTCACGGGGTCGCCGGAGTCCAGGCGCATCGCATCCAGCAAGTCGGCAACCTGGTAGGCGATGCTCTCGAGGGCGGCGCGGGCCAGATGACCGGAGGTGGTGCCGCGCGTGAGTCCGAAGATTGAGCCGCGTGCGTAGGAATCCCAATGCGGAGCACCCAAGCCTACGAAGGCGGGAACGAAGTAAACGCCGCCGTTGTCGGGCACGGACTTGGCCAGGGGCTCGACCTCTTCTGATTTGCGAATCAGGCCGAGTCCGTCGCGCAGCCACTGCACGACCGCGCCACCCACGAAGACGCTGCCTTCGAGAGCGTACTCGGTCACGTCACCGATTTTCCAGGCGATGGTGGTCAGCAGGCGATTTGAGGAAGGCACGGCGCGGCGACCCGTATTCTGCAGCATGAAGCAGCCGGTGCCGTAGGTATTCTTGGTCAGGCCGGGGCGGATGCAGCGCTGGCCGAACAGGGCCGCTTGCTGATCGCCGGCAATGCCCGCGAGCCGAATCTTTTCCAATCCCTTAGTGCTGGCTTCGCCGTAGACCTCACTGGACGATCTCACGGCGGGCATCATTGATATTGGGATTCGAAACAGATCGAGCAGTTCGCGATCCCATTCACCAGTGTGAATGTTCAATAGCATGGTGCGCGAGGCGTTACTGGCGTCGGTCGCGTGCACGCGGCCGCCGGTCAGCTTCCAGAGGAGCCAGGTATCGACTGTGCCGAACGCGAGCTTGCCGGCTTCCGCATCGGCGCGTGCGCCAGGAACGTTGTCGAGAATCCATGAGATCTTGGTGCCCGAGAAGTATGCGTCGATCAAGAGCCCGGTTCGTTGCTGGATGAGAGGGCCGTGGCCCTCGCTGCGGAGGCGCTCGCAGGCATCGGCCGTGCGGCGGTCTTGCCAGACGATGGCGTTATAGACGGGTACGCCAGTGTCACGATTCCACACGATCGTGGTCTCGCGCTGATTCGTGATGCCGATCGCGGCAACGTCGCCTGGCCGGGCATTCGCTTTCGCGAGAGCTTCCAGCGCTACGGCGATTTGCGAGGAAGCGATCTGCTCTGGATTGTGCTCGACCCAGCCGGGCTGCGGAAAGATTTGATCGAATTCACGTTGAGCGACCGAGCAAACCGTTCCGCGTTCGTCGAATAGAAGAGCTCGCGAACTGGTTGTGCCCTGGTCGAGCGCTAGAACGTGTTGCACGGAATCTCCTTCGTACGGAAGCTGTCAGCTGTCAGCTATCAGTTTCAAATCCCCGCGTCTACCGGTCCCTTAGAATTCCCATCTCCACGGCTTACATCATCGCCACAAAGCTGAAAGCTGAGGGCAATTAGTATCAAGCGCGGCCCGCGACTCGACTACGTCGGGCGCAGGAAGCGCCGAATGCCGAAGTCGTAGATGGCCGCGCCTGCCAGGCCTCCGAGCAGCGGAGCGGCCACGGGAATCCACCACACGCGAGTTCCATCCGTCAGGCCATTGTTGCGAAATCCCGCGACCACCGTAAAGAGCCGGGGGCCGAAATCGCGCGCGGGATTGATCGCGTAGCCGTGCATGCCACCAAAACTCATGCCGATGGCGACTACGACTAGCCCGATCATCGCGGGGGCCAGGTTTGCTCCTGGCGGCACATTGAATTCGTCGGTGATCGCGAAGATCAGAAGCACCAGCAGACCTGTCCCGATTAACTGATCAAGAAAGCCCGCCTGCGGCATGGCCGGGAAGGCAGGAAATGTAGTGAAGATTCCGGCGGTGTGATCGAGCAGAGGATCGGTCTGCCGGAAGGCAGGGAGATAGTTCCAATAAACCAACGCGGCGGCCGCGAAGGCTCCCGCGGTCTGGGCGATAGAGTAAGGCAACACCTTCGGCCACGGAAATCGGCGGAAGACTGCGAGCGCCAAAGTCACTGCGGGATTCAGATGAGCTCCGGAAACTTTTCCCGCGACGTAAATGCCCATGGTCACCGCGAGCCCCCAGCCCAGAGTGATGTTCGTGTAGCCGCCGTGAATGGTCTCGCCGGGATTCTTCGGGGGAAACAGAACGACCATGGCAACCACGCCAGTGCCGAGCAAAATGAGTACGAAGGTGCCGAGGAACTCTGCGATCAATTCCGCCGTCAGGGTGGGCTTCGAGTTCATGGGTGTCTCCGGTACTCGACTGGGCCGCGTGCGCGGACCGCGAAGTAGTCTACCAAGGAGCGGTGTCAGGCGTGCGTTTTTCGGGCAGCGCGACATCAACTTGTGCCGGCCTTCCCAAAGTAAAGGAGGAGGGGTCTTTTTTCTTGACATTTGGGGACAGGGCCGTAAGATAGGAACATAATTATTCATTACCATGCATAGTTATTCATTATGAATAAAACACTGCGGCAACGGGCGGTTCTGGATGTGCTGAAGCACGGATCCATCGCCAGCCAGGAAGACCTGCAGCGGCTGCTGCGGAAGCGCGGCTTCAAGGTCGGGCAGGCGACTTTGTCGCGGGACATTCGCGACTTGAATTTGAGCAAGACTTCGCACGGATATTCGCTGCCCCAGGGGGAGAGCGCGGCGGGGGTGGCGCTGCCTCCGGTGTCACGGCTGGTGAGGGAGTTTGTGCTGGATATTCGGTCGGCGCAGAACCAGTTGGTGATCAAGACGATTGTGGGCAGCGCACAGCCGGTGGCAGCCGCTCTGGACGAGGCGGACTGGAGCGAGGTGGTCGGGACAATTGCGGGCGATGACACGATTTTGATTGTTTGTCCGGATAAGGATGACGCGCGAAAGCTGGCGGGGCGGATTGAGGAAATGCTGGGCTAGCGACGGCGATTTGCGAATCGGAGTTTACGAATCGGAGTTTACGAAAGATGTCCGCGAAACTCAAAACCGCTGTGCTGGGCGCGACCGGATATTCCGGCCTGGAGCTGACGCGGATTCTTCTGCGGCATCCCAGGCTGGAGAAGCCGGCGCTGCTGCGGCGGTCCGCCGACAACGGGGCGTCTGGTGGGGCGACGGATTTGGCGGACGTGTTTCCGGTTCTTTCCGGCAATGGCGGGTATCCGCTGCATTCGCTTTCGTGGCCGGCGATGAAGCAGCAGGGAGTGGAGTTGCTGTTTCTGGCTACGCCGCATGAGGTGTCGCGCGCGCTGGTGCCGGAAGCGTTGGCGCAAGGGCTGCGTGTCATCGATTTGAGCGGCGCGTGGCGATTGCAGCAAGCGCAGCATCGCGCGATCTACAACTTTCAGGATTCGGACGCGGTGACGGCGGCGGAATTGACTGAGAAGGCAGTTTACGGATTGCCGGAATTGAATGGCGATCGCGTCGCGAATGCCACGCTGGTGGCGAATCCGGGTTGTTATGCAACGTCGGTGATTCTGGCTCTGGCGCCGCTGCTCAAGGCGGGGGTGGTCGATCGCAACCGCGGGATCGTTTCCGATTCGAAGTCGGGCGTATCTGGAGCGGGCAAGGAACCTACTGCGAAGACTCACTTTGTTTCGGTGGCCGACAATTTGTCAGCGTATTCGGTGTTCAGCCACCGGCACGTGGGAGAGATCGTCGAACAACTCGGGCTGGGCGGCAGCGAGCTGATTTTCACGCCGCATTTGTTGCCGATCCCGCGCGGAATTTTGTCTACGATCTATTTGCACCTCAACTGCGCGATGACGCCGCTGGAAGTGGAATCGTGCTTTCAGAGTTTTTATTCCGGCAAGCGCTGGGTGCGGGTGTTTCACACGCCGAAGCTTCCGGAAGTGCAGTTCTGCCTGCAATCGAATTACTGCGATTTGGGATTTTGCCTGGCGGAAGACGGCCGGCGGCTGGTGTTGATTTCGTGCATCGACAATTTATTGAAAGGCGCGGCGGGACAGGCAGTACAAAATATGAATCTGATGTATGGCTGGTCAGAGGAAGAAGGTCTGCTGTGATTATCGTCGTCAAAATCGGAGGAGCGGCGCTGGAAGATGCTTCTACGCTGCGCAAGTGCGCGCGGGCGATTGCGGAACTGGCGCAGGATGGGCATCGCGTCGCTGTTGTGCATGGCGGCGGCGGCGCGCTGACCCAGATGTTGAAGCGACTGGGCAAGGAGAGCGAGTTCATTGGCGGGCTTCGCGTGACCGACGCTGAGACTCGCGACGTGGCGCTGATGGTGCTGGGCGGGATGGTCAACAAGAAAGTCGTGGCTGCGGTTCAGGCCGCGGGCATGCCCGCAGTCGGATTCTGCGGCGGCGATGGCATGAGTTTCCGGGCGCGGCGGAAACATATTCGCGGCAACGATGTGGGGTTCGTCGGCGAGATTTGTTTTGCGGAACCATGTTGGATTGAAGCGCTGTGGCAGCAGGGAGGGATTCCCGTTCTCGCGTCGCTCGCGCTGGGAGCGGACGGCGAGTATTACAACGTGAATGCCGACGAGATGGCAGCGGCGTGCGCCGCGGCTTGCCACGCCAACGCGCTCATTTTCCTCACCGACGTGCCGGGGGTGAAAGATGCGGAGGGAGCGGTGATTCCGTGGCTGAACACCAAGCAAGCGCAGGACATGGTGGAGGGATCGATTGTGAGCGGAGGCATGCTGCCCAAGCTGGAAGCCTGCAAACAGGCGCTGAAGCACGGTGTGGGCAGAGTGCGGATATTGCCCGCGGCGGAGGCGGAAGCGCTGCCGCAGTTCTACCTGACGAAACTGAATTGTGGAACGGAAGTGACCTGCGCATGAGGTAACAATCGTGAAGTAACAATTAAGAGCGCGGGAATGAAGTTACAGAAAGAGGAGTCAACGTTGAATAGTCCATTACAAAGCAAAATGGCGGCGACGCCGGAAACTTTTCCCGGTATTTTCTGGTGCCCCGACTTGGTATCGACGCGCGATCTCGGGCCGCAAGGGGTTGAGGCGGTGCTGCATCTGGCGGAGCTCATGAAGTCGCGGCCGTCCGTGTTTCAGCGGTCGCTGGCGGGGAAACAGATGGTGATGTTTTTTGAGAAGCCCTCGCTCCGAACGCGATTGACGTTTGAAGCCGGAATGGCAGGCTTGGGCGGAACAGCCATGTTTGTCGATCAGTCGCAGAGCCGGCTGGATGCTCGCGAAACGTTGAGCGACATTGCGCACAACCTCGAGCGCTGGGTGGACGTGATTGTGCTGCGCACGTTCGCACAGGAGACCATCGAGGGCATGGCTCGTTTTGCGTCAGTTCCGGTGATCAATGCGCTGAGCGATCTGGAGCATCCCTGCCAGGCTCTGGCGGATTATTTCACGCTGCAGGAGCGGTTTGGAGATCTCAAAAACATCACCCTGGCTTACGTTGGCGATGGCAACAATGTCGCGCATTCGCTGTTGCTGACCTGCGCGTGCCTGGGGTCTTCGATCCGGATCGCCACGCCGAAGGGCTATGCACCGAAAGCTCAGATCGTTGCCGATGCCCGCAAGATTGCGAAGCAGACGGGCGCGCAGATCGAGTTGCTGACGGATCCGCATGCGGCGGTTGCCGGAGTGGACGCCGTTTACACCGACGCGTGGGCCAGCATGGGACAAGAAAACGAAGCGGGGCTGCGAGCGGAAATATTTGCGCCCTACCAAGTGAACGCGGAGCTCATGGCGGAAGCGGCGCCCCATGCGGCGTTTATGCACTGTCTGCCGGCGCATCGCGGGGAGGAAGTTACCGATGAGGTGATGGACTCGGACAACTCGGTGATTTTCGAGCAGGCGGAAAACCGGCTGCATGTTCAGAAATCCATTCTTTATTTATTGCTGGGCGGCGCGGTTCGGCTGCCTGTGAGGAGCGCTCATGCCTGAGAAAGTTGTTCTCGCTTATTCCGGTGGGCTGGACACGTCGATCATCATTCCATGGTTGAAGGAGAACTATTCTTACGACGTCATCGCGATGGTGGGCGACGTTGGCCAGGGAGACGACATTGAGGCCGTCGTCGAGAAAGCCTATAAGACCGGCGCCAGCAAGGTGATCGTGGAGGATCTGCGGGAAGAATTTCTGACCGGATATGTCTTCCCTGCGCTGAAAGCTGGGGCGGTTTATGAACATAAATATCTGCTCGGAACTTCGCTGGCTCGTCCGGTGATTGCGAAGCATCAGGTGGAAGTGGCTTTGCGCGAAGGCGCGACGGCGGTAGCGCACGGATGCACGGGCAAGGGCAATGATCAGGTGCGGTTTGAACTGACTTATCAGGCGCTGGCGCCGGAGTTGAAGATCATTGCGCCGTGGCGGGAGTGGACGCTGAAATCGCGCGAAGACTGCCTGGATTATGCCGAGCAGCACGGGATTCAGGTCGAGGCGAGCCGCACCAAGATTCACAGCCGCGACCGGAATCTTTGGCATATCAGCCATGAAGGCGGCGAGTTGGAAGATGCGGGAAACGCGCCTTTGCCAACCACGTGGCAGATCACGCGCTCGCCGCAGGACGCGCCCGACAAGGAAGAACAGGTGAGCATCGGCTTCGCACAGGGGATTCCAGTTTCGGTGAACGGGATGAAAATGGATCCTGTGTCGCTGGTGGAACTGCTGAACGAAATTGGGGCGCGGAATGCGATCGGGCGGATCGACCTGGTGGAGAATCGTTTTGTCGGCATCAAGTCGCGGGGATGCTATGAGACTCCGGGCGGGACGCTGCTGATCGCGGCTCATCGTGAACTCGAAGCTTTGTGTTTGGAGCGCGAGGTTGCGCATTTCAAGCAGCACATCGGACTCAAGTATGCCGAGCTGGTTTATTTCGGCCTGTGGTTTACGCCGCTACGCGAAGCGCTCGATGCGTTTGTCGAAAGCACGCAGAGGGAAATGACGGGCAGCGTCACGCTGTCGCTCTACAAAGGAAATGTTTCTGTGGTCAGCCGTGAGTCGGAGCATTCGCTTTACCGCACCGATCTTTCTTCTTTCACCATGGACGACAGCTATGACCAGAAAGATGCGGCTGGATTCATTCGCATTCTTGGATTGCCGTCGCGGTCGCGGGCCCGGTCGCGCCTGGAGGTTACGCGATGAAGATGTGGTCGGGAAGATTCCGACAGCCGCTGGACCCTGAGTTTGATCGCTGGCAGCGCTCGTTCAGCTTTGACCGGCGGTTGCTGAAGTTCGAACTCGCGGCCAGCAACGCGCATGCGCGGGCGCTGAAAGCCGCCGGCATTTTGTCGTCGGACGAACTGATCGGCATTCTGCAGGGGCTGCGGCAGATCGGAGAAAAGGCTGCGGCATCTCCGGCATTTCTCGACGACGATGAGGCGGAAGACGTTCACCATTTCGTCGAGAAGCAGCTGGTCGCGTTGATCGGGGAGACGGGATACAAGCTGCACAGCGGACGCAGCCGCAATGAGCAGATTGCGACGGACTTGCGGTTGTACGTACGGGCGACGATCGATCAATTGCGGCAGGAACTCGCTGAATTGTGCGGCGTGCTGGTCGATCGCGCGGAACAGGCTGCGGATGCTGCCATGCCGGCATATACGCATCTACAGAGGGCTGAACCCGTGTTGCTCGGGCATTGGCTGCTGGCTTACGTCGAAATGCTTTTGCGGGACGCGGAGCGGTTCGCGGATTGCCGCAAGCGCTTAAACGTATCTCCGTTGGGGTCGGGTGCGGTTGCGGGCGCAACTTTATCGCTCGACCGAGCGCTGATTGCCGATTGCCTAGAGTTTGACGGCGCAAGCGCCAACAGCATCGACGCTACCAGCGACCGGGACTTTGCTCTCGAGTTTGTCAATGCACTCTCGCTGCTGGCGCTGCATCTCAGCCGATGGGCGGAGGAGATGATTTTGTTTTCGTCGCAGGAATACAGCTTTCTGGGTTTGCCCGAGGCTTACTCGACGGGCAGCAGCGCGATGCCGCAGAAGAAGAATCCCGACCTGCTTGAGTTGGTGCGGGGCAAGAGCGGACGAGTTCTGGGCCACGCTACGGCGCTCATGGTTGCGGTGAAGGGTTTGCCGCTGGCTTACAACAAGGACTTGCAGGAGACGCAGGAACCGCTGTTCGATTCTTCCGACACGCTGCTGCAGATGTTGCCGCTGGTGACGGGATGGATGAAGGCAGTGGAATTTCGCAATGAACGAATGCAGCAGGCAGCCCAGTCGGGATTTATGAATGCCTGGGCAGCCGCGACGTATTTGGTGAAGCGCGGCGTCCCTTCGAGGATGGCGCACGAGCGGATCGGCAAGGCAGTGCAGATCTGTGTTGAGCGAGGCTGCGAGCTTCAGGATTTGCCGCTCGAAGAATTGCGATCGATCAGCCCGGCTTTTGATCAGGATTTTTATGAATCGCTCAAGCTTGCTTCCGTACTCGCCGTTCACGATGTTCCCGGGGGCACGGCGCCGAGCCGGGTGCGGCACGCCATCACAATTACCAGAAAGAGGATCGATGCTCTTCGCGAGGAGGCCCATGCGCACGCGTAAAGCGATTTTGCCCGATGCACAGCAGATTCACGAGTTGATTTCGGCTTACTCCGGCGACGGCACTTTGCTGCCGCGCACTCTGCCGGAGATTTGCGAGAACGTTCGCGACTTTATGGTGCTCGAAGATGACGGCCGCATCATCGGCTGTGGAGCGCTGCACCTGTATGGCACGCATCTGGCGGAGATTCGGTCGATTACCGTTGCGCCGTGGGCTCAAGGCAAGGGCGGCGGCGGACGGCTGGTGAAATCGTTGCTGGCCGAGGCTAAGCGGCATCGCGTGGATTGCATTTGTCTGTTTACGCGGAAGCCGGATTTTTTTGCGGGGCAGGGATTCTCGGTGGCCCAGCGCGAGGATCTTCCCGACAAGATCTACAAAGACTGCCATGCATGTCCGCGGTTTCATTGCTGCGATGAAGTGGCGATGGTGCGCGGCGATCTGCCCAAGTTCGCGATTCTTCCCGAACCCGCGAATTGGCTGGTGAAACTGCAGGGCTGGTCGCCAAACGCTGAGACCCAGACCAGGTCTAGCTAATAAAGTCTAGCTAATGCGGTCTAGCTAAGTTCCCCGGCTCCGTCTTCGGCGGTGCACAGGTAGACTTGGGCGGCGATTCCGGTTTGCCGGCGGTAGCTTTCGGCGATTCGTTGTGCGAACTCCGCGGCGTTCTCTTCGCGGACCAGGTTGACGGTGCATCCGCCGAAACCGCCTCCGGTCATGCGTCCGCCGACGAACCCGGGCAGCCCATCCGCGGCCTCGACCATGGCGTCGAGCTCGCGGCAACTGACCTCGTAGAGGTCTCGCAGGCTGCAGTGCGACTCGCGCATCAACTTCCCCACTCGATCCAGGTCACCTTCCGCGAGAGCACGGGCGGCGTCGAGCGTGCGCTGGTTTTCGCGGACGACGTGAGTGCATCGTTTCGCAATCGTGGTCGGAAGATCATGAACGTGCTTATCGAGCATGTCTACTGAAACATCGCGCAACGCTCGAATTGTAGAGTCCCACTTCGCGAAATAGCGCACTCCTTCTTCGCATTCTTCGCGCCGCTTGTTATAGGCGCCGGTGGCGAGATCGTGTTTGACCATGGTGTTGCAGACGACGAGATGAATCTCCGCTGGAATGGGAACAGATTGAAAGTCCAGAGAGCGGCAATCGAGAAGTAGGGCATGCCCCGTTTTCCCCATGCACGAAACGAACTGGTCCATGATTCCGACGCGGGCGCCGACGAAACTATTTTCCGCCTCGCGGCAGAGCTTGGCGATTTCGGGAAGTGGCAGTTGCGTTTCACCCATACTCATGAAGGCGAAAGCAGACGAGACTTCGACGGCCGCGGACGAACTGAGTCCCGCACCGATTGGGACTTCGCCGTGCACCAGTAAGTTCGCTCCCGGCAGCATGAGCCCGCGCTGCTTGAGAACGCTGGCGACGCCAAGGATGTAGTCACACCAGGCACCAGTGCGGCGCTCGGGCAGGTGGTCGAGATCAAATTCGAAATTGCCGGGGAATTCCTGGGAGTGGATCACGAGCTTGCGATCCGGGCGCGCGGCGATTGCTACGTAAGTCGAGAAGCCGACAGCTGCAGGCATGACGAAGCCATCGTTGTAGTCGGTGTGCTCACCGATCAGGTTCACGCGCCCGGGGGCGCGGAAAATTCGGGGACGATTGCCGAAGAGCTTTTCGAAGCGCTCAGTGAGCTTGCGGGCTGTCATTTTGACGGGCGTTGGCATCGTTACGCTCGAATGCCCATACAAAAAGGATCGTCCGGGTCTAGTACGAATTCCGCCTCGGCATTCACGAAAGCGGCGCCTTTGATGCTGGGATAAATTTTCCCTTCCCGTACCGCGATGCTGCCTTCAAAGACGCTGCCAATAATGCTTTCCTGTTTCCAAACCTGACCTCCACGGATTTTTCCATCGGCGTAGAGGCAGGCCAGCTTGGCGCTGGTTCCGGTGCCGCAGGGAGAGCGATCGTAGGCCTTCCCTGGACAGAGAACGAAATTCTTGCTGTCGACCGAAGGCAGGCGTGACGGGCCGAACAACTCGATGTGATCGATCTCCTGATTTCCAGTCCCGGTAATTCCCTGCTCGCGAAGCGCCTGGCGGATCGCCCAGGCGAAGTCTGTGAGTTCTTCGATGTTATCGAGCGATAGCCTTAAGCCACGCCCGCTTTCGCTTATTTTATCGTTTGCTTTATCGTTCACCAGGAAAAACCAGTTTCCTCCCCATGCAACATCGCCGCGCACCCTGCCGTAGCCCAGGACTTCCACTTCCACGTTTGTCGACAGGCGATAGCTCGCAACATTGTTCACCGTGACTTCGCCGTTCGAGTGCAGGACGGCGGTCACGACGCCCACCGGGGTCTCGATGCGGTGCTCACCCGGCTGAATCCGGTTCATGTAGGAGAGCGTCGTAACCAGTCCGATGGTGCCATGGCCGCACATGCCAAGGTATCCGACGTTATTAAAGAAAATCACACCCGCCGCGCAGGCAGGGTCGACCGGCTCGCACAACAATGCTCCAACCATCACGTCGGAGCCCCGAGGCTCGTTCACGACTGCGGAGCGAAAACTGTCGTGCTCGACGCGAAAGCGTTGTAGGCGTTCGGCGAGCGGACCGTTGCCGAGATCAGGACCTCCGTCGACCACGAGCCGGGTGGGCTCGCCGCCGGTGTGGGAGTCGATCACGCGAATTCTTCGGCGCTGGCTTTTGCCGCTGGTCATACTATTTTTTGGATCTGCTTTTAGATTTGCTTAGATCCGCTTTTATTTTGTTCTCTCACGAATTTGCGGAAGAACTTTTCGTCTAGTGGAGGTTCAGATCTGCGTAATGACTGAAATTCGCCAGTGAAATCTGATCTCCCCCGGGCAGGTAAAAGCCGAATCTACCCGCGGAAAGATTGGTTCCTGGAGATGTCCACCGGTCGAGAACGACCCAAGCATCCCCTTGCCGGATCTGGTGGACGATTTCAGTGGGAGAGACGTGAATCTGCAAAGTGCGGTAACTCTTCTTTTCGCCCTTGGTCGGAATTTTCGCATCGTTTGACTTCTGTCCGTTGCGGACTTCGGTGCGATAGAAATTATTGTCGTCGATCTGGAAAAGATCGTAGTTGTTGGGGTCGGTGTAGTTGACCACCCACTGCAGGCGGTGACCTTTCGTCAGCATGGCGGAGAAAAGGAAGGTTCCCGACGTGGGCGAAACGCCATAAAGAACATAGTCGCCGCCTTTGCGCGCAAATGCGCCATTTTCTTCTTTCCAGCCGGAAGGATCGGCCCACTTGGACATTCCGCTGGGAGACAGCGCCAGGTCGATGCTGCGCGACTGGCCCGCGGTAAGGTCGACATTCGCGTTGCGCACGAAATTGTCGGCCATGCGCGCGGCAAGATTATAGGTGCCGGAGGGCAGGCTGAGGGGAGAGCCGCTGCTGACTTTGACGGGCGGCTCGCCGGCTTTGGCGAGCGTGACCTGGGCATCGGCGGGAGAAAACGTGATCTTCAGTTCGGCGAGCGCGGCTTCAAGAGCCGTATCCGCGCCCGCGAGAATCACGGGCGTTCCCGCGACAAAGTGCTTCCTGATCTGGCGAGCCTTGAAACGATCTTTGCGGAACTCGATCACATGGTCGCCGGGAGTTATCGCTGCGAGAGCGAGCGTGCCGTCGGGTTGCACGGTTCCAACGTTCGACTGGTCGATGAGAACCGTTGCGCCCGGAGGGCCGCCTTGAATGCTGAGCGAGGCCATGTGCGCAACGGGAAGAAGACCGAACACCAGCCTGGCTTGCTCGCCTTTGCGAATGCGGATTTTCTGCTCAGGGGCATCCTGAAACCCGGCCTTGTCGACCCGCACCGTATATTCCTTGGGCTCAAGGTTGGCGATGCGCAGTTCGCCGTTCTGTGTCTGCTGCGGAAGCGGCTTTCCGTTGAGGAATACGCGCGACTTATCCTGGCCGGTTACGACGAGCAGGGTGCCGACATTCTGGCCGGATTCCACGAATGCGGCCAGCGCCGGCTCGGCCGATACTTCGATCGGCAGCTTGTATTGTTCTCCGGCGTGGCTCAAAGTTAGTTCGTGCGCTCCGGCGGTGACGGACGGAAGATCGACGCCCTCGGCGGGAACGTCGACAGGCGGTTGACCGTCGAGACTCAACTTGGCCGAAACATCGCTTGCATACACGTGAAGGTGATCGCCCATGCTGCTTACGACGACGGCCAGAACGCCTTTCGCCGTGATTGGCGTTTGGATCACCGGCAAGCTGCCGGCAGTCGAAGTGAGACCGATGGTGAAACTGCCCTTCGCGCCGTCAAATTTCAGGGTGTGATCGCCGGCGGGAATTGGGTCGAGAGTCCACTGCGCATCTTGCAGATCGGAGGCTGGCTGATCGTCGAATGCAACTTTGCCCGTGGCGTTGTCGGAGGATAGTCTCAGGCCGGGCAACGCGGGCGGAGGTGGTGTAGGGGTAACGACTGGAGCTGGCTGGACGGCGACAGGTTGGGCAGGAACAGGTTCGGCAGGCGCCGTGTGCCTCGGCGTGAGCAGTGGGAGAGCCGCGGCGATTATCAGCAACAGCACTATGGACCCGACAGCGGCGCCCAGAATCTTTGTATCGCGCGGGTTGATGCCGATGCGCCATGGCCGAGGAGTCGCGGGCGGCGCGAACTGTGAAGGCGCGGGCGCGGGAATCGTCGGCTTCGGCGGCGCTACCTGAGCGCTGGCGACGAGTGGATGCGGTAGCGCCACTGGCGTTGCCGAAGATGGCTCATCAGCCTGGGATTTCGGCGTCTGCTGCGGCAAAGGCTCAACCGGCGGTGTGGCGAAAGAAGGTGTGGCGAAAGAAAGTGTCGCGCTGGACGTTAGGTCATGACTGGGTACCTTGACGACTCCGGGCAGGTTCAATTTTTGCAGCAGGAGGTTCGCGCTGGATACAACTTCCTCGTCTTCGATGTATTTGTCAGCCAGCTCTCGCGCCCGTGAGCCCAGCGTTTGTTTCGTGCCTGGGTCGCTGGCAGATTGGGCTTCGCTATCCAGACGGCGCAGTTCCTCGAGATCGCGGCGGCGAGCTTGCCGGCGCTGGGTTTGAAGATCGCGCTGCACCGCGTCGCGAATCTGGATCAGCCGCATCTCCCGCGGATAAGCCGAGAGCGCTTCGTCCACCCGCGTCAGAGCGGAGGCCAGGTCGCCCGCAGTTTGCATCTTGCGGACTTGAGAAACCGATTCACTGACGTATGTCTCGCGCTTCTGATCGAGAATCAGAGTGCGCAAGGTCTTGGCCATCGGGTGACTGGGATTTAGATCGAAGGCTTCCTTGGCCAGCCTCTCAGCCTCGCGCCAGTCGGTTTCGACGAACGTCTGCGCGTGCTCGACCAAAGTGTTGGCCAGCACTGCCCGAGCGAGAGGATTGTTCTCGTCCAGTTCATAGGCCTGTCGTAACAAACGAATGCCGTCTTCGAATTTCCGTTGCGCACAGAGCTGTTGGCCTTCGGTGATGAGCCGCTCCGCTTCCGTCTTGCGCTGAGCGCCCTGTTGCGCGTGCTTTTGCAGTTCCTGTAATTCTTCGTCGTTGGGAAACTCCGTCGCCGCCACCTGCAGGAGTTCGAACGCCCGCCCGTAGTCGCTGGAGTGCAGGCGGGAGTCGATCTGCTCGATCAACTGCGTTCTGGATTCGAGGCGGGCCTGCTGGTCGCGCCTCTTCTGCAGACGCTCGACTTCAAATTTCAGCCCAGGATACTGGCTGTAAATGGTGCGCAGGATTTCCCAATCGTTCAACGCATCGCCGAATGCAGCTTGTTCTTCATGCAGGTGGGCGCGTGCGACGATCGAGTTCACCAGGTCACGCTTGTCCTGTACGAGACGCAGAGCGCGCTCGAAGTGCGATTCCCCGGGGTGCTGTTCCAGGGCCTCGCGCAGAATGCTGACACGCTTGTCGAGATCCGGCTCGGCTTCGACTTGCCGGTCTACCTGGGCGATCAGCGACGATAATTCCTGGCGCTGCTGTTCTTCGATGTCGTAGCGCAACGCCTGAAAAATTGCATTCGTCGGATACTTGGCCAGATACGCCTGGCAGGTTGTGATGGCCTTGGCGAAGTTGCGATCCGCGAGTTGTTTGCGCGCATCGGCGTACGCCGTGTTCATGGCGTCGTGTTCGGAGCGGACCTCGTTATAGAAGGTTTGATAGCGGGCACCGCTTTCGGAATTGGCGGCGTCAGGAGCCCTGCGGTCGAGCTCGAGCACCACGCCCAGCTTGGCCAGAGCGTTGCTGACGTCGCCTTTTTGCCAGGCGTCGACGGCGGCCTTGTGGAGCTGTTCTTTGTCCTGACGAAGCTTCTTGTAGTCCTGCTCCTGGCGGTCGACTTCCGCCAGCAACTGCAGGGCGCGAGCCTCCTGGGGGCGGAGTTGCAGCACATTCTGCAGGGCTTCGCGGGCGTGCGGATAGGCATGATTCTCAATGTGCTGCCGCGCCAGGCGATACCAGTTTTCAATCTGCTTTTCGCTGCGCCGGTTCTCGATCTTGCTCTTCATTGCGAGCGCGACGGCATTGTCGGGCTCGATCTGCAGCGCCTCCTGCAGTTTTTGCAGCGCCAGAGGATCTTCCGCCTCTTCAAAGCGCGCCCGAGCCGCATCCAGCAACTGAGACAAAGTTTTGCGGCGGACGGCATTGTCGAGTTGGTGGCGAAGTGCCTGAATCTCGGCATCCATGTGGCCTTCGGCTTCCACCTCGCCGAGAATTTCGCCTGCAAATTGAAGATCGCCGTCCGCGAGCGCCTTGGTGGCGCGCTGCAGGCGGGGGCGCGTGCGCTCCGGATCGAAGAACTCGATCGGCTCGTTGCGCATGGCCTTGGCCAAGGTGTCGCCGAGTTCGCGCGCGCTGCTGAAGCGGTGCCAGGCCTGTTTCGCCATCCCTTTGTGGACAACGCGGCTGATGGCTTGCGAAATCGTGGAGTTCACTTCCGAAGCGGGAGGCGGGTTTTGATTGAGGATGGCTTCAACCACTTCGTCGGCGCGAGCCCGCTGGAACGGATGCCGTCCGGTCAACGCCTCATAGCAAACCACGCTCAAAGAGAAGATGTCGGAGGCGGCGGATAGAGGCTTCAACTGAATCTGCTCCGGCGACATATAGAGCAGGGTTCCTTTTTGC
The DNA here is from genome assembly GCA_049517555.1 of Candidatus Sulfotelmatobacter sp. Classification (GTDB taxonomy): domain Bacteria; phylum Acidobacteriota; class Terriglobia; order Terriglobales; family Acidobacteriaceae; genus Sulfotelmatobacter. The sequence goes on along the minus strand of JBEKRY010000020.1, from coordinate 5,678 downwards.
GCCCGCGTGGTTTTGGCGTCGGACATGTGGGCCACGCCGAAGTCGATGATCTTGACCGAATCGTCCTCCATCACAAAGATGTTGCTCGGCTTCAGATCGCGATGCACCAGTCCGCGCTCGTGCGCGGCCTGCAGGCCACGGCAGGTCTGGCAAATAATTTCGACGGTGCGTTCGACGGTGAGGTGATGGCTGGACTTGCGGATGAAATGGTCGAGCGTCGTGCCGGGCAGAAGCGGCATGACGAAGTAGGGCTTTTTCTTTCCGTCGTCCTCAAATTCTCCGATGTCAAAAATCTCAACGATGTTGGGATGGCTCATGGAAGCGAGCACATCGCATTCTTTGTAGAAGAGTTGCAGAGAGGCGGGATCGGGAATATCGAGAATCGTCTTCAGGGCAACTTCGCGGCGAACGACGGTGTCGTAGGCGCGATAAACCAGGCCCATCCCGCCCTGGCCGAGGATCTGCCTCACCTCGTACCGTCCGGCCAGTTTTTTCGGTAATCCCGTCGTCTCCATGACGCTCCCTGCGGGGAAGGGCCTGAGCATTTTATCCGATTTCATGCCCCGAGGCGTAGACCTAATTTGGCCTTCCAGCCCCGCGCTCCGGTCCTGAAAACCCGTATGGGGGGCCGTTTTCGGGCGGATCTGCGCTGCCTTGGTCAGCGGGTTCGGCCTACCGCGACAGATGCCTTCCGAGCCAGCGTTTTGTGATGGTACCTATAAGAAATTTGTATTGGACTGAGTCGATAAGCGCATTTATCGTCCTCGGATTGATTCTGGCCTAGCACGCTGTGTGGGTCACCGGCGCGGCGCCGGGGGGGTGTCCGCGCCGGCAGAGCCTCGACCGCGGCTGCGGAATTACGATGCTCGAAACAAAGCACGTCTCATAAACAGGAGCCTTCAAAGATGATGAAGCGAGCAGGGAGGCGCTCTCTGCGCTGGTCGTTTTTGCGCCGGTCGTTGGTAGGCGCCAGCGCGATGATCGTTCTAGCAGGCGGACTTCTGGCCGGACTATCGGCTTTCAGTTTTGCCGACGACACGCCCAAGCCGGATCCTGCTGGAACCGCGACCGGGGACAAGACCACAGCGGTAGACGCCGCGGGCAATCCCTTTGTGGTTGCCGAACCTACCGATAAAACAGCCCCAGATTACGCCCAGAACAAGAAAGCCTACGACGACTACCAGGCTCAAGTAGCCAAGGAACCGCTGGCAGTGAAGTTGGCTGACAGCGTGGGCCACGTCCGCGTCGCCACCAATTTCGCATGGACACTCAACACGGGCTATCTGGTCCTGTTTATGCAGGCCGGGTTTGCCCTGCTCACCTGCGGTCTGGTGCAGAAGAAAAATGCCGCGCACTTGATGATGCTGAACTTCGCGGCCTACGTTTTCGCCTTCCTTGCTTACTACGCGGTAGGATATGCCTTCCAGTTCGGAGCGGTGGCAATCAACGCCGCGCCGACGAATCTTGGCGGCATCCCCACGCTGAACCATTTCCTGATTGGCAGCGGACAATGGGGATTTGTAGGGGGAAAGGGATTCTTTCTGGTTGGACCGGCCTACGACAGCGCCAGCAATTGTCTGACGCTGTTTGAAGTCGTGTTCATGGAGACCGCTGGATACATCATCGTCGGCGCCATCTGCGAACGCATCAGCTTCTGGGCGTTTCTGGTATGTGAACTCTTTATCGGCGCAATCCTGTACCCGATTTCCGGCTGCTGGACGTGGGGTGGTGGTTGGCTCTCGCAGCTCGGATCGACCATGAACCTGGGGCACGGTTACGTAGACTTTGCCGGTTCCACCGTGGTGCACGCGGTGGGCGGGTTCTGCGCCATGGCCCTTGCGATCATTCTCGGCCCTCGTCTGGGGAAGTTCGGCCCCGGTGGAAAAATTCGCGTCTTCCCTGCTCACAACATTGTGTACGTGGTGACGGGCACGTTCATTCTGCTATTCGGGTGGATGGGCTTCAATCCCGGGTCTACGCTGGGCGCCACCGACCTGCGGATTTCCGTGGTCGCGGTGAATACGAATCTGGCGGCCTGCGCCGGGTCGGCGGCGGCCATGCTCATCTGGTATTTCCTGTTCGGCAAGCCTGACATCACCATGGCTTGTAACGGGATGCTCGCCGGCCTGGTCGCGATTACGGCGCCTTGCGCGTTTGTGTCTCCCACTGCGTCGGTCGTCATCGGCGTGCTGGCGGGAGCTTTGGTTTGCGGTGGAGTGCTGTTCAACGAGCGAGTTCTGAAGATCGACGACCCCTGCGGCGCGGTTTCCGTCCATGGCTACTGCGGCTGGCTGGGCGCCGTGTGCGTGGGCATTTTCGCCGACGGCACTTACGGCTCGGGGTGGAACGGAGTCGGCGCCGCCAGTTATCTGGGGCGCGCAGGCCAGGGCGTGACCGGCCTGATTCACGGCGACACTAGGCAGTTCTGGTGCCAGCTCATGGGAGCGACCTTATACGCGGTGTGGGCGTTCGGCGCGACGTTCGTCGTGTTCTGGTGCGTGAATAAAGTGAAAAGCATGCGCGTGGCGCCTGAATCGGAAGAAGAAGGCCTGGATGTTCCGGAGTTTGGCATGCCGGGCTATCCTGAAGACGCAATCGTTACGGCTCCCTACTGAGGAGCGGCTGGAACTCACAGAGGTCGGCGACTCTTAGATCGCTGGCTCCGGGTCGCTCTCTACCCCCCGAGGATTCGTCTATGTCGACTCGTCTTGACTCCGACCGGAGCTACGATCTCCGGTCGCTGCCGTTAGCTCTCTGCATTTTGACGCTCGTCAGTGTTGGTGTGCTCTTGGTTTGGGATATGGTTCCCGGGCTCTTCCCCGCAAGGGCGCACGAATTCCTCGCCGCGCTCCCGCTGGCCATGATTGCCTGCGCCTGTCTGGTTTACGAGGCAGTACGCCGACCATCTCGCTCGGAGCTGATCAAAGCCATCCTGCTGGCATGTGCGTTCTTGTTTTGGGCGGCCAACCAGCTTTGGCCAGCCTCGCACCAGGCAACACTCTTCAACGACCTTGCGATCGCACTGTTCGTTTTCGATGTATTCCTGGCCACGTATCCAGGGCGATGACCGGCCGACCGCTCCCGATTCGTTGACCCACCAGTGCGCTCGAAAAAAGCCTCTAAAAAAAGGATTTTCTACCGCTGTTTTTTCGATAACATCGATCGTTACCGAAAGACGCTTGCTCTCGCGTGCCATTTTCACTTAATCGCTACATAACTTTCGTCGCTGTTACGACAGGAGGCCGGATGCTTCGGCAGAATCTGCTTGGTTTCGCTGTTCTCGGTCTGCTTGTTCCCATTTGTTTTGCGCAGGAAGCTCAACCGGCTTATCGCAATCCGAATCTTCGGGCTGAACAACGCGCGGCGGACCTGGTCAAGCGCATGACGCTGGAGGAAAAGGTCGATCAACTGGCGGGAGGCCGCAGGCGTGCACGGTCGTCAGATAACCCCGAAGAAAAGCAAGCCTTTGAAGCCTTGACCAAGATGTATCGCGAGGATTCGCAGGTGAGTCCTCACGATGCCGCCGCGGCTCGCAACGCCGCACAGCATTTCCTGATGGAAAAAACGCGGCTGGGTATCCCGGCGATTTTCCCGGGCGAGGCCCTGCACGGATTCATGGCCTACGGCAGCACCAGCTTTCCGCAAGTGCTGGGCCTGGCCAGCACGTGGGACCCGGAACTGGTGCAGCAGGCGTTCACCGCGGCCGGGGATGAAATGGCCTCTGCCGGTGTGAATCAAGCCTTGTCGCCGGTGCTGGATTTGGGGCGCGACCCGCGCTGGGGACGAACCGAAGAAACCTATGGCGAAGATTCTTATCTGGTCGCGCACATGGGCGTGGCCGCGATTAACGGGCTGCAAGGCACGTCGTGGAATATCGATCGGCATCACGTCATGGCCACCATGAAGCATTTCGCGGCTCACGGCCAACCGGAGAGCGGCACTAACACAGCTCCTGCGAATTTTTCCGAACGCGACCTGCGCGAGACTTTCCTGGTTCCTTTCCGCGCCGCCGTACAAGAGGCTCACGTGGGAAGCGCAATGGCCTCCTACAACGAGATTGACGGCATCCCGAACCATATCAACCACTGGCTGCTGGACCGCGTGCTGCGCCAGGAATGGGGTTTTCGCGGCTACGTGATGTCGGATGGAGGCGGACTGCAGATGCTGGTAGAGACGCATCATGTGGCAGCCGATTTTGCCGACGCAGCTCGCAAAGCCCTTGCGGCAGGAGTCGACTACGACTTGTCGGATGGCGCGGTCTACGCGACGCTGGTGGATCAGGTGCGTGCAGGCAAAGTTCCCGAGGCAGAACTGGATCTGGCCGTGCAGCGCGTGCTGGAGGCGAAGTTCCGGCTCGGCCTGTTTGAGAATCCTTATGTCGATCCCGACTACGCCCAGAAAATCACCAATAGCTCTGAGCATCAGCAACTGGCGTTGAAGGTGGCGCAGAAGGCAATCGTGCTGCTGAAGAATGACAACAACCTGCTGCCGCTGGATCTCAAGAAATTGAAGACTATTGCGGTCATCGGGCCCAATGCCGCCGACGTTCACCTCGGCGGCTACAGCCGCGATCCGGGTCCGGGAAACCAGATCAGCATTCTGGACGGCATTCGCAAGCGCGTGGGAGACAGCGTCAAGGTGCTTTACGCTGAGGGCTGCAAGATCACGACTGGCAAACAGGGATGGTCGGCGTGGTACGAGAACAAAGTCACGGAGCCCGATCCGAAGTCGGAAGTCGAAAGCATTCGTGCGGCGGCGGCGGTTGCACGTCAGGCTGATGTCGCGATTGTCGTAGTCGGAGAAAATGAAAGTACCAATCGTGAGGCTTGGTCCGAGCAGCATCTGGGTGACCGCGATTCGCTCGATCTGCTGGGCTCACAGGAAGCGCTCGTTCAGGCGATCGTCGAGACTGGCAAGCCGGTTGTCGTCTTGCTGATCAATGGCCGGCCGCTCTCGATCAACTACGTCAAAGAGCACGTTCCCGCGATACTGGAGGGCTGGTATCTGGGCGAACAGGGCGGAACCGCGACGGCTAACATACTCTTTGGCGATGTAAATCCCGGCGGGAAATTGCCCATCACTTTTCCGCGGACCGTGGGACAGCTTCCCGATTTCTACAATCACAAGCCATCGCGCAACCGCACGTATTTGTTTGACAGCCGTGAGCCTTTATTTCCGTTCGGCTACGGGCTTAGCTATACGCAATTCCACTTCGAGAACGTCCGGGTTGAGCCCAAAAGTATTCTCCCGGGAGGCTCGGCCAAGGTCTCGGTCGACATTACGAACACTGGCAACCGCGCCGGAGACGAAGTCGCTCAACTCTATTTTCATCAGCGGGTGGCGTCGGTGACTCGCCCGGTGATGCAATTGCGCGGCTTCAAGCGCGTCAGCCTGGAACCTGGACAGAAGATCACGGTCGACTTTACGCTCACTCCCGATGACTTGTCGTTGATCGATCTCAACATGAATCACGTGGTCGAACCGGGCATGTTCGACCTGATGGTGGGATCAAGCTCGGCGGAAACTACCAGCATTCCGCTCGAAGTGGTGAACCCATAGCTATATCGACGCGGAGAGTCGGATTATTCATGATCGGATTACGAATGAAAGATAAGCAATCGCAGCGGTTCCTCGCCTCAGTCGTGGCCGGGCTTTTGATTTGCCTCTCTTGCGCTACT